>NZ_LIPP01000211.1 GCF_001418335.1 Streptomyces aurantiacus | reverse complement strand
TTGCGTGTCCAGTGAAAGGTATCAAACAGAGGGGGAGCGGGACGGGTCGCGCACCGGACCGGCTCGGGACGCAGACCGTGCCACCGCCCGCTTTCCCTCGCTGAACCGCGGCGCCGTCGAATGTCGTCACTGAGCTTTTTCCAACCTCACGCCGATGCGTGGTGAAGGACGAGGACGGCCTTCACCACGTCGGGGATGCGGTTGGTGCTGCGGCGGCGCCGGCCTTTGACGGTGGCCATGGTCCGTTCGCCGAGGCAGCGGGTCTTGGCGTGGGTGGTGTTGTGGCGGCGCTTCCATCGCTTGGGGCGGCGGTCCCGAAACGGAACCCGGACGGGGTCCGCCGACGCCTTGGTACGCCTTGTCCGCGCAGCACGTGAGCTCCACATCGGCGAGGGCGTTCTTGTCCGAGAACCCGTCTACCAGGAGCTTCGTCGTTGCACAGGACACTCCAACTCACGGTCAGACACCGCCGGCTCGAAAAGTGCTCAGTGCCCGGACTGGGGAGTACGCCTGGGCGCGTGGATACGCATGGCCCGCAGGTCGAAGTATGGCGAAAGGTGCACCTCGCGCATACTCGGATGCTCCATATATCAGTAATGAATCGTCTATGAACACCCAGCAGGTTGCCTTTGCCAGGCAGCACTGGTTTCTTCATGTGATTTTCTCGGAATAGCTTCTGTCACGTAGTACCTGCTTCGCTGTCGACCGGCCCTGCAATAGACCGCAATGAAGGAGTAAAATGCGATCACGCACACTTTCTGTCGCCTTTGGTACGGCCATAATGATGGGTGGTGCAATCTTCGGTGCGGCGCCGGCCCAGGCGGCGGGTTGCCCAGCGGATAGCCTATGCCTGTACAATGACACCGATTACGAGGGAATTGAGTACGATTTCCGCTCGCGACTGGGATGCATTACGCTGAATGCAGTCCTGAACGGACAAGCAAACGACCGGGCATCGTCACTCTACAACAACACGGGCCTTGTCCAGCGGCTTTACCAGGACTATGAAGAGGGTGGGAAGTACATCAAGATCTCGCCGGGGCAAGCTTATGCCGACCTGCGTAGCATAGGGATCTGGAACGCAGATCATTCTTACGCCGGTGTGAACACCTTCAACGATCGCATATCCTCGTTCTGTGGATCAAACAGTTAGTCTCGACCTTTCGCAAGTGTCCGCCGACAGAGTCGGCGGACACTTGCGTTCTCCAGAGCTGGTGATGGGCAGGCTCTCGGCCCGGTTGTCACGTCGGGTCAGCGACGGGTTCCTGCTCAGCCATGAGCGTCAACTCGACCAGCGACGCCACCGGGCCACCCGAGCACAGCACTCGTCGGTGAGCTTGAAGAGCGCATCCGCGCGGCTGTAGAGGCAGTCATAGAACTCGACACGAAAGTGGGACAGGGCGTCCAACGCGGCGTCAGCGGACTGTTCAGCAGAGAGACTCTTCACCATCACGCCTACTGTCCCAGTTGACGCAACCTGATGCGGAGCGACTCCGTATTTGCGTGATTGCCGAGCTGATTCTTGACACCCAGTGCCTCGGTCCACACAGCACCAGCCGCAGCCGGGCAATCGGTGCTCAGATAGGTAATCCCGAGGCGCTCCAGGGTACTAGCGCTCATCCATGGGAAGTCGCTGCTCCGGAAGAGGTCGAGCGCATTGCGATAGGCGACGACGGCCTGTTCGTACTGGCCGAGGTTATGGTGAGCTTGGCCGATACCGTCCCAGGTTTCCGCTGCCCCGGTGACGCAGTCGAGTTCCTGGCACAGGGCCAGTGCCTCCCGTGATCGCTCAAGAGCCTGCTCATGCTGCCCAAGCAATGTGTGGCACCAGGCGACTGCATTGAGCCCGGCGGCTGTCGCTCTTCGGCCACGGCTATCCTCACTGTCCTGACCGTTGTGGGCCTGCTGGAACGCGAGGAACTGCTGCGCGGCGCCGAGCGCTGCCTTCGGATCGCCCTGCTGCTTCGCCACCGAGGCCATCGTGCGACAGCTTTCGGCGAGGGCCCTCGTGTCGCCCAATTCGGCGAACAGTTGGACAGCGCGTTCAATGTGGCCGCGTGCCTCGTCGAAGCCTCCCAGAGCGGCCGCAGCTGTGGCGAGACCGTGGTGCGCGTGAGCCTTGGCAGTTCGGTCGCCCAGTCGGCCCGCCGCGACCATGGCAGTACGGTGTATTCTCTCGTGCTCGTGCCACCGGCCCTGCCAATGCAGGTGATTCGCTGTGGCCCAGGCCAGTTGCCAGGCGTGGATGTCATACCGGTGGGTGGCGGCCTGTTCGACGGCGGCAAGGAGCACCGCCTGCTCGGCAGCGAGCCAGGCCGCCGCCTTCGTGGTGTCTCCCGCGAACCCCTCGGCGCGCACCCCAGCAGCTGGGCGAGACATAGCGATCAGGGCCCGTTCGGCGGTCAGACCGAGCGCCTCGCGGGCAGTATGCAGGTAATGGTCGAAGATCCGCTGCCGAGCGGCCGCTATGTGCTGGGGTGAATCGATGGTTGCGGCCAGTTCGCCGGCGTAGGTGCGCAGCAGGTCGTGGGAAGCGTAGCGGCCAGGGACGGTTTCGTCCGTGAGGTGGGTCTGTATGAGTTCGCTGAGTAGATGTCTGGTGTGGGGGATGGTGAGTCCGGCCAGACTGGCAGCGGCGGGCAGAGTGACGTCGGGTCCAGGGTGCAGAGACAGTAGTCGAAACAGGTAGGCGGCGTCGGGGCTGAGGGCATGGTAAGACCAGGAAAAGACGGCGCGCACGTCGGCTGTGGCGTTGCTGTGGTGGAAGGCGTCCAGGTTGCTGGCGCTGTCGCGTAGTTCGGCTGCGATCGTCTCAAGGGAGAAGGCGGACCGGACGGCCGCACGGGCGGCAGTTACTGCCAGGGCCAGCGGCAATCGTGCGCACTGGGCGATGATCTCCTCGACTGCCTGAGGTTCGGCCGCGACGCGCTGTTGTCCAAGGCGGCGGGCAAGCAGTGCACGGGCTTCCGCAGGGGAAAGAATGTCGAGCTCCTGGAGGTGGGCGCCGTCCAAAGCAACCAGATCGGAGAGCCTGTTGCGGCTCGTGACGATAACCAAGCAGCCAGGCTCTCCTGGAAGCAAAGGCCGCACCTGCGTGGCATCGCGTACGTTGTCCAGCAGCACAAGAACGCGCTTGCCGACAAGCCGGGTGCGGTAGATGCCCGCGAGTGCATCAACTTCGCTCGGCAGCGGGCGTGGGTCGGTGCCCAGTGATTCCAGAAGGATGCGCAGAGCGTGTTCCGGCGGAACAGGCAGCCCGACCGGGTCGAAGCCCCGGAGATTTAGATACAACTGGCCATCCGGGAAACGGTCGGCGATCCGTCGCGCCCAGTGCACCGCGAAGGTGCTTTTGCCGACACCTGCCATGCCAGCGATGGCGCTGATCGCCATCGTGCCGCCCAAGAACGACGCAGACACCTCAGCCAGCTCGGTGTCACGGCCGACGAACACCGTTAGGCTGGCGGGTAGTTGCGCCGGAACCGGGAATTCGCAGATAGGTACAGGAGCGGAGGCAGGCACAGGCTTGCCTGGAGCAGGGAGAGCGAGAAGTTCGGTATCGGCTCGCAGGACACGTTGGTACATCTCCTGCAGTGCCGGGCCGGGATCGACCCCTAGTGTCTCGTGATCCTGTT
>NZ_LIPP01000210.1 GCF_001418335.1 Streptomyces aurantiacus | reverse complement strand
CCTGCACCCGCACCACGCCACCGACCCTTCCCTCCCCTCCCCGACGGACCCGGTGTACTGGGTCACCCGCGCCACCTCGCCGGTGACGACGGCGCTCTCGCCGAGTGGATCGGCGACACCCTGGCCGGCCTCGGCTGGCGCATGTGGCCCACGGCCCGCCACACCCTGCTGTACGTGAGCCCAGACGGGCTGCGTGGCGCCGAGTGGATCCTCGCGGCCTACCCGTTCGAGCTGGGCGGACTGCCCGTCGCCTGGCAACTGAGTGCCCGCCCGCATGCCACGTCCGCGATGGCGGAGTGGAACGCGTACTTCACCACCGGCCTCCCCTACGAGGTGCTCGCCGACCTCCTCCTGGCGATCGATGCTCGCGAGACGCCCGACGTCGGCCTGGACGGGCCGGAGAGGGTCGTCGACGCGCTCAGCGCCCAAGGCTGGCTGCGCGACGTGGACCGGCCTCGGACCACCGCCATGGATCCCGGGTTCTCCGCCAGCGTGTCCCTGGAGATGCTGCCGCCGCTCGTCCAGGACGCCGATCCTCGCCCTGACCTGCTGGGCTGGCAGGCGTGGGCGGAACCCGTCCCTGGCGCTGCGTACCTGTGGTGCTCCAGCTTCAGCGCCAGTTTTCATCATGATCTGGTCGCGGCGTTCGCCACATCGCTCGCCTCACTGGTTCCGGTATCCCGCCGCACGGTGCCCGAAGGCGTCGAGGGCCGGGTCACCGTCGTCCGCCGCAGCTGACGACTCCTGCCCCCGAGGAGCCGCTGTGGTGCGGCTTACCGCTGCTCTCCCCGCGAGCGGCAGCGGTCCGCGCACTGAGGCGCGTTCCTTCTAGCAGAATCCGAACGAGTAGACGAACGAGGCGAGGGCTTGACCATGACGGCCGATCACGAGTATGACGAAGAGGGCGAGCGTGAGAGCACCGAGCCCCTGGTTGCGGACGGCACACCCTGGGCCCGACCGGGAGAACCGGTCGGGCCCGGCGTATGACGTGTGTTCGGCGACACGAGTGGCGATGGCGCCCACGGACCTTCGCCGGGGTCAGCGGCGTGGTGCGCGTGATGCCAAAGGCGTGGAGAGGCGCGGTGTCATGGCTTGGCCGGCCGTGAGGCGGCTGGCCTGGGTGGGTTCCGGGGCCGTCGGCGCGTAGGCGGGTAGGTCGGCCATGTGACGCAGGCGCCAGACCAGGACGTCGCTGATGGAATCGGCGGTGCCCAGTTCCCTGCGTGCGGCGGCCTCGGCGAGTAGGGCCTGCGGGTTGTGGCCTGCCTGTGTGGCGTCGGTGAGGGTGGTGACCAGGGCGTCCCAGCCGGGCTCGGCCAGGACGGTCTCGGCGAGGTCGGGCAGGGCGGCGCGCACGGTGGTGGCGTGGTGGTGGCGCAGGGACGGGGCGATACGGCGGCCACGTTCGCGCAGCACCGTGAGGGGTTCGGCGGCTGCCTGCTGGTAGGCGGCCCGCAGGTGCTCGGCGGCCCGGCGGGCGGCCTCGGCCTGCTGGGCGTGCTGACGCTGGGCGTGCCAGTGGGAGGCGGCGATGGCGAGGAAGACCAGCGTGTCCAGGACCATCGCAGTGCCGGCCCCGTCCTCGCCCCGGCCGAACGCGGGTCCGCTGTAGACAAGGTCGCGTGCCGCGCGACGCAGGTCCTGCGCGTGGCGGAACTCGGCTCGGGTGTGGGAGCGGGAGGCCCGCTCGAACTCCCAGGCCGCTTGGCGCAGTTCGTTGCGGGTGTGGAGGGCGGAGGTCTTGGCGAGGGCGTCGAGGACCTCGCCGGTGGCGGCGATCTGGGCGGCAGCCGCGCCGTCGTCGCCACTGTGGTCGAGGACGAGCAGTGCCGCCCAGGCCGCGTGGGCGGTGGTGCGCCGAGCCGCAGCGGGTGCCGAGGGCGCGGTAGGGCGTTCCGGCCGCTCGCTGTCGGCGGCCTCCGCTGGGACGGAGTCGGTGGTGAAGTGTTTCTGGATACGGGGCAGCGACAGGTCGGGGGCGAGGGTGGATCCGGCGTAGTAGATCGGCTCCTTGTCCTCGTTACGGTCGTCGGGCAAGGCGACCTTGTAGCCCTTCAGGTCACCGGAGGGCATGACCTTGACGCGGACGAGAAGCCCGGCGTCCTTGAGGCGGCCGAGGAACTCATCCGTGGAAGCGGCACCGGCCACCGCGCGGCGGACGGTCTCACGCAGTTCCTCGCGGGAGGCACGCTCCTTGCCCAGACGTTCGGCCTTGTGCCGCTCGGCGCTGGTGGTGCACTTGGCGGCAGTGCCGTCGCCGGGGGCGACGCGGTGGAGGCCGTAGTCGGCTTCGATGAGGCGCGCTTCGGCCTGGGCGCGTTTGCCGGAACGGTGATGGTCGGGGCGGCGGCCGTCTTCGCGTACGAGGGTGGCGACGATGTGGATGTGGTCGTCCGCGTGGCGGACGGCAGCCCAGCGGCAGCCCGCACCGTCGCCGGGGTCGATGCCGGTGGCCGCGACGATGCGGCGGGCGATGTCGGCCCACTGTTCGTCGGTCAGGATCGGGTCGTCGGGAGCGGCGCGCACCGAACAGTGCCACACGTGCTTCTCGGGTCGCTGGTCGGCGTCTAGCAGATGGAGGGGCTGGTCGAGGAGCTGCTTGAGGTCCTCCATCGTGGCCGAGGGGTCGCGGCCGGGGTCGGGCGCCATGTGGTCGAAGGAGGCGACCAGGTGCGGGTCGATGTGCTCCTCGTGCGTGCCCTTGCCGTAGAGGTAGCGGAGCAGGCCGAGGGTACGGCTGCCCTGCTTGTGGATGCTGGGGATCAAGCCGCCTCACCTTCTTGCTCCTGGCGGTTGGTGACCCGGTCGGCGGCCTTCTTCACGGCGTTGGCCGCGCGGTGGATGTCGGCGAGCACCTCCTTGAGGTGGGGCACATCGCCGCCGGAGTTGAGGGCCTTGGCCACCTGGTTGAGGTTGCTGCCGGCCCAGCCGAGCTGACGGCGCATGGCGAACAGCTCTGTGAGCACATCGCGTTCGGTGGCAATGGTGGCGGCGGTGCGGGACTGGTCACGGGCGGCAGCGAGCGCGGAGTGGGCGAGGAAGCCGGCCAGACTCATGCCGACGGCATCGGCGCCGACCTGGATGATGGCGTGCTCTTGATCGCTGAGGCGGACACTCTGGGCAGGTCGCTGCTTCTTGTCGCGTGGACGCGCCTTCCCCCTGATCTTGGTCCGGCGCTTGCGGTCGGCCTTCCCTGGCTGCGATCCGCCCTCGGTCGCAGCCTTCCCGTGCGGCGCCCCCTGGCGCCGGACGGACCGCGCCACCCCCGGGGCGGGGTCGGGTTCGGGCGCACCCCCTGCGGGGGAGTGTCCGAACCTCCAACTTGCTGTGCGGTTATCTGGGGCGATGGGTGTCTCCTGCCAGTTGGTGTGTTCGTGGTGTCGGTCGTGCACGTGTGGCTCTCCGGGGGTGTGGTCGGTAGGGGGATGAGGCGCCGAGCGATGGCAGATGAGGCCAGCGGCCGGGGCGATTCGACGGTCGTGGGAGTTGCGGTAGTCGCAGTCAGGGCGGGGCTGTCGTTGCGAGGAGAGCAAGGGGGACCGGTCCCCAAAGCGCTGCGGTGCACGGTCCCCAGACGCTTGGGGACCGGGACACGAGGCTCATCGGGGACGGTCCCCCTGACACGCCGTCACGGGGACCGTCCCTCTTTCACTGCATGGTCCTGTCCCCAAGGGGACCGAACTGGCTGCTGTGGGGACGGTCCCCGTTGCTGGGGACGTTCTGGGGACCGGCATGAAAGGCCCTATGACCTGCGGTTTCAGAGGGGACCGGTCCCGGAAGTCGTCGGCACGGTCCCCGGGACGTGGTCCCCGAAGTGCTCATCGGGACCGTTGTACGACCGGTTCGGGACCGACGGTCGTAGCCCCACGCAGCTGCCGCGAGGAGTGACGCCGAGCTGTGTCACGCAACTCGGTGTCGGTCCATCCGGGCAGCGGCGAGGTCGACGCGCGACGGGTGGGGAGTCGCACGTACGACATTGCCCCGGGCAGCTCCGTCAGGGCTCGCCCTCCGCTGACGGCACGGGGAGCCCACAGGCGCGTGGCACCAGTCGCAGCGGACACCGAGCGTATCGGGGACACCCTCGGCTACGGCTGCCTCGCGCGCGGCGCGGGTCGGGCGGTAGCGGGCCAGCTCGGTGCGTACGGCCGGGGGGATGTACGACCCGATCTCGCGCAGCCGCTCCTCGACGTCGCGGGGCTGGCCACCGCTGGTGATCTGGTGGTGTGTCGAAGGGGCGGCAATGCCGGTGGCGACCGCGTTCCGGGACCGGAGCAGCTCGTCACGCCAGGCAGTCGGATCGTCGGGGTCGGCGGCCGGGGTGGGGTCGGTGTGCCGGTCGAGGCGGTCGCGTCGGTGGGCACGCCATCTGCGGGCGACGTCCACGGGCAGGATCGGGTACGGGGAGTCGAGGATGTGGGTCCGTATCGCCTGGCGGACGTCCCAGCCGTGGTCGGTGGCGAAGGGCACGTCAGCGAGCAGTTCCTGCCACTGGGCGATCTGGTCACGGGCGTCGCCAGTGCCGGTGCGGATGGTGCGGGGGTCGAGGTGCCCGATGTAGGCGAGGACGGCGGCGACTTCGCGTCGGTCCAAAGGCGGGTTACTCCGTTCCAGTCGGCTCGTCGAGGGCGGCGAGCAGGGCGGCCATGTGCGCCTCGGATCGCGTCATGCCGGTGGCCGGGGCGGGGGTACCGCCGGGCAGGGCGTAGAGGTTCGGGCGGACAGGGGCGGGGGTGTGTTCCCGGGCGATCCACGCGCGCCAGTCGGCGGCCCACGCGTCGACGGTGCGGGCCGCCCACGAGCTCCGGTAGGTGCGCCACTTCTCGTCGGCGGTGTGCAGGGCGTTTTCGCCGAGTCGGTCGAGGTGGCCGTGCTGCTGCAGCCAGGCACGGGCGTTGTCGTCGATCTGCCACTCGATGGCGGAGATGAGTGGGGCAGAGCTGCTGCTCTTACCGTTCACCTTCGGTTCTCTTCTGTTCTGGGGGTCGGAATCTGCACCCCCTTCGGGTCGGAATCCGTACTCCCTGAGGGCCGGATGCCGTTCCCCGGGGCCGGAATCCGGCCCCTCTTCAAAGGGGTTAGCAGGGTCGGATTCTGGCCCCCAGGGGGTCGAAATCTGATCCCCGGGGAGGGGCGGATTCCGATCCCCCTCCCTGGCTTGTTCGGCAAGGTAGAGGGCGGCGATCGGGAGGCAGTAGTAGGTCTCTCCGCGTGGTCCCTTGCGGTCGGGGAACTGCACCAGTTCACCGTCGGCGATCAGTTTCGCCAGGGCGTCGCGCACGGCGGTGCGGGAGGCGTTGGCGCGTTTCATCAGGGTGGGCACGGACGCATACGCGACGCAGTGCCGGTCGCGGCACCGGTCGGCGATCAGGGCGAGGACCATGCGGGCGGTGCCCTTGCTGTGGCTGTGGTCCCACACCCATTCACGGGCGTCGTAGCTCATCGGGCGGCGGCTCCTAGGTCAGGGCGTGGAGGTGCAGTGAGCCCTTGTCGGGCGATGCACGGGGGAGGGGTGGTGGCGTCGTATAGCCAAGACAGCCACATCCATGCCGCACAAGTCCAGCATTCCGTCAGGAAATCAGACAGCCGACGGCGAACGGATGCTGCGCGGCATCACCAAAACCATAAACCCGAATCGGCCGTTGCCGAAATAGTGCACCGTTAGATGAAGCCAGAAGCATCACGTCGAGAACCCATTGACTCCGCTGCGAGCGCAAGCTACAACACAACACCCCACGTCAGAGCATGCCTTCGAGCTGGCGAAGACACGGCCGACCGGACACTCGGAACCCAGCCGAGAGGTAAGCCCCAGCCGTTCGCCGGGCGCAACATAGCCGACGATCGCCGGTTAACCAAACCGGCGAATGGAAGCTACAAATGGAGTCATGGCAGCACGATCCCTGGAAATCGGACCGGCCGGAATACGGACCGCCCGCACTATCGAAATCCTCCGCACCGAACGCGGCCTCGCCCAGCGCGAGCTCGCCGCCCGCGTCAGCGCCCTCGGCCGTCCGATGACCAACACGATGCTGTCCCACATCGAACGCGCCCAACGCCGCTGCGACATCGACGACCTCGTCGCCCTCGCCCAAGCCCTCCTTGTCTCGCCCCTCGTGCTGCTGCAGGAGGCCGAGGGCCCCGTGACGAGTTTCGTTCAGCGCCGCTGACCGAGTACGCCCACCACAGAGTTAGGAACCCACCCCTCTTGCGCCACACCGCAACACCCCCTGCTCTCACACGCCCGCTTCCCCGCACCGAGGGCAAAGCAGCCTTGCCCCGCCTCTACCGCCCCGAGGAGATCGCCGAGACGCTCGGCTGCTCTGTCTGGTGGGTCAAGGACCGGGCGCGCAGGCGCCTGATACCGCACACGCGGGTCGGTCGCGCATACCGCTTCACCGCCGGACACCTCGCCGAGATCATCCGCATCCACGAAGAGCCGGCCACGTGGTCCGCGCAGCGCACCCATCCCCGGACACCTCAGCCTGCGCCGACAACTACGTCATCGCGTACGGGGCGACTGCCCCAGCCCCCGATGCCCTCCGCGCAACGCCTCCAGGCCCGACCGCCCCGCAGGTCCCAGTACGGCACTGCGGCCTAGCACGACACAGCAGACCACAGGAAGGAGGGAGCACGAGGCATGGGATTCGCCGAGAAACGCGGCAGTTACTGGCGCGGCAGGTACAAGGTCAGCGAAGGCAAGTACGGCACCGTCGCCGACCCGACGGGTGCGGTGGTCAAGTTCGCCACGAAGCGCGAGGCGAAGCAGGCCGCAGACGAGGAAGAGGCCAGGGTCCGGCGCGGCACCTGGCGCGACCCAGCAGCCGGACAGGAGACCTTCGGCGAGTACGCCAGTCGCTGGTACGACGCCCAGGACCTGGCCGCATCCACCATGCAGAACTATCGGCGCCACATTGAGGAGCACCTGCTCCCCGAGTTCCAGGACAAGGCCCTCGCTGGCATCCTCCGTACAGACGTGGAAACCTGGGAGAAGCGGGAGAAGTCCGTCTACGCCGCATCCAGCGTCAAGACCTGGCGCTCGACGCTCCACCTCATCCTGGCCGACGCCGTGGACGAGGGCCTAATCGCCGCCAACCCGGCCACCAAACGACGCGGACGCGGTAAGCGCGCCGGCCGTTCCCGTGACCGGGGACCCGAGAAGGTGATCACCGATCCGCGCGGCCTGCTGCTTATCGCCGAACGCGCGGCCCTGCTGTCCGGGCGCGACGACGAGTTCGTCGCCGTGATCCTCAAGGGATACACGGGCATGCGGTGGGGCGAAATAGTCGGCCTGGAAACAGAGTTCGCGCGACCGGACTCCGTACGGGTGGAGCATCAGCTGTACGAACTGGACTCGGGCGAGCTGATCCGCTGCCCGCCCAAGGACGACAGCTACCGCACCATCGACGCGACGGACTGGCTGTCGGCCCTGGTCGCCGACCACATCGCCCGTACGAAGCCGACGCCGTGCGCCTGCCACGGCAAGAGGTACGTGTTCCGTGGCCAGGGCACCGCTCGCACCGGTGGGCACGCGGGCGCCAAGCTCGTGGACGTCGCTCGCCGTGCGGAGGTCTCCAGCGGCACCGTGTCCAATGTCCTCAACCACCCCGAGCGGGTGCGGGAGGACACCCGCGTCCGTGTTCAACGTGCCATAGCCGAGCTGAAGTTCGTCCGAGGAGGCGTTCCGACGGAGAACGCCGCCCACTGGCGCCGCAACGGCTTCGCCACCTGGCTGTTCGCGCCGGCCACCTCCGGCTGGTACCCGAAGAAGGCACCTCAGGAGGCCCGCCCGGTCCCGCTGCTCGGCGAGCCGTGGCCCGGTGTCCCGGTCCGCGGCCGCAACGCCCAAGGCCGGGCCGACGCCTGCTGGCTGCCGGTTGCCAGAGGGCTCACCCCGCACGGCCTGCGCCACTCCCACCGCACGCACATGGAGGATCTCGGCACCGAGAAGGTGCTGATGGACGAGCGTATGGGCCACATCGACGGCTCGGTCTCGGCCCGCTACGCCCACGTGACCCCCGGCATGCGCGAGCGTCTCAAGTTCGGCCTGACTGAGCAGTGGGAGGCAGCGCTCGATGCCCGGCGGGGCCTGCATCCGGGCTCACCGGTCGCCGTACTCGATCGGCTGCTGCACGCTCGCGCCACGACGATGGCCTGATGGTCGGGAGACGGCAGCCGGTTACCTCGAATGCTGCGTGGCGGTGAGCCGGTCATCGAAGGAACCCGGATTCCCGCTGCAGAGGTAGCAGCCCTGGTCAGGGACGGTGTCCCCCGGACCGGGGCAGCGGCTTCTATCCAGGGGTTAGTGCAGCGCGTCGCAGGTTATCTGCTGGTCGGGATCGTGTGTTTCAGTCACCTGGTGTAGTCGGCGAGGTGGATGAGGGCGGCGGTGGCCAAGACGCGGAGGAGCCCCAAATGTTTCGACCAGGCCGCATGCCCCTCACCCACCGTCACCGCCAGCTGGAAAGGGACTTGCGGCGCGCTGTAGCGCCTGGTCCGCGCGTGGCAATGACTTCGGGACTCAGACGAGCGACTTGATGGTTTTGTCCGCGTACCGCAGCGTCTCGTCGATGGCCTTGTCCATCTCGGGCAAAGCGTCGGGCTTTGCCGTGAGGAGAGCGCTGACGTTGATGCTGCTCACGGCGAGGAGGCATCCAGCCACGGTCAGGAACTCCTTGTACCGTTCCTGCCCCTCATGCCCGAGCGATTCCCAGTCCCGGGGCTCCGGCGGCAGACTTACCCTCCATTTTTCAAGGGCGTGGGTGCCGTGGACGCTGACGTACTCCATGATGGCCGGGGCACGATCCAGTACGTCGATCATCGCGTCGAAGCCTTGCTGTGACTGATCCAGAGCCGCCTCCGCAGCCTCGACCTCAGTTCGGAGACGCTCCTCCTCCTTCTTGTTCCGGCGCTGCCTCAAGACGTAGAAGCCGGCGGCCGCCAGGGCTGCCGCCGGGGCGGCGACCATGCCTGTGAGCAGGAGAGTTCCACCAGCCATGCCCGCACCGCCTGCAGCCAGCGTGCCGCCTCCCAGGAGTGCCAGAGTTGCGTTGGTCGCGGCAACCCCGGACAGCGTCGAAATAGCTGCTCCAGTGGAGGCGGTCCCGAACAACGCGGCGGCAGTGAACGCACCGTAGGCCGCGGCTCCGCCGGCTGCTACCCCGGCCGCACCTCCAGCGGCGGCACCGCGGATCGCATTGGCGATCCCGACGGACATGGCTTCGATACGTATCGCGGTAGGGATCTCGCCCGTGCGCTCGATCTCCTCCTCGCTCGGCCTCTCTGGCTCGGGCGCCCCACCGATGCTTTCGGCCAGTTCCACAAACCTGAGGAAAAACTCGTCACGGGCAACATCATGGACATGGTTGAAGGCTTTCCCGTGTTCTTGGGTGATCTTCGACCGCTGGGCCGCCTTCTCGTTGATCTCGGCGTGACGTCTTTTCGTCTCTGCGACTTGGTCGCGCAACTTCACCGGCCGCTGGCCCCGCTGCCGAGCGAGAGACCTGGTTCGGTCCTCCGCCTCCTGCTTGAGTTGCTCGGGTGTCAGTTGGAACGCGAGGGCGATGGCGGCCAGACGGTGCTCCCCGGGGCTTACGAGCCCACGCTCGATCCGGGAGATCGAGACCGCGCCACCCTTCCCGTAATCGGCCCGCTCAGCCAACTCTTCCTGGGTCATAGAGGGACTCTGGGCCTGGCGGTGCTCGCGGATCACGAGACCCATCGCCTCTGCGCTGAAATCATTCATCGGTTCCGGTCCCTTTGGCCAGCGGGCTGTGGCGACGCCAGGAGGACTGAGCCTCACGTGCTAGCGCACCACCGGAGCGGAGAGCCTGGGCGCTGTCCTCCGCGAACCGCTTGGCCGCCTTGACAACGGCCGGGTCACGACGGACTTCGTCGGCGGCGTGGATCCGGGCGGCAGCGAGGGCCAGGTGGTCGAGGTTGAGGCGAGACATGGCAGTGGACCTTTCGTCGCTCATGGTGCTTGCGCGTGTGCAACATAGCGTCACTTAGTGTGTGGTGTCCGCACTATGGCGACATTGACGGCAACGGCGACACGCTCAGCTTATGGGACCGCCTGAGCCGCAGGGGCTGGCGCAGCGCGTCGCAGGTTCTTTGCCGGTTGCCTGTGACGGTGGGTGAGAGTCATACGGCTCGGTCGAAGGCGTCGGGGCGGCACGGGTGTTGAGTGTGGCGTTCGAGGTAGCGGGCGTGTTCGGCGTCGGCGCCATGGCGCCACCTGTAGGCGCGGGCCGTTCGTTTGTAGCGGACGGTGTAAGCGGTGATCTGTGTTTTCGATCGTCGCGGGAGGCGAAGTCGGAGTACGGCCTGTACGTCGGCTTTGTTGCCGACATCAGCTGGGCCGACTGCCTGCCTCAATGCGTAGTACTCGTGATTGAGCGAATTCCTCCCCGTCGTGCGGCATATCCCTGCCAGGATCAGACCCGTGACATACGTAGTGACTGTGGACGCCCACATCCCGGGGGGCACTCCGGAGATGGATCCACTTCAGCGCACTGGCGCCGTGGCGCTCATCGAGGACGGATTCGACTCGGTCGGGGCTATCGAGGGACCCGACGGCATGGAAGTCGATCTCCTCGACAGCATCGTGGCCGTCTACCCGGGCGGAGCGCTTCTGAAAGTTTTCGTGGATGCTCCGGCTCTGGAGTTCGCCGAGGAGGCCGTGCGCTCGGTCGTGAGTGAACTGCTGGAACGGTCCGAGCTGTTGGCTGAGTGGCAGATCGAGCGATGTGAGGTCGAACTGCACCCGGAGCTCGCCCAGGAGAGTCTCGCCGCCGCCGACGGTCCCGATGCCCCGCCCGATGATGTGGCAGACCGTAAGGCTCGGCATACCGAGCGCCCCACGGCCGAGGACGACAGCGAGGGCTACGACGCCGAGGCGAAAGCTGAGGCGGTACGCGGTCAGATGCTGGCACTGGCAGATGAACTACGTTCCTTCTCGCCCGTGATGTTCGGCGTCCTGGACGACGAAGACGACGAGGAGGAAGACGGCGACACCGAGTTCGCTGTCTCGCCGGAGGACGCCAAACTCGCTGCCGGTGCCTTGGTGTACGCGACGGACATCCTGGTGGACGAGCTGTTCCAAGACGTGCAGACTCTGACGGAGGAGGACACCACCGCTGCGGAATGCGACGGTCCCCTGTGGCACTTCGAGGATCTTCCCGAGCGGTACGCCCTCCAGTACGACGCCCGTTTCGCCCGCCGCTTCCTTGTGACGGTGATCGCCATGACCACCCGCTTCACGGATGGCAGCTTCCAGCAGCTGAGCTGCGTCGCCGAGGAGCTCGCGCTGAAGCTGTTGTTGAACGAGACGAACGTGAGCCTGGAGACTTTCGGGCTGCTCGACGACGGTGTCTCGGCCGCGCTCGACTCGTTCGCCGACAACGTCTACGAGGACATGGACCACGAGTGGCTCTATGACGACTCCATGGACGGCATCGACGAGAGCGCCGTCGGAGCGGCTCTTGGTGTCGCGCCGATGGCGTTCAAGGCGTGGTTCACTCCGTTCAACGAGGGAAGGTACGTCCACCCGTCCGCGGCTGATGAGCCAGAGGGTGCGGCGCAGTGAGTTGTCCCGCTTCCTGAGGCTCCTTACGCAGGCTGGTTCTGCCGGAGCGACGGGCCCGACAGTAGAAACGGGCTGCTGTTTTGCTCACAGGTCGAATAGTGCGTCGCCCGCGTCCGATGTCGCCTTCAGCGCCTTGGTCGCCTCTGTGGGCACGGGAAGGACGCCCGCCGTGGTCAGATCTGCCACCGTGATCAGTTGGCCCGCGCACACCTCATTGAAGAGGTCGGCCTGTGCCGGCTCCCCCTGCACGAGCAGGCCGAGGACGTTCAGCAGCTCCAGCAGTTCCGTGGTCCATGAGGGAAGCCAGCGCCGAGCGAACTCATGGTCCAGTTCGAGGCGTCGCTTGCCGGCGGGGTTCCTTCGGCGGTAGCCGAACCACTTGTCGAGAACGTTCATCCCGGACACTTCGTACTCCCGGACCGCGAGAGGCACCGGACTGATCCGTCCACTGCCGACCCACAGGTCCTGTGTCACGGGGTCGTACGCCAACTTCTCCGGCATGGCTTCCGTATCGTCCGGAATCTCCGCGACGCATCGGGGGCGGTCGCGTGGCAGCAATACCCTGCCGTACGGCCTCCCGGCTGTCTCGTCGGCATACCGCTCGCCGTAGGTGTGCAGCCACAGGACCCGCTGGCCGATGGCAACCGCCTGCTCCCACAGACAGAGGTCAGCGGTGAGGGGTATGCGCGGGCCAGGAACTTCGAGGTCTTCCTGGAATCGGGCCGTGTACTCCGGATGGGACGCGAGTGCGGCAATGTAGGCCAGGAGGTCTTCAGCGACGACCGGTACTCCGAACCGCCTGGCGAGCAGGGGGAGTAGACCGGGCGTGACGTTGGGCAGCGTGCCGGCGGCGTTGCGGTAGAGAGGACGGGCGCAACCGCTGCGGTTGTTGAAATAGTCCATGTCGGGAATGAGGGCGCTGAAGACTAGCGCTGGCCCGTTGACCACCGGGTGGGCGTTCTGCTCGATGGTGTAGATCTGGCGGTCGCTGCGGACTCGCCAAAGGTCCGCCCTGCCTCGCTCCATCAATCGGCTGTCCGGCAGTACATATTGCCGGTCGAATGATCGGAATCCGATGCGTACCGTTTGAGGGCTTGTCCTGTGTTCGGCCGCGAGTGGTATCCGTTCGTGAGATGCGACCCCTGGCAAGGGCGGAACATTGTCCGCAGGCGTTCGCTCACCAGAGTGTCCGAGCATCTCGGCGCGTCGCTCGGTATCCGCAGCGAGCAAGCGCTGCCATCGCCTCTGAAGCGTCTCCTCATCCGGTGCATAGACCCACATCCGCCCAGGCGTGACGCCACGTGACGACCACGGCATCAGATCTCTCAGCTGCGGGCACGACTCCCACAGGTCGCTGCCGGGCGGCAGGAAAGGGTCCGTCTTGCCTGTGGCGCACCCGCGCCATTCGGAGTCGTCGAGCCTGAGGGCCGCCAGACGTTCGATCTTCTCGTCGCGGCGCCCGGCGACCTTGAGGTGCCTTACCTTTGCGGTCTGCTGCTCTGTCCGCGGCCTGGGGCTGTTCCGCCATCGTACGAAGATCGCGATGCACAGCTCCTGCGCGACCTCGGGGAATATGCGGGTCGCGACATCAGCTCGGTGGCCCTCCGGCGACAGGTCGATGATCCAGCCCTCGTCGGCCGTTTCACGCAGATAGCGCCGCATTCCGTCGAACGCCCGCCCTTTGAGCCATGCCTTAGGCGTGATCAGCGCGACCACGCCGAAAGGTACGTCGTCGTGTGCGTCGAAGACCTTCCAGGTAGCCCAACGCCAGAAGTAGACGTAGAGGTTGGCGATCTTCGACTCGTACCTGCCGTTACCGGGTTGCCGGAAGGCCCCCAGCGGGGCAGGGATGTCCGCCTCGGGTTCCCCTCGCTCCACCCACTTGCCCGCACCTCGTTTCACGGCGTCGTGGGGCGGGTTGCCCATGACGACCATGACACGCTCGTCTCTCTTTACCTGGTTGGCCTGGCGGCGGGATTCTGCGAGTGCTCGGTAGGTGTGGGGGATCCAGTTGAACTCAGCTGTCGGGCTGTCCAGGGCATCGGCCACCAACAGCCTGAGTCCCTGGGCGGGGGCCGCGGACCCGTACTTCTTGAGCATGGCGTGCATGCGCAGTTCTGCGACGGCGAACGGGCCGACCTGCATCTCGAAACCGACCAGTCGACGCCCCACCATCTCTCGCAGGCGGGGGCCCACCGCGCCTGGTCCCTCTTCTTCAGCGATGGTCTCGGCAGCGAGCTCCAGTGCCGACAGCAGGAAGGTGCCGGTGCCCATGGCCGGATCGACAAGGACCACATCAGGGGAGGCGAAGCCGGAAGGAATATGGAAGCCCTCCCGCCTCAGGACGTCCTCGACCAGCCGGGCCATGGCCGAGACGACGCCATGTGGTGTGTAGTACGAGCCTGTACGTATCCGCAGCTCAGGGTCGTAAATCTGAAGGAAGTGTTCGTAGAGCAGGAAGTAGGCATCGCCTGTTCCGTCGTCCAGCACGTCCCATCTGACCGCCCCGATGACACGGAGCAGTGTGTTGAGCGTGGTGGAGAGTCCCGCGACCGAGTCTCCGGCGAGGACATCCAGCGCCTGGCCCATAAGCGAGTGCTTCTTGCCCAGCTTTGCGGCGATACTGTGCATGGTCTCGCCCTCGAAGGTGATCTCCTCCACCCGAGCGAGCAGAAGCGCGAACACGACGGCTTGACCGTACTGTTCGATGAATTCGGCGTCGGTCGCCTCCGGGAACAGCAAGTGGCGCCAGTCCTTGGCCAGCTTTGTAAAGGCTGGCAGACGGCGTCGGCTCTTTTCCTGCGCGATCGCCTCACCGACCTCTTCCGACAGCAGTTGGCACAGTCCTGCGACTGCTCGGATGAGCTGGCTCGTGGTGCGGGGCGTCTGCGGCTCCCAGGTCAGGAAGTCGTACAACACCCGCGCAAGCGCCCCGTCGGCGGGAGCAAGCCGGGCGCCGGAGGTGAGGACCGAGCCGCGCAGGTAGGCCACTTCTCCAACCTGTTGGCCCTGCTGGTGGACAGAAAACTCGTTGCCGTCACAGAGCAGTACGTTGTTGAGCAGCCGTAGTTTCGCCCACTGCCCGGCGTTGCGGCCTGTGTAGACGGACGGGTCGGCCTGGGTGCCCGGCTTCTTGAGCTCGATGTAACCGATGAGAGCGCCGCCGACCTCAACCGCATAGTCAGGGCGGGCTCCCATGTCGACGAGCGGTACCTCGCCGATGAGGGTGACGTCCAGACCGAGGCCACGGCATACAGACCGGATCATGTTCTCCAGCGGTCCCCGGAGCTGGTCCTCCTGCCACCCGCTGCCTCTCAGCTTCGGCGTGACCTCCGCTCCAAACGCGGACACAGCGGCCTGGACTGCCTGTTCGAAGCTGTCATGGATCCTGCGTCGGGCACTCATACCGCCCCATCCCCCAAGGCGGGCAGATCCGGCCGACGTCAGGTCGGTGCGGCTATCTGCCGCACCTTGCTCCCGTCGGGGTCGGACTTCATTCCGGCCCTCGCTGTTCCATGACCGTAGGAGGGGAGCGCGGGGCGCAAGCAGGGTGCATGCGAGGGCGCATGGAGGCGCGTATCCGCACAATATGCGCCGATGCCGGACTGGAACTGAGGCGTTGGATGCGCCCGGTCAAGACCGTCGCGAGGCGGCGGGCGGTTGTCCAGGGAGGTCGTCTGGTGTTCAGCCGGATTGCCGAGACGAATCAGAAGCACGACTCTCTAGCGCATGGCGCCCAGTTCACGAACGCGCACATGAGAGGGGTGTGGGGATGTGGTGGTCAGGTGGGTGTGGCTGCTGCTCGTTGGGAGACCCGGACCAAGATCTTCTCCCAGATTTCTCCCAAGCGATCTCCAGAAACCACTCAAGGGCCCGACCCGCTATGCGGATCAGGCCCCTGACCTGGTGTTTCTATGTCGGGGTGGCGGGATTTGAACCCACGACCTCTTCGTCCCGAACGAAGCGCGCTGCCAAGCTGCGCTACACCCCGATGTCGCTGCCCGGCAGGCCACTCTCGTGGTGTGTGCCGTGGCGACATCGTTTACTTTAGCCCACCGGTGGCCGGAGACGAAATCCGGTTTTCCGGGGGTCGTGGGCGGCGTGGGCCAGGCCTGACGTGGTCCAGGGCGACGAGCAGGACCGCCAGGGCGTA
The DNA here is from genome assembly GCF_001418335.1 of Streptomyces aurantiacus. Classification (GTDB taxonomy): domain Bacteria; phylum Actinomycetota; class Actinomycetes; order Streptomycetales; family Streptomycetaceae; genus Streptomyces; species Streptomyces aurantiacus. The sequence continues at coordinate 18,999 of NZ_LIPP01000210.1, read as the reverse complement.
GCAGGCGAGGGCGAGGATCGTGGCGTTGCCCAGGACTTCGACGAAGCCGTGCTGGGACACGTCGAGGAAGGGGTACGGGTAGCGGGGCGGCGTGGCCGGCGCCAGGAAGATGCCCCGGGCCACGGTGAGGGCCAGATACGCGACCGGCAGGATCATCCAGGCGGCCGCGCTGTGCAGGCGCAGTGGGCCTGGGCGGGTCAGCAGGAGCCAGTCCAGCGCCACCGCGACGGGGATCGCCGTGTGCAGCAGTTGGTTCGTGACCGCGTGCCAGCCGGTGAGCGTCCCGGCGCCGTCTGCCATGTCGGCCGTCATGGAGAAGGTGCTCGGGTTGTCGGCCAGGAGCAGGTGGTAGACCAGGCCCGTGCCGACCGAGTACAGCAGCGTGCACGCCATGACGGACGGCCTCAGCGGATGCCGGGCCGTCCAGGCGCGACCGGCCGAGAAGGTGAACACCACGGCCACCAGGATGCTGCTCTGGATCGTGAAGTAGCTCAGGACGCGTGCCGGGCTGCCCAGGAGCAGATCGAGTGCCACGCCCGCGGCTGCCGCCCCTGCGACGAGGAGGCGGAAGGCGGCGACCCTCGGGCGGCGTACGCGGGGGATCACCGCGTACGCGGGAACGATCGGGACGGCGGCAGCGGCGGCGCTGGCGGCTATACCGGGGATCTTGGGTATGTCCGGGATGTCCGCAGGTATGGGGGCGCTCATGCCCTCACGCTAAAGAGACATCACAAAAGGGGCGAGGTGGGTTGAACCGGACGAGGGATGAGTGTCCTGCTGTCCTGCTGTCCTGACGTTGCGGCGGTGCTAAGCGGCGGCCGCCGTGAGCGTCAGCAGTGTCGCCTCCGGCGGGCACGCGAAGCGCACCGGCGTGTACCTGCTCGTGCCGCAGCCCGCCGACACGTGCAGGTACGCCGTCCGCCCCGACTCCGCCTCCGTGTGCGTGGACAGGCCCTTCACCCGGTCCGTGTCCAGGTCGCAGTTGGTGACCAGGGCCCCGTAGAAGGGGATGCACAGCTGGCCGCCGTGCGTGTGGCCCGCCAGGATCAGCGGGTAGCCGTCCGCGGTGAAGGGGTCCAGCGCGCGCAGGTACGGCGCGTGCACGATGCCCATCGAGAGGTCGGCCGAGGCGGACGGGCCGCCGGCCACGCGCGCGTACCGGTCGCGCTTGACGTGCGGGTCGTCGAGCCCGGTCAGCTCGATCTCGAAGCCGTCGATCTTCAACGAGCCCCGGACGTTCGTCAGGTTCAGCCAGCCCGCCGAGTCGAACCCGTCGCGCAACGACTCCCACGGGTTGTGGACCACGTCCACGGCGGGCGCGTTGCCGTTGAGGCCGTGCCGGCCCCGCGACTTCTCGAACAGGTAGCGGGCGGGGTTGCGGAGCGTGGGCCCGTAGTAGTCGTTCGAGCCGAAGACGTACGCGCCGGGGAACTCCATCAGGGGCCCGAGGGCGTCCATGACCTCCGGTACGCCCTCGGGGTCGGAGAGGTTGTCCCCGGTGTTGATGACGAAGTCGGGACGCAGTCCGGCCAGCGAGCGCAGCCAGCGCTGCTTCTTGCGCTGGCCGCTGACCATGTGGATGTCGGAGACCTGGAGCACGCGCAGCGGTCGCATTCCGGGTGGCAGCACCGGGACCGTCACCCGGCGCAGCCGGAACGAGCGGGCTTCGAACCCCGCCGAGTAGAGCAGACCGGCGGCGCCAACCGCCGCGATTCCCAGGGGTACTCCGTATCGCGCGCGCATACGTCCATCGTGTCAGACCCCGATGACTCTCAACTCCACGGGAGTCCGATGGGACTCCTGGCCGAACACCCGCGGACGGACACCCCGCCCGAAATCATTGGGCGCCCGTCGCACCACACCTGCGACAATCACCCCATGACCACGCTCAAGTCGAAGCTGCAGGAAGACCTCAACGTCGCGATCAAGGGGCGTGACGAGCTCCGCTCCTCGACGCTCCGGCTGACCATCGCCGCGATCCAGAAGGAGGAGGTCGCCGGTACGCAGAAGCGCGAGCTCTCCGACGACGAGGTGCAGAAGGTGATCGCCAAGGAGGCGAAGAAGCGCCGTGAGGCGGCCGACGCCTTCGCGCAGGGCGGTCGCGCCGAGTCGGCCGAACGGGAGAAGGCGGAGGGCGAGATCCTCGCCGAGTACCTGCCCAAGCAGCTTTCCGACGACGAGCTCCAGCAGATCGTCGCGCAGGCGGTCGAAGAGGCGAAGGCGGCCGGCGCGGAGGGTCCCCGCGCCATGGGCCAGGTCATGAAGATCGTGAACCCGAAGGTGGCCGGCCTGGCCGAGGGCGGGCGCGTCGCCGCGCTGGTCAAGAAGCTGCTCGCCGGCTGAGCCCCACCGCGGCGCACGAGTCTGCGTACGAAGTCCGTGTACGAAATCTGCGTACGAAGTCGGTGCACGAGCCGGCGTACAAGAGACCTACGAGCAAGCAGAGGGCGCCCCCAGTCATCAGGGGCGCCCTCCGCGGCTTCAGCCTTCAGCCGGCTGATCCCGCGCTACGGGAAGGTGCCGCCATCGCCGCCCCCGTTGTTGTTCCCGCTGCTGTTGCCGTTGCCGCCGATAGTCCAGTCGTCCGGGATCGAGAAGGTCGGGTTCGGGGAGTCGGGCTGGCCGTTGCCGCCGTCGTTGTTGCCGTTCCCGCCGATGAGTCCGCCGTTGTTCCCGTTCCCGTCGTTGTTGTCGCCGTTGTCACCGTCGTCGTCGCGGTCCTTGTCCCGGTCCTTGTTCTTGTCCTTGTCACCGTTGGGGATGTTGACGAGGTTGAAACTCGGCGACTCCTTGCCGGACAGGGCGCCGGTCATGGCGTCCTTCCAGATCGGCCCCGGCACCGCGCCGCCGAAGACCTTCTCGTGCCACGTCCCGCCGATCGTGATGTTGACCATCTTGACCTTCTGGGTCGCGCTGCCGACCCAGACCGCGCCGGACAGGTTCGGCGTGTAGCCGACGAACCAGGCGTTCTTGCGGAAGTCCGTCGTACCGGTCTTACCGGCGTTGGCGCGGTCGGTGAGGCCGGCCTCCTGACCCGTACCGGAGTCGACCACACCGCTGAGCAGCGTGTTGATCGTGTCCGCGGTCTTCTCCGACATCGCCTGCGAGCACTCCGACTTCGGAACCCGCAGGGACTTCTTCTCGCCGCCGAGCTGCTGGCTGATCGACGAGATCGCGACCGGCGTGCAGTACGTACCCCGGTTGGCGAAGGCGGCGTACGCGCTCGCCATGGTCAGCGGCGCGATGCCGGTGGAACCGAGGGTGAGCGTCGAAGGGACCTGGGGCAGTTTCGTGCCGTTGCCCTGCACGACGCCCAGCTTGTTGGTCATCTCCACCACCGGGCACATGCCGGTGTCCTGGAGCATCTGCACGAAGTACGTGTTGACCGACAGCTCCATGGCCTTCTTCAACGGGTACGGGCCGGACTCCGACTCGTCCTCGTTCTCGACCGTCGCGTTCTCGCTGTTGCGCCAGGTCTTGCCGTTGCAGGCCTGGACGCTGTCGGGATACGGCATCTCGTACGGCGCGGGGTAGACCTGCGTGGGGGGCTTGCCCTGCTCCAGGGCGGCCGCGGCCAGGAACGGCTTGAACGTCGAACCGGTCGGGAAACCGAAGTTCGAACCGCCCATCTTGGACTCGACCGAGTAGTTGATCTCGGTCTCGTTCTTCCCGTAGCCGTACGGCTTCGACTGGCCCATCGCCAAGATCTTGCCGGAGCCCGGCTCGACGAGCGTCGACGCCGCCGCGACCTTGTCCGACTGGTTGACGTGGTCCTTGAGCGAGGTCTGGACCGATTTCTGCGCCTGCGGGTCGAGCGTCGTACGGATCGTCAGGCCGCCCTGGTCCCAGACTTTGGCCCGGGCCTTCTGGGTCTTGCCGAAGACCGGGTTGGTCAGGAACTCCTCACGTACGTAGTCGCAGAAGAAGCTGGCGTCCTTGACGGCCGTGATGCAGCCGTTGTTCGGCTTGCTGACCTTCAGGCCGAGCGGCTTCTTCTTGGCCGCGGTGGCCTCCGCCCGCGAGATGTCGTGCACCTCGGCCATGCGCTGCAGCACCGTGTTGCGCCGCTTCGTGGCCTCGGCCTCGTCGTTGACCGGGTCGTACCGGCTCGGTGACTGGACGATGCCGGCGAGGAGCGCGGCCTCCTGCAGCTCCAGGTCCTTGGCGGGCTTGGAGAAGTAGCGCTGGGACGCCGCCTCCACGCCGTAGGCCTGTTGCCCGAAGAACGTGATGTTCAGATAGTTCTCAAGGATCTTCTTCTTGCCGAGCTCCTCCTCGACCTGGATCGCGAACTTCAGCTCGCGGATCTTCCGGCCGAGAGTCTGCTGGGTGGCCTGGGCGACCTTGGTCTGGTCGTTGCCGGCCTCCTCCACGAAGACGTTCTTCACGTACTGCTGCGTGAGCGTCGAGGCGCCCTCCGAGACGCCGCCGCTCTGCGCGTTCTTGTTGAGGGCCCGCAGGACGCCCTTGAGGTCGACCGCGCCGTGTTCGTAGAACCGCGCGTCCTCGATCGCGACGATCGCCTTCTGTATGTACGGCGAGATGTCCTTGAGGTCGACCACCGTGCGGTCCCGTGAGTAGACCGTGGCGATCTGGCCGCCCTGGTTGTCCAGGATCGTGGTGCGCTGGCTCAGCGGTGGCCGCTTCAGATTGGCCGGGATCTCGTCGAACCCCTCGACCGAACCCTTGGCCGCGAGACCGAGCGCACCGAACGCCGGCACGGCGATTCCGGCCATGACGGCCCCCGCGAGCACACTGACACCGAGGAACTTGGCGGCCTGCTGCGTGGGAGACAGACCACCGCCCGAGCGCTTTTTTGGCATAGGGGCAGCCTACGTTCTCATTCGCCGGACACGCGTATAGGCGTTGGCCTAAGCTGCTCTCAACTGTCACAGCAGTAGGGCCACGTATCAATACGTCCGGCGACCCCGAATCGTCTCGACCGATACTCGACTTTTTTGTTGAGCATGTGCCCGAATCCGCCATATGCGTCACCTGGTGTCCGTTGTGACGCCACTCAACTGCCCCGGTTTGCCGGGAAGGTCACGTATGTCGTCGGGTCACTCCGTTGGGTGATCTGTCGCGTACCCATAGTCCATTCGGGCCATTCAAGATTGGGCCCGAAGGGGCTGGTTGACTGTGCCCACCTTCCGTAACGTCCTCAACTGGCGGCGGTGAATATGCCGCTGCCGCCGTGGGGGAGCCTCGATTCGGGAGAGGACGGCGCCGGTATGGGCTGGGTAACCGACTGGAGTGCGCAGGCGGCCTGCCGCACTACCGATCCGGATGAACTGTTCGTGCAAGGAGCAGCGCAGAACAGAGCCAAGGCGGTGTGCACCGGATGTCCGGTGCGCACGGAGTGCCTGGCCGACGCGCTGGACAACCGCGTCGAGTTCGGCGTGTGGGGAGGAATGACGGAGCGGGAGCGTCGCGCGTTGCTGCGCAGGCGACCGACCGTCACCTCTTGGCGCAGACTGCTCGAAACCGCGCGTACCGAGTACGAGCGAGGGGCGGGAATCCTGCCTCTCGACGAGGAAGAGGTGTACGAGAACTACGCGGCGGTGGGCTGAGTGGCCCCGTATGCGACAAGAGGCCGCGGTAGAAGGCCACAAAGGGTCGTTCGGAGGTAGGAGTGACGGCCGCAGCGGTGCGTACGGCAGTGTGCGCGACCGCGGCGCAGGCCGCCTCACGTGAATGACGAAGCGGACTAGGCGTCGGCCGCGAGCCGGTTTCCGATGTCCCGCAGGCCGGCGAGGTCGTGCACGTCGCCGGGCAGCGCGGCCACTTCGGCCACCGCCACCTCGGGGTGGAGCGCGGCGAAGCGGTCACGGGTGCGCTGTTCGCGGGCGAGCAGTTGCATACGTTCGGCGTGCAACCTCAGCAGGCCCGCGGTGAGTTGTTCGACAGTGCGTTCGGCAGTGAGTTCGGCAGTGCGGTGGTCGGTGCGGTGACTGGTGCCGTCGCCGGTGCCGTCATCGATGCCGTCGTCCGTGTGATCGTCCGTGGGGTCGTCAGTCCCGGCTCCGTCGGCACTGGTCCGGTCCGCGGCGGGGGAGCCTGCGTCGGATGCGGGAGCCTCGGGAACGGTGGCCTCGGTGGGAGCGGTGGTCCGGGTAGCGGGTGGTTCTGAACTGCCGTACGTGTCGGGAGAGTTACGAAGTCCAGCTTTCCCGCCCACCTGATCCACAATGCGGGCCTCATCAAGATTTTCCGCGGCGGCGAGCGCGCGCTCGGCGGACAGCCGGGTGGCGCCGCTGCCGTGGACCCGATTCAGCACGAGACCGGCGAGGGGCATCTCCTCGGCGGCCAGCCGCTCCACGAAGTACGCCGCCTCGCGCAGCGCGTCCCGCTCCGGGGCCGCGACGACCAGGAACGCCGTACCGGGCGCCTGGAGCAGCTTGTACGTGGCGTCCGCGCGGGTACGGAAGCCGCCGAAGGTGGTGTCCATGGCGGCCACGAACGTCTGGACGTCCTTGAGGAGCTGCCCGCCCAGCAGCTTGCCGAGGGTGCCGGTCATCAGCGACATCCCGACGTTCAGGAACTTCATCCCGGCCCGTCCGCCCAGCTTCGCCGGCGCGGTCAGCAGCCGGATCAGCTTGCCGTCCAGGAACGACCCGAGCCGCTTCGGGGCGTCCAGGAAGTCGAGAGCCGAGCGCGAGGGCGGCGTGTCGACGACGATGAGGTCCCACTCGTCGCGGGCCCGCAGCTGCCCCAGCTTCTCCATCGCCATGTACTCCTGCGTGCCCGCGAAGCCCGCGGAGAGCGACTGGTAGAAGGGGTTGTTCAGGATCGTGGCCGCCCGTTCGCGGTCCGCGTGCGCCTCGACGATCTCGTCGAAGGTGCGCTTCATGTCGAGCATCATCGCGTGCAGGTCGCCGTTCGCGGAGTCGTCGACGCCCTTCACGCGGCGCGGGGTGTTGTCGAGCGCGTCGATGCCCATCGACTGGGCGAGCCTGCGCGCCGGGTCGATGGTGAGGACGACCACCTTGCGGCCGCGCTCGGCGGCCCGCAGCCCCAGCGCCGCCGCGGTGGTGGTCTTGCCGACACCGCCCGAACCGCAGCAGACCACGATGCGGGTCCCGGGGTCGTCGATCAGCGCGTCGACACCCAGCGCGGCGGCGGAAGCGGAATCGATGGTGCGGGCGGGGTCGGACGCGTGGGCGGGTTCGGATGAACGGGCCGGATCGTGCGTACCCGCCGGGGCGTCTGCACCGACTGGGGCGTCTGCACCGACCGGGGCGTCTGCGCCGACCGGGTCGTGCGCGCTGGCCGGGTCGTGTGCGTGGGCCGGGTCCTGGCTCATGAGATCCCTTGTTGACGCAGTTCCTTGGCGAGTTCGTACAGGCCCGCGAGGTCCATTCCCTCGGCGAGCAGCGGGAGTTCGTGCAGGGGCAGGTCCAGGCCCTGGAGGACCGCCCGCTGCTCGCGCTCCAGCGCGTACCGCTCGGCGTACTCGGACGCCTGGTTCAGCAGCGGCTCCACCAGCCGCTCGGCGACCCCGCCGCGACGCGCGCCGCCCAGGCCGGCGGCCGACAGCGACTTGGCGACGGCCGCACGCGGTGCCGCGCGCGCCAGCTCCAGGTCGGTCTCGTCGAGGATCGCGGGCCGCACCATGTTCACGATGGTCCGCCCCACCGGCAGCCGCGCGGCTCGCAGTTCCGCGATGCCGTCGGCGGTCTCCTGGACGGGCATCTCCTCAAGGAGCGTCACCAGGTGCACGGCCGTCTCGGGCGACTTGAGCACCCGCATGACGGCCTGCGCCTGGTTGTGTATCGGACCGATCTTGGCGAGCCCTGCCACCTCGTCGTTCACATTGAGGAAGCGGGTGATCCGCCCGGTCGGCGGGGCGTCCATCACGACGTAGTCGTACGCGTAACGCCCGCGCTTGTCCTTGCGGCGTACGGCCTCACAGGCCTTCCCCGTGAGGAGCACGTCCCTGAGACCGGGCGCGATGGTGGTCGCGAAGTCGATGGCGCCCAGTTTCTTCAGGGCGCGGCCGGCGCCGCCGAGTTTGTAGAACATCTGGAGGTAGTCCAGAAGGGCCAGCTCGGGATCTATGGCGAGGGCGTACACCTCCCCGCCGCCGGGAGCGACGGCGATCTTCCGCTCCTCATAGGGCAGCGACTCCGTCTCGAAGACCTGCGCGATGCCCTGTCTGCCCTCGACCTCGACCAGAAGGGTGCGCTTGCCCTCGGTCGCGAGGGCGAGCGCGAGTGCTGCGGCGACCGTGGTCTTTCCGGTACCGCCCTTGCCGCTGACGACCTGAAGCCTGCTCACGTCTTCGAGCCTAATTCCTCACTGTGTGCCGCGGTGGCCGTGGGTCGGTTGCGAGGTCCTCGACCCCGAAACCGTCGGCCCTGCTCCGGATACGCGTGCCCAGGGAGCACCTCGGCCAGTCATCGGCCGACCGGACCGTCAGCCGGCCGTGCGGGTGGGCGGAGAGCGGGCCACGCCAACGGATAGGGTCGCCCCCATGACCAAGTGGGAATACTCGACTGTGCCTCTGCTCGTCCACGCCACGAAGCAGATTCTGGACACCTGGGGCGAGGACGGCTGGGAGCTCGTCCAGGTCGTGCCCGGGCCGAACAACCCCGAGCAGCTCGTCGCCTACCTGAAGCGGGAGAAGGCCGCGTGAGCGCCGTGGAGGCGAGGCTGGCCGAACTGGGGCTGACCCTGCCGGGCGTCGTGCCGCCGCTGGCCGCGTACCAGCCCGCAGTGCGGACGGGCGTGTACGTGTACACGTCCGGCCAGCTCCCGATGGTGGAGGGCAAGCTTCCGGTCACCGGCAAGGTGGGCGCGGAGGTCACCCAGGAGGAGGCCAAGGAGCTGGCCCGCACCTGCGCGCTGAACGCCCTCGCGGCGGTCAAGTCGGTCGTGGGTGACCTCGACCGCATCGCGCGCGTGGTGAAGGTCGTCGGCTTCGTCGCCTCGGCCGCCGACTTCACCGGCCAGCCCGCCGTCGTGAACGGCGCGAGCGAGCTTCTGGCCGAGGTCCTCGGCGACAAGGGCGTGCACGCGCGCAGCGCGGTCGGCGTGGCGGTGCTGCCGCTCGACGCCCCCGTGGAGGTCGAGATCCAGGTGGAGCTGACGGAGGCGTAGGCACGCCTTCGGCTGCCTCTGCGGGGAGCCGACGCGCAGGCGAGGCCTTCCGGCCACGCAGGCGGGGCCCTCCGGGAGACCGATTGTTGCCTCTCGAACATCAGCTCACTCCGGGATAGCCTCCGCCCATGGCGAATGGGCAGTGGTACCCCCCGGAGTGGCCCGAGAGGATCCGCGCACTCGCGGACGGCACGCTCACACCGGTCGCCCCCAAGCGGGCGGCCACGGTCGTCCTGCTCAAGGACACCGACTCCGCCCCCGTCGTGCACATGCTGCGCAGACGCGCCTCCATGGCCTTCGCCGGAGGCGCGTACGCGTATCCCGGCGGCGGTGTCGACCCGAGGGACGACGACCGGCACGTCCGCTGGGCGGGCCCCACGCGCGCGTGGTGGGCGTCCCGGCTCGGCGTCGACGAGACCGCCGCCCAGGCGATCGTCTGCGCGGCGGTCCGCGAGACGTACGAGGAGGCCGGCGTCCTGCTCGCGGGCCCGGCCCCGGACACCGTGGTCGGCGACACCACCGGGGACGACTGGGAGGCCGACCGCGCGGCCCTGGTCGCCCGTGACCTCTCCTTCGCCGAGTTCCTCGACCGCCGGGGGCTTGTCCTGCGCTCCGACCTCCTCGGTGCCTGGACGCGCTGGATCACTCCCGAGTTCGAGCCGCGCCGCTACGACACCTGGTTCTTCGTGGCAGCCCTCCCGGCGGGCCAGCGCACCCGCAACGCCTCCACGGAGGCCGACCGCACCGTCTGGATCCGCCCCGCGGACGCGATGGACGGCTACGCCAGGGGCGACCTCCTGATGATGCCGCCCACCGTCGCCACCCTGCGCCAGATCGGCGCGTACGCGACCGCCGCCGAGGCCCTCGCGGCGGCGCCCGAGCGGGACATGACACCCGTCCTGGCGGGGGCCAAACTGGTGGACGGTGAGCTGGTGCTCAGCTGGCCGGGCCACGACGAGTTCACCAAACACATCCCGACCGGTGGAGCCTCCGCATGACCGACGCCGCAGCACTCCCCGGCCAGCCACGCGGCGGGGTGCTCTCCGGCCCCGCCACCCCGCGCGCCGTCAACGTCCTCGCCCCGAACGCGTCCGCGATGACCCTGGACGGCACGAACACCTGGATCGTGGCCGAGCCCGACTCCGAACTGGCGGTGGTGATCGATCCGGGGCCCCTGGACGACGTACACCTGCGGAACGTCGTCGACACCGTGGAGAAGGCCGGCAGGCGGATCGCGCTGACCCTGCTGACGCACGGGCACCCGGACCACGCCGAGGGCGCCGCGCGGTTCGCGGAGCTGACGGGCACGAAGGTGCGGGCGCTCGACCCGGCGCTGCGGCTCGGCGACGAGGGCCTGGCCGCCGGGGACGTGATCACGACGGGCGGCCTGGAACTGCGTGTCGTACCGACGCCCGGCCACACCGCCGACTCGCTCTGCTTCCACCTGCCCGCCGACCGGGCCGTGCTGACCGGCGACACGATCCTGGGCCGGGGCACCACGGTGGTGGCCCACCCCGACGGGCGTCTGGGCGACTACCTGGACTCCCTGCGGCGGCTCAGGTCCCTGACGGTCGACGACGGCGTGCACACGGTCCTGCCGGGCCACGGGCCGGTCCTGGAGGACGCCCAGGGAGTCGTCGAGTTCTACCTCGCCCACCGCGCCCACCGCCTCGCCCAGGTCGAGACGGCCGTCGAGGACGGCCACGGGGCGCCGTCCGAGGTCGTCGCACACGTCTACGCGGACGTCGACCGCTCCCTGTGGCCGGCGGCGGAGCTGTCGGTACGGGCCCAGCTGGACTACCTGCGCGAGCACGGGATCATCGGCCGGGACTGAGCTCCTGTTCACACGTACTGAGGGGCCCCGCCGTGGCAGGGCCCCTCAGCAAGAAAACAAGAACCTTCAGTAAGAAGGCGTGCCGTACGGGCGGAAGGCGTGCCGTACGGAGCCGGCCGGTGCGCTCCGGCTACCGCGAGCGCTTCGCGAGGCGCTCCACGTCCAGCAGGATCACCGCGCGGGCCTCCAGACGGAGCCACCCGCGGCCCGCGAAGTCGGCGAGCGCCTTGTTGACCGTCTCGCGGGAGGCGCCGACGAGCTGGGCCAGCTCCTCCTGGGTCAGGTCGTGCACGACGTGGATGCCCTCCTCGGACTGCACGCCGAAGCGGCGCGAGAGGTCCAGGAGCGCGCGGGCCACCCGGCCCGGCACGTCGGAGAAGACCAGGTCGGACATCTGGTCGTTGGTCTTGCGCAGCCGCCGGGCGACGGCGCGCAGCAGGGCGGCGGCCACCTCGGGCCGCACGTTCAGCCAGGGCTGGAGGTCGCCGTGGCCGAGGCCGAGCAGCTTCACCTCGGTCAGCGCGGAGGCGGTCGCCGTCCGCGGGCCCGGGTCGAACAGCGACAGCTCGCCGATGAGCTCGCCGGGGCCGAGGACCGCCAGCATGTTCTCGCGGCCGTCGGGTGAGGTGCGATGGAGCTTCACCTTGCCCTCGGTGACCACGTACAGGCGGTCTCCGGGGTCGCCTTCGTGAAAGAGCGCGTCACCGCGTGCGAGGGTCACCTCACTCATGGAGGCGCGGAGCTCCGCGGCCTGCTCGTCATCGAGCGCCGCGAAGAGCGGGGCGCGCCGCAGAACGTCGTCCACGAGTTCTCTCCTTGTCGACCTGCTCAGGGGATCTTGATTCCCCGGTGTACCACCGGTGTACCAGGGGACCGTGTTCCCCATTTTGCTGGACGGTCCAAACAGTGTGATCAGTCACAAGTCTGCCGCACCGGCGTGTCCGGCAGTGCGGCAGGGGGCCAATTGGGGGCCGATCTATGGTGGCCGGAGTAGATGTCGGTGGTGGGCTTTAGGCTGGCCGGGTGTCCAAATCGCCGGTGAGAGCACAGGCCAAGGGGGCTGGGCGCGTGGAAGAAGGTCGCGATTCCGCTGTGGGCGAACAGGGTCCCGGCGGAGCGAAGAAAACGACAAAAGCGGCAGGCTCGGGGCCGGTGAGGAGCTCGGCGGGCGCTGCCGGGAAGGCAGTCGGGGTCGCCGCCTCGGAGATGGCCGCGGCCGCGAAGAAGGCTGCGGTCGCCAAGAAGGCCGCCGCCGCGAAGAGGACCGCCAAGGCGGGTGCGAGAAAGAGCGTGCCGGTGAAGGCCGCCGTCAAGAAGGCCTCGCCGGTCGAGAAGGCCGCACCTGCCAAGGGGGCCGCGTCGGCCAAGAGGTCCGCGTCGGCGGTGAAGCCCGCGTCCGCCGGGAGAGCCGTGCCCGCGGAGAAGGCCGTCCCAGCGAAGAAATCCGCGTCCGCGAAGCAAGCCGTGTCCACGAAGAAGGCCGTTCCGGCGGCGAAGAAATCAGTGTCCGCGCAGCAAGCCGTGCCTTCCGAAGCGACCGCCGCCCGAGTCGCCCCCGCCCAGCCTCCCCGGAACGAGTCGCACACGGCTCTCGTCCGGCGGGCCCGGCGCATCAACCGCGGGCTCGCCGAGGTGTATCCGTACGCCCACCCGGAGCTGGACTTCGAGAACCCCTTCCAGCTGGTGGTCGCCACCGTCCTGTCGGCGCAGACGACCGACCTGAGGGTCAACCAGACGACACCGGCGCTCTTCGCGAAGTACCCCACGCCCGAGGACCTGGCGGCGGCGAACCCTGAGGAGGTCGAGGAGATCCTCCGGCCCACCGGGTTCTTCCGGGCCAAGACCAAGTCGGTGATGGGCCTCTCCAAGGCCCTGCGGGACGACTTCGGCGGCGAGGTCCCTGGCCGTCTCGAAGACCTCGTCAAACTGCCCGGTGTCGGCCGCAAGACCGCCTTCGTCGTCCTCGGGAACGCCTTCGGCCGCCCGGGCATCACCGTGGACACCCACTTCCAGCGCCTCGTACGACGGTGGAAGTGGACCGACGAGAAGGAGCCCGAGAAGATCGAGGCGGCCGTCGGCGCGCTCTTCCCGAAGAGCGACTGGACGATGCTGTCGCACCACGTGATCTTCCACGGCCGCCGTATCTGCCACGCCCGCAAACCCGCCTGCGGCGCCTGCCCCATCGCCCCGCTCTGCCCGGCGTACGGGGAGGGCGAGACGGACCCGGAGAAGGCGACGAAGCTCCTGAAGTACGAGAAGGGCGGCTTCCCGGGCCAGCGCCTCAACCCTCCGCAGGCCTACCTGGACGCGGGCGGCATCCCCGCCCCGCCGCTCGGAGCGACGGGAGCGACGGGAGCCGCAGCGACCGGAGCCGGGTCACCTGCGGCCGGTCCACCCGCGCCGGGTTCACCCGCGCAGGGCACGGGATGACGGAACGATCTGCGGCATCGCGGGCGTTGAGAGCAGCAGAACGGGGGTGGCGATGACGCGCGCGAGCCATACGCACGGCACACGGATCGGCGACACGCACCGGACGCAGGACGGCGATCCGCACGACGGCGATCCGCAGGACGGCGATCCGCAAGGTACGCAAGGTACGCAGGCCGGTGCCACGCACCCTGCGCGGGTCGGCGAGCTTGTCGTGAGCAAGGCCGGGCTGCCCGGCTGGCTGGACCCGGTGGTGCGCGCCGTCGAGACGGTCCAGCCGCGGCAGTTGAGCCGGTTCCTGCCGCCGGAGGACGGCGCGGGACGCCAGTCGGCCGTGCTGATCCTGTTCGGCGAGGGCGAGCGCGGCCCCGAGCTGCTGCTCATGGAGCGCGCCGGCTCGCTCAGGTCGCACGCCGGACAGCCGGCCTTCCCCGGCGGCGCCCTGGACCCCGAGGACGGCGACCCGACGGCCGACGGGCCGCTGCGCGCCGCTCTGCGCGAGGCCGAGGAGGAGACCGGGCTCGACCCCCGAGGCGTGCAGCTCTTCGGCGTGCTCCCGAAGCTCTACATCCCGGTGAGCGGCTTCGTGGTCACCCCGGTCCTCGGCTGGTGGCGCGAGCCGACACCGGTCGACGCGGTCGATCCGAACGAGACCGCCAGGGTCTTCACCGTCCCCGTGGCGGATCTCACGGACCCGGCCAACCGAGCGACCGCGGTGCACCCCAGAGGCCACCGAGGTCCGGCATTTCTGGTCGAATCCGCATTGGTCTGGGGCTTCACGGCCGGAATCATCGACCGCCTGTTGCACTACGCCGACTGGGAGCGGCCCTGGGACCAGGACAAGCAGGTCCCGCTCGACTGGCGCGCATGACAGGGTGGCGTCCGTGCTGTGTCCTCCCGGGATGCCCGGTGTCCCCCTGATGCCCGGTATCCCCCTGCCGCCGTGCGGCGGGCCGGCCTCCCGGCCAGGACGTGGCTACCGCAAAGTGATGAGGCGAGGCTCGAAGCAGTGAACGTGCTGGACATCCTGTTGCTGGTCGCCGCCGTGTGGTTTGCGATCGTGGGCTACCGCCAGGGCTTCGTCGTCGGCATCCTGTCGGTGATCGGTTTCCTGGGCGGTGGCCTCGTCGCCGTCTACGTCCTGCCCGTCGTCTGGGGCGCGGTGACGGACGACGCGGAGGTGGGCACGACCGCCGCCGTCATCGCCGTGGTCGTGGTGATCGTCTGTGCCTCGGTCGGCCAGGCCCTCACCACCCATCTCGGCAACAAGCTGCGCCGGTACATCACCTGGTCCCCGGCCCGCGCCGTGGACGCCACGGGCGGCGCCCTGGTCAACGTCGTGGCGATGCTCCTCGTCGCCTGGCTGATCGGCGCGGCCCTGGCCGGTACGACGCTGCCGACGCTCGGCAAGGAGGTCCGGGGCTCCAAGGTGCTGCTCGGGGTGGCACGGGCCCTGCCCGCCCAGGCCGACACGTGGTTCGCGGGCTTCTCCACGGTCCTCGCGCAGAACGGCTTCCCGCAGGTCTTCAGCCCCTTCTCGGACGAGCAGATCGACGACGTGGATCCCCCCGACCCGGCTCTCGCGACGAGCCCGGTCGCCGTCCGCGCCCAGCGCTCCATCGTCAAGATCACCGGCACCGCGCAGAGCTGCGGCAAGGTCCTCGAAGGCACCGGCTTCGTCTTCGGACAGCGCCGCGTGATGACCAACGCCCATGTGGTGGGCGGCGTCGACGAGCCGTACGTCCAGATAGGCGGCGAGGGCAGGCGGTACGCCGCGAAGGTCGTGCTCTACGACTGGGAGCGCGACATCGCCGTACTCGACGTACCCGACCTGCGGGCGCCCGTCCTGCAGTTCGCCGCGCAGAAGGCGGTCAGGGACGACGGCGCGATCGTCGCGGGCTTCCCGGAGAACGGCTCGTACACGATCAACGCGGCGCGGGTGCGCGGCCCCATCACCGCCAACGGCCCGGACATCTACCACCGGGGCACCGTGAAGCGGAATGTGTACTCGCTCCGCGCGATCGTGCGCCAGGGCAACTCCGGCGGCCCGCTGCTCACCCCGGACGGCAGGGTGTACGGAGTGGTGTTCGCGAAGTCCCTCGACGACCCCGAGACCGGTTACGCGCTCACGGTGGACGAGATCCAGGAAGACATCCTGAAGGGCCGCACCGCCAACCAGCAGGTGGAAAGCGACAGCTGCGCGCTCTAGGGCCTGTCCTGGGACCTGTCCCAGGCGAGTCCTGTCGGCCCAGGTTTCAGGTCCCAGGTCCCTGCGTCGCTCAGCCGCGGGGATGACGCAGGCGGGCCGAGACCCAGCGGGCCCGGCGCCTCAGAATGTGCGGAATTCCCAGCCGGGGATCCGTGCCCTGCAACTGCGGGGCGCCCCTCTGACGGGAGCTCAGCCCGCCGATCGAGCGGCGGTTGCGTGCTGCGTCACTGTAGTCGTGCGTCCAGCCCATACACCGACGTCTGCCCCTGCCCCAAGGTCGATAACCGCCCCCACACCCCCCAATTGGCCTATGCGCGAGGCAATTGGCGTCGGTAGAACAGGCGTTCCTGGGACCGGTGTGGCGCACGGTGCGAGGGCTCCCGCAGCCGGCCGTCCGACCTGCGGTGCGACGGGTCTCAGCGGTCCGGCTCGGGGTCCTTCAGCCAGTTCACCAACTCGGTGGAGAACGCCACCGGGTCCTCCTCGTGCGGAAAGTGCCCGAGCCCGTCGAACAGCCGCCAGCGGTACGGCGCTTCGACGTACTCCCCGGACCCCGCCGCGCTCCGCGTGCGTATCACCGGGTCGAGCGATCCGTGCAGATGCAGCGTCGGCACCCGCACCGGCCGCTTCATGCGCCGGTTGAACTGGATGCCGTCGGGGCGGGCCATCGAGCGGACCATCCACCGGTAGGGCTCAAGGGCGCAGTGCGCGGTCGAGGGGATGAGCATCGCCCGCTGGTACGCCTCCACGACGTCGTCCTCCGGCAGCCGCGGCCCCGACCAGTCCCGTACGAGCCGGCCCACCAGGGCCCCCTCGTCGGCGATCAGCTGGCGCTCCGGGATCCAGGGTCGCTGAAAACCCCAGATGTACGAACCGGCCGCGGTCTGCTTCATGTCGGAGAGCATCGCCGAACGCCAGCGCCGAGGGTGCGGCATCGAGGAGACCGCGAGCCGGCGCACCAGCTTGGGGCGCATCACGGCGGCCGTCCACGCCAGATAGCCGCCGAGGTCGTGGCCGACCAGTGCGGCGTCGGGCTCACCGAGGGACCGTACGACCCCGGTGATGTCGAGCGCGAGGTTCGCGGGGTCGTAGCCGCGCGGGGTGCGGTCGCTGCCGCCGACGCCGCGCAGGTCCATCGCGACCGCGCGGAAACCCGCGTCGGAGAGCGCCACCAGCTGGTGCCGCCAGGTCCACCAGAACTGCGGGAAGCCGTGCAGCAGCAGGACCAGTGGCCCGTCGCCCATCTCGGCGATGTGGAAACGTGCCCCGTTCGCGGCGACATCCCGGTGAATCACCGCTTTCGCGCCGGGCACGTCGAGCCGTACGACCGAGGTGGGTTGCGCCGGAGGTGATTGCCCCGCAGGGCCCGAAGGTGATTGCCCCGCAGGGATGGAGGAGCCCGTCATGAGGACGAGCGTGCCACAGCCTCGACTCCGTCGCCGACCCGGTCCCCGGCGGTCACCTGACGGGGATGCGGCTTCACGTTCTGCAGTACGGCCGCCGATTCCTTGACCGAGGCCGCCGTCTTCTGCGGGCCCTTGCCCTTCTTGGCCTTCTTCGCGAAGACCACGCCGATCAGCGCGAGGCCCGCGGCGACCAGCACGTTCGCGGCGAACGACAGCAGGAAGCAGACGGCCAGATTCCAGTCGCTCCAGGTGCGGATGCCGTAGGCCAGGGCGAAACTCAGCATCGGCAGGGAGAAGATCAGTACCGCGCCGGCCGCGCTGAACGCGCCGCCGCCGACCGCCCCGCGCTTGACGTCCCGCTTGAGCTGCGCCTTCGCCAGTGCGATCTCGTCGTGCACCAGCGCGGACATCTCGGTCGTCGCCGAGGCGAACAGCTGGCCGATACTGCGTTCGGCGCCGACCGGGCTGCCGTCGGGTGCGCTCATCGCGGTTCTCCCTGTTGTCTTTTCGGAGTTGTCTTGTCGGACCGTGTTGTCTTGTCGGACTCGGAGTTGTCTTGTCCGACTGTGCTGTCCTGTCGGACCGTGCGTCTTTTCGGACCGTGTGTGTCAGATCATGCCGGACCGTCGTCCTTCACGCCTGCCCCGCCCGTCACTTCGGCAAGCCTCCGGTGTTCGGCGGCCTTCCGCTCGTAGATCTCGGCCATGCGCAGGTGGTAGCCCGGGTCCTCCTGCTCGTACACGTCGGGGACGCCGGACAGGTCCTCGTCGCGCTCCTCGTCCTCCCACAGCCTGCGGTACTTGGCGTTCCGTACCTTCAGCAGCACGCTCGCCAGGACGGTCGCGATCAGGGAACCCGTCAGGACGGCGGCCTTGACCTCGTCGGTGAGCGCCGGGTCGCCCACGAAGGCGAGTTCGCCGATGAGCAGCGACACGGTGAAGCCGATACCCGCGAGGGAGGCCACCGCGAAGACGTCCGGCCAGGCCAGGTCGTCGGAGAGCGACGCCCTGGTGAAGCGGGCCGCCAGCCACGTACCGCCGAAGATCCCGACCGCCTTGCCGACGACGAGACCGAGCACGACCCCGAGGGTCTCCGGCCGGGTGAACACATCGCCGAGCGCGCCGCCCGACACCCCGACCCCGGCGCTGAACAGCGCGAACAGCGGCACGGCGAGGCCCGCCGACAGAGGGTGCACGAGGTGTTCGACGCGTTCGCCGGGGGAGTGCTCCTCGCCTTCGTCCTCGCGGGTGGTGCAGCGCAGCATCAGGCCCATCGCGACGCCGGCGACGGTGGCGTGGATGCCGCTGTTGTACATCAGGCCCCAGACGACCAGGGCGAGCGGAACATACACGTACCAGCCGCGTACGCCCTTTCTGAGCAGCAGCCAGAAGACGGCGAGGCCGACGACTGCGCCGCCGAGCGCGGCGAAGTCCAGGTCGTCGGTGAAGAAGACCGCGATGATCAGGATCGCGAAGAGGTCGTCGACGACGGCGAGCGTGAGCAGGAAGGCGCGCAGGGCGCTCGGCAGCGAGGTGCCGATGACGGCCAGGACGGCGAGGGCGAAGGCGATGTCGGTCGCGGTGGGTACGGCCCAGCCGGCGAGCGAGCCGTCCCCGATGACGCCGACCAGGGTGTAGACGAGCGCGGGTACGGCCATTCCGCAGAGCGCGGCGACGACGGGGAGTGCGGCGGCCCGGGGGTCCTTGAGATCACCGGCGACCAGTTCGCGCTTGAGTTCGATGCCGGCGACGAAGAAGAAGATCGCGAGGAGTCCGTCGGCGGCCCAGTGCTCGACGGAGAGGTCCAGGCCGAGTGCGGCGGGCCCGACATGGAAGTCCCGGACGGACTCGTAACTCTCCCGGACGGGGCTGTTCGCCCAGATCAGTGCGGTGACGGCGGCGACGAGCAGGAGGACGCCGCCGACCGTCTCGGTGCGCAGCGCGTCCGCGACGAAGTTCCGCTCGGGCAGCGAAAGCCGCCCGAGGACTTTGCGGTCCGGGCTGCCGGGGGGAGAGGGGGAGGGG
>NZ_LIPP01000021.1 GCF_001418335.1 Streptomyces aurantiacus | reverse complement strand
CCGCAGGCCCACCCTGGTGCTGCCGCCCGGCAGTTGCGACGCGCACTGCCACATCCTCGGCCCCGCCGCGGTCTTCCCCTACGCGCCCGAGCGCACCTTCACCCCGCTCGACGCCCCCAAGGAACAGGTCGCCGCCCTCCACACCCACCTCGGCCTGTCCCGGGCGGTCGTCGTCCAGTCGTCCTGCAACGGCCATGACCACCGCACACTCCTGGACGCCCTCACAGCAGGACATGGCAGGCTGCGCGGAGTGGCCCTCATCGGCGAGCGGACCACCCGGGCGGAGATCGAGGAACTCCACCGGGCCGGAGTCCGCGGATTCCGGCTCAACTTCCTTCCGCACCTGCGCACCGCGCCCACCAGGGAGGAGATCGACTCCGTGCTGGAGCGCGTCGACGGTCTCGACTGGGCGGCCGAACTCCACCTCACCGGCGCCGAGGTGGCCGATCACGAAGCACTCGTCCGCGCCCTGCCCGGCCGCGTGGTGATCGACCACCTCGCCCGGGTCGACCTCGGTGACGGACCGCACAGCCCCGCCCTGCGCAGCCTGCGCCGCCTCCTCGACACCGGCGACGTCTGGCTGAAGGTCAGCGGCGTGGACCGGGTCTCCCGGCAGGGCCCGCCCTACGCGGACGCCGTGGCACTGGCCGCGTCGTTCGTACGGCAGGCTCCCGACCGGGTCGTATGGGGCACCGACTACCCCCACGTGAACATCCGGGGCGCCGCTCCGGACGACGGCCTGCTGGTGGACCTGCTGGCCGACATCGCCCCCGACCCGGCCCACCTGCGCCGGCTCATGGCCGACAACCCGGCCGAGCTCTTCGACTTCCCGCCGGCTCCGACAGTCCCGGCCGACCCGCACGTGGAGCAGACATGACCGACTTCGACGGCACCTTCCTGACCCGGGGCGCCCCCGGTTACGAGGAAGCGCGGCTCGGCGCCGTCTGGAACCTGCGCAAGCCCGACCGCCACCCCGACGCCATACTCCTCGCCGCCGGCGACCGTGACGTCCAGGAAGGAGTCCGCTGGGCCGCGGCCCGAGGGGCGAATATCTCCGTCCGCTCCGGCGGGCACAGCTGGATCGGCAACGGGGTACGCGACGGCGGCCTGCTGATCGACCTCTCCGCCCTGGACGAGGTCGTCATCGACGCGCCCCGCCGTCGCGCCACCGTCCGCCCCGCCGTCCGGGGCAGCCACTTCAACGCGCTGCTCGCCGCCGAGGGACTCGTCTTCCCCAGCGGCCACTGCCCCTCCGTGGGCGTCGGCGGATTCCTGCTCGGCGGCGGCTACGGCTGGAACTCCCGCGCGCTGGGCCCGGCCTGCTTCAGCGTGGAGGCGGTCGACGCCGTCCTCGCCGACGGCACCCTGGTGCACGCCACCGACGAGACGCACCCGGAGCTCATGTGGGCGGTGCGCGGTTCGGGTCCTGGTTTCTTCGCGGTGGTGACACGTTTCCACCTGCGGGTGTATCCGGCGTACGACCAGATCCTGCGCAGCGCCTACGTGTTCCCCCACGAGCTGCGCGACGAGGTACTGGCCTGGACCTACGAGGCCGTGCCCGGGATCTCGGACTCCCTGGAGATGTCGGCGAAGGTCGCCCACACCCCGGGGGTGCCGCGGCCCACCACGATGATCACGGCGGCGGCCTTCTGCACGCCGGGGGAGGGGCCGCGGATGCTGGAGCCCCTGGAGAAGGCGCCCTTCCTGCGGCACGCGCTGCGCAGGACCGAGCGGGTGCCTTCGACACTGGACGACCTGTACGCCCTCTCCGACGGCCTCACTCCCCAGGGTCGGCGCTACGCCGTCGACGGGGTGTGGACGGACGCGCCGGTCCAGGACGTGCTCGACGCCGGCCGTGAGGTGCTGGACGGGCTGCCCAACCGCGACAGCTTCCTGCTCTGGATGCTGTGGGGCGGCCAGGCGACCCGGGAGAACGCCTGCTGGTCCACCCAGGCACGCCTGTACTTCTCGCCGAACGCGGTGTGGCACGACCCCGCCGACGACCTGCGCAACGAGACCTGGGCCCATGAGGCGCTGCGCGGCATGACGCCGGTCGCCCGCGGCACCCAGTTCGCCGACGCCAATCCCGCCGACCGGCCCGACCACGGCCTTGAGCCGGAGCAGACCGCACGGCTGGAGCGGCTGCGGCGCCGGTACGACCCCCAGGGGCTGTTCCACTCGTATCTGTCGCCCGACGAGTCGACCACGGCCCTGGCCGCACACCGGCGGCACGAAAACTCACCTCTAGTGTCGACAGAAAGCCGAAATTATCGACGTACAGCCCCTTGACCTCCGTTTTGTGTCGACAGTACCGTTCGGAATGTCTGCACCACCCAAGGAGCCACACTTGTCCAGGACGTCTGATCCCCATCCTGCCCCGTCTCTGCGCGGAGCTCTCGTCCGCCGTGACGATGCGAACTATGAGGAGGCCCGTCTCGGCGCCGTGTGGAACGCGCGCAAGCCGGACCGGTTCCCCGACGTGATCGTCGTCGCCGAGGACGAGCGGGACGTCGTCGAGGCCGTACGGATCGCCAGGGCCGAAGGACTGTGCGTCTCCGTCCGGTCCGGCGGCCACAGCTGGGTCGGCAACGGCGTACGGGAGGGCGGACTGCTGGTCGACCTCTCCCGCCTCCAGGAGATCACCGTCGACCCGCACGCCCGCACCGCCGCCGTCCAGCCGTCGGCCAAGGGGCCCGCGATCCAGCAGGCCCTCGCCCCGCACGGACTGTTCTTCCCGACCGGCCACGCACCCACCGTCGGCATCGGAGGCTTCATCCTCGGCGGCGGCTACGGCTGGAACTCCCGTCACCTCGGGCCCGCCTGCCTGAGCATCCGCGCGATCGACGTGGTCCTCGCCGACGGCACCCTGGTGCACGCCACCGACGAGACCCACCCCGACCTGCTGTGGGCGGCACGAGGCAGCGGCCCCGGGTTCTTCGGCATCGTCACCCGCTTCCACCTGGACGTCCACGCACGCCCGACCGAGATCCGGCGCACGGTGCACAGCTATCCCGTCGCCCTGCGCGACGAGGTGCTCGCCTGGTCGTACGACCTCCTGGAACGGCTGCCCAGCACCGTGGAGTTCTCCGCCAAGGTCGGCTTCACCCCCGGTCTCGGCACCCCGTCGATCTCCCTGACCGCCACCGCCTTCTGCACCCCGGAACAAGGCCCCGAAACCCTGGCTCCGCTGGAGGACGCACCCTTCCGCGACCAGGCCCTGCGCGCGGTGGTCGCCGAGCCGACCACCATCGAGGAGCTGTACGACATCGCGGACCGGCTCAACCCGGAGGGCCTGCGCTGGGCCGTGGACGGTGTGTGGGCGGACGGCACGGCCCAGGAGATCATCGGCGCGGCCCGTCCCGTACTGGACACCATCCCCGACGGGACCAGCTTCGTGCTGTGGATGCTCTGGGGCCACTACCCGCCGCGCCCCGACGCCTGCTGGTCCACCCAGGCCAAGGCCTACCTCTCGCCCAACGCCGGCTGGCACGACCCGGCCGAGGACCTGACCCACGAGAACTGGGTGCACGGCTCACTGTCCGCCGTGCAGCACCTGTCCCGGGGACTGCAGTTCTCCGACAACAACCTCGCCGACCGCTTCGACCTCGGCCTCAGCGCCGAGAACGCCGAACGGCTGGAGAAGCTCCGCGGCGTTCACGACCCCGACGGGCTCTTCCGCACCTACATGACCCCGGCCGAGTCGACCACCGCCTACGCGGTCGCCGGCCGCGCGTAACACCGGACTCGGCGCTTACGGCCTCGGCGGCGCCCCATCCCATCCCATCCGTGCGACCGCGTCGACCGCTTCACCAAGAGAGCCGCATCCGCCCGTGGCCGTATCCACGGGCTGCCGCAACTGTGCAAAGGAGCACACCCTCATGCCGAAGAGCACGAGAAGCACGAGAAACCCGTTCGGTCGCCTGGCCATCGGCGTGGTGACGCTCGTCGTCGCCGCCCCGGTCGCCGCCTGCGGCTCCGGCGACTCCACGTCCGCCGGCAGCGACGGATCGGCGAAGATCACCGTGCTCCGCTCCAACGGCGCGCTGTTCGAGCCGCTCTACATCGCCGAGCAGCAGGGCTACTTCGAGGCGGCGGGTCTCGACGTCACCATCAAGGCGGGCGCCCAGGACACCTCGCAGAACGCCCCGTCCGTGCTCAACGGCGAGGCCCAGTTCGCGATGACCGACAGCTCCGGCTTCCTCAAGGGAGCCGCGAAGAACATGCCGATCCGCATCGCCACAGGGCTGGTGTCCGCCACCACCAAGACCGATCCCACCGACGGCCTGCTGGTCAAGAAGAGCAGTTCCGTCGACGGCTTCGCCGACCTGGAGGGCAAGACCGTGGGGCTGCCCGCCCTCGGCGGCACGATCCAGTTCATCGTCGAGTACCTGGTCGAGAAGGACGGCGGCGACCCGGGCAAGGTCAAGTTCGTCTCCCTGCCGGTCACCTCCCTCAGTGACGCCGCGACCTCCGGCAAGACGGACGCCGTCTACTCCTTCGGAGCCTTCTACTCGGCCGGCAAACAGGCAGGCCTGCGCACCGTCGGCAACGGCATGAACGACCTGCCCGGTATCAGCCAGGGCGTACTCTTCGCCACCCAGAAGTACCTGTCCACGAACGCCGGCACGGCGAAGAAGTTCACCGACGCCGTCGCCAAGGCGATCACCTACGCCAACGCGCACCCGGACGCGGTCAAGGCGATCGACAAGAAGTACACCCAGCTGTCCCCGGACTACATCGAGAAGTCGCAGATCGCGTACTACGACAAGAGCGTCAACACCACGGTGATGCGTACCGTCATCACGAAGATGCACGAATACGACCTGCTCAGCAGCACCCCCAAGGACGACGCCATCTACTGGGACAAGGCTCCGACGGTCACCGCCGGCAGCTGAGAACGGCAGAGGTACACCATGGCCATTTCCACGACGGACCGGCGGCCGGCGGCCCCGGACCGCAAGCGCCGCGCCCGCCCCGCCCGGCGCACCCGGGCCGGGGGACCGGGGCGCCGCGTGCTCCTGTTGCTCCAGCTCTCCGCCGTCCTCGCCGTCCTCCTCCTCTGGGCGGCGCTCGCGGCGGCCGGGCTGGTGAGTTCCACCGCGCTGCCCGGACCGACGGCGGTGTTCGGGACGTTCCCGGAGCTGTTCGGCACCTCCGCCTACTGGCAGGCGGTGGGGGACACCCTGAACGGGGCCCTGACCGGCTTCCTCGCCGCCGCAGTGATCGGCGTTCCGCTGGGCCTGGTCACGGGCACCTACGCGGCGGCCGAGCAGTCGTCCCGCCTGCTCGTCGACGTCCTGCGGTCCTTCCCGGTCATCGCCCTGCTGCCGGTCTTCCTGCTGGTGCTGGGGTCGACGCCCACGACGAAGACCACCGTCGTCTTCCTCGCCTGCGTCTTCCCCGTCTTCCTCCAGGCCCAGTACGGCGCCCGGTCCGTGACCCCGATGATCGCGGAGACCATGGACAGCTACCGCGTCCCCCGGCACCTGCGCTTCCGCAAGGTGATCCTGCCGAGCGCAACGCCCTCGGTCATGACCGGGCTGCGGCTGGCGGCGACGACCTCCGTGCTCGTGGCCATCGGCGTCGAGGTACTCACCACACTGCCCGGGATCGGCCACGAGGTCGTCCTTGCGCAGCAGGGCGGCGCGGCGGCGCAGGCGTACGCCTACATCATCACCGCGGGCACGATCGGCTACTCGATCAACCTGCTGTCCCAGTTCGCCGAACGACGTCTGCTGCGCTGGCGTCCGCCGGCGCACACCGACTGAGGAGGGGAGGCATCATGTCCACGCGTACTCCGGGCGCTCTCTGGAAGCCCCTGCTCAAGCAGTTGTGGCTGCCGGTCCTGTGTGTCGCCGTCCTGCTGGTCGCCACCGCCGGCAGCACCAGCTTCTACTTCCCGCCGGCCACCGACGTGCTCGCCACCCTGTGGCGGGAGCTCCTGCACGGCGGACTCGTCGGCGACCTGCTGTTCTCCCTGCGCAACATCGCACTCGGCCTTGGCATCGCCACCGTCGTCGGAGTCGGCGCGGGCCTCGTCATCGGCGAGGTCGACCTGCTGCGGCAGGCGACAGGACCGCTGCTGGACTTCGCCCGCGCCACCCCGACGGTGGCGTTCGTCCCGGTCATCATCCTGACCCTGGGCATCGGCTCGGGCCCGAAGGTCTTCCTCATCGCCCTCGGCTCGGTCTGGCCGATCCTGCTCAACACCGTCAGCGGCGTGCACGGCATCAACCCGGCCGTGCACGAGACCGCCCACAGCTACCGCATCCCCTGGCGGCTGCGGCTGCTGAAAGTGGTGCTCCCCGGCGCCCTGCCGCAGATCTTCGCCGGCATCCGCGTGGCCCTCTCGATCGCGGTGGTCCTCATGGTCGTCAGCGAGATCTACGGATCACCCGTGGGCCTGGGCAACTTCATCCTGCAGAGCGGCTCCAGCTTCGCCGTCCCGGAGACCTGGGCCGGCACCGTGCTGATCGGCATCCTCGGCTACGGCCTGAGCGTGCTCCTCCTGGCAGCCGAGTACGCGCTGCTCGGCTGGTACCACCAAAGGCCGCCGCGTGCCCGGCGGTCCCTGTCCCGGAACGAGGTCTAGACATCATGCAGCGACACGCGAAGACGGGCGGATCCAGCCTGGTCGTGGAGGACGTCGGCAAGACGTTCGGCCACGGCACGGACGAACACCGGGTGATCGAGGGCCTGTCGCTGCGCGTCGACCCCGGTGAATTCGTCTGCATCGTCGGCCCGTCCGGCGCCGGCAAGACCACCCTGCTGCGCTGTCTGTCCGGTCTGATCAGGCCCACCTCGGGCACGATCCGCTACGGCGACGAACCCCTCACCCGGCCGCACGCCGACATCGCGGTCGTCTTCCAGGACTACCGCGGCTCCCTGCTGCCGTGGATGCGGGTACGGGACAACGTGGCCTTCCCGCTGGAAGGGATGGGCGTCAAGCGCGCCGAACGCAACCGGCGGGCCGAGGAATGCCTGCACGCCGTCGGCCTGGCCGACGTCGGCGACAAGTACCCCTGGCAGCTGTCGGGCGGCATGCAGCAGCGGGTGGCCATCGCCCGCGGACTCGCCTACGAAGCGCCCGTGCTGCTGATGGACGAGCCCTTCGGGTCGGTCGACGCCCAGTCCCGCTTCGACCTGGAGGACCTGACGCTCTCGCTCCGCGCCGACCTCGGCATCACCGTCATCCTCGTCACCCACGACATCGACGAGGCCGTCTACCTGGGTGACCGCGTGGTCGTCATCGGCGGCCGTCCGACCACGGTCGTCGACAACCTCCAGGTCGACCTCGGCACCGACCGCGACCAGATCACCACCCGCGCCGACCACCGCTTCACCGACCTGCGGACCCGGCTCCTGACCAGGATCCGCGAGGCACAGGCACCGGCCGAGCGGACTCCGGCGCGCCCGGAGCCGAAGCCGGCGCCGGACGAGACCCCGAGCGGCGGCACCGCGAAGGACGGCATCCCGAAGGACAGCCCGGCCCGGGAGAAGACCGCGCGGGCGGTGCGCTGACGATGACACGCTTCGACCACGTGGGCATCTCCGTGCCGGACCTGGAGGCGGCCACCTCCTGGTACTGCGACGCCCTGGACCTCACCGCGGCCCCGGTGTTCGCCATCCCGGGCACCGACCTGCGCGGGGTCATGCTCCTGCACGAGAGCGGCTACCGCATCGAACTGCTGCACCGCCCCTCGGCCAGCCCCGGCCCGACGCCGGACAGCGCCCTCGACGCGGCGGGCACCCACGGCTTCGGCCATATGTGCCTGTGCGTCGAGGACGTGGCGGCGGAGTTCGCACGGCTCGTCGAGGCCGGCGCCGGGGTCAGCATGCCTCCGCAGCCGGCGCCACGCCCGGGAGCGAGCATGGCCTTCGTCACCGACCCCTACGGCAACCTCATCGAACTGCTGGACCGCGCCTGACACGAAGACTCCGCACGCACTCCGCACGACAGGCTTCCACTCCCAGGCACGTCCGCTGCCGGCGAAGGAGCGGCTCTCGATCCGGTCCGGCTGCTAGAACTTGACCGTGAATCAGACGACGCCTTCCTTCGAGGAACTCCTGACCCTGATCGAGGACCGCTCCACCGCGCTGCGCAAGGCGGCCGACGCTGCCTCCGGGCTCGGTGTACGTGTTCCCAGTTGCCCTGACTGGTCGCTGTGGGACCTGATCGCGCACCTGACCGAAGTGCAGCACTTCTGGGCCGCTGCCGTGGCGGCCGGACCGAGCGAGCAGCCGCCGACTGTCGACGAGCCCCCGACCGAGTTGCCCGCGGCGACCGAGGCACTGGTCGCCGCGTTGCGCAGGTCCGGGCCCGAGTCGGGGTGCTGGACCTGGTGGGGTGGATCCGGGGCACCCATGACGGCCGGCGCGGTGGCCCGCCACCAGGTTCATGAGGCCGCCGTCCACGCCTTCGACGCCCAACTGGCCGCGGGAGTCCCGCAGCAGGTGCCCACCGTGGTGGCGCTGGACGGCATCGCGGAGTTCATCAGCG
This sequence comes from Streptomyces aurantiacus, assembly GCF_001418335.1. Classification (GTDB taxonomy): domain Bacteria; phylum Actinomycetota; class Actinomycetes; order Streptomycetales; family Streptomycetaceae; genus Streptomyces; species Streptomyces aurantiacus. The sequence continues at coordinate 32,597 of NZ_LIPP01000021.1, read as the reverse complement.
TGCTTCACGGTTCCAGCGGCGCCTGGCCGCACGACCCCGCCCGCATAGGCCTGCACACCACCGAGGGACCGGCGTGGCTGATCGGCCTCACCCCTGCCGGCGCGCGCCTGCTCGACGACTCGTCACCGACCGACGGGTGCCTGCGGGGTTCGGCGAGCGACGTGCTGCTCACTCTCTACGGCCGCCTCCCGCTGGACCGCTTGCGCACGGAGGGCTTTGCCCTGTCCGGCTACTCGTCGGACGAACCCGGCTCCGACCGCTCCGCCCACACCCGGGCCGCCAACGCGTCCGCGTCCTCCTGCGACGTGCCCGCCTTCACCAGGATGATCCCCCGCGACCCGTCCGGGAACGTCACCTTTCGCATCGCTGTACCCAACGGGCCTCCCGGCGTCGATTCCTCCGGCATGGCGGCTCCTCTCGATGACGAAACCCCCAGGTTAGCCGTCACAGACCCAGCGGTCGCCGTTCTCCGTCACCGAGTCACCGAGTCACCGAGTCACCGAGTCACGGCGCCCGGGCGTCCTTGCCGGGCCTCCGGGCGCCGCGGGATTCAGCACCCGTCGCGGACGACGATCAGCAGCGGGTCGGTTTCGGTGTGCTTGCCGTCGGTGGCCCAGATCTCGGCGGTGTACTCGCCGGCCGGTGCCGGTGCGATCGACAGCCCGACCAGGCCGTTGATGACGAGGGCGCCGTCGGGGGTGCGTTCGTTCGTACCCGGGTAAATGGCGCCGCCCGTGCTGGACGAGCCGGGCGGCAGGTTCCGGACCCCGGTGTGGATCAGGGTCGACCAGCTTCCGGTGACGGGGGAGAAGGCGTAGGTGTTGGGCCACCCGTGCTGCGGGCTGACGCATATCCGCTGACCGTCGGCCTCCAACGTCCATGTCGAGGCCGACGCCGAGACCGGGGCCGCGCCGACGAGCATCAGGGTGAGAGCCGAGAACAGACCGAGGAGCAACCCGGCCCCGCGGTGGCTTGTTTTCATCGATACCTCCTGGTGGGGGAGCCCGAGGTAGTACGAACCCGAGGTAATACGGAAGAGTCTCCCGGCCGATTCCGCCGACCGGCAGCCGTCAACGAGTGTCACTCGGGCAACAGCCCGTGAACAAGGGGTAGTTGCACTCTCAAAGACCTGTGTCCTGATGTCGCCGCCCGTTGTCTCGTTGTCCCGAAGGCACGAAGACCTCGGAGTCCGTTTGAACCCGGAGTGCCCCGCACACGTACGGTCCACTGAGGGCTGCGACCTGCACTCCGCGGTCCACGTCTCCCTCGTTCTCGTTCCAGCTGATTCCGTAGTGACACTTTCGAGGAGTACCGATGACCACTCCGCCCGTCGGCGACTGGCTCACGACACGTCAGCCCTTCGTGCTGGGCCTGTTCCGTATCGTCCTTGGCCTGTTGTTCACCTCCGAGGGCGCTGCCACGGTCTTCGGAGTGCTGGACCGCAAGGCCAGTTCGACGGGCGACTGGCCCTTCTGGTACGCCGGGGTGATCGAGTTGGTGTGCGGCGCCCTTGTTCTCCTCGGGGTCGCGACCCGCGGCGCGGCGTTCGTCAGCTCGGGCATCATGGCGTTCGCCTACTTCACGGAACACCAGCAGGACGGCCTCTTCCCCCTGCAGAACGGCGGACTGGCCCCGGTGCTCTTCTGCTGGGGATTCCTGCTCATCGTGTTCTTCGGCCCGGGTGCCTTCACCCTCGCGGGCCTGACCGCCGGTCGTGAGCGTGGCGCGCGCCCTGCCGTCGGCCCGGTGACCGAAGAGTCCCGGTGAGTGAAGGGGTCTCGATGAGGTGAGGGAAGGGCTCCGCTGAGTGAAGGAGTTCCGGTGCGCGAAGGTTTCGGTGCGCGAAGGGTTTCGGTGACCAGACCCTGATGTGCCGTCAGATAGGAGCCAACTCCCCTGCCCCTAGCCCCAGTTCCGTTTCCGCGACGGCCCGGGCCAGGTGGACGATCGGAGCCCCGCGGCGGTCGGCGCTGGTGTTGATGTAGGCGCTGGCTCCGTCGACCGCGACCAGGATGCGCAGCGCCGACGCCCACGCGTCGGCGCAGGAGAAGTCCCCCGACTCCGTACCGGCGGTGATCGTCTGCTCGACGCGCCCGCACCAGAGCAGCTCCTGCGCCACGACGTGGTCGCGCAGTTCGGGGCGGTAGCGCGACAGGTGCCGCGCGTTGAGCCAGAGCCGGCTCACGTTGTCGAACTCGGTGCTGGACGTCAGCGTGAAGAACCGCCGCAGGACCGCCCGCGGGGTGTCGTCGCCCCCGGGGCCGTCCGGCCGCTCGGGAAGCAGCGAGTCGAGGTCGGCCATGGTGGCCGCGGTGAAGGCCTCGGCCACCAGCGTGTCGGCCGCCGGGAAGTAGTGGCCGACGAGTCCGGGCCGGACGCCGAGCTCGTCGGCGACCCGGCGCAGAGTGACGCACTCCAGTCCCTCGGTGAGGCCGACGTGCGCGGCGGCGGCGACGATCTCGTGGCGGCGCTCGGCAGGGGCCTTGCGGACCCGCTTGCTCGGACCTCTTGACGTCATGCCGTGAATGCTATTGAGTATGCGACCAATAAGCAATTGGTCATGCGCCCAATAAGCGTTGCCGTCCGAAGAACGCCGACCGCGGTCCGAAAACCGTCCCTCGTCGAGCCCCACGGCCCAGGGCTCACCCCACCCGTGATCCGCGACACGCGGACCGGGACGGCCGCACGCGCAGCACTGTCAGGAGACGAACGTGGACGACACCCGCACCGATGCCGGTGAACTCGCCGAGTACGGCTATGAGCAGGAGCTGAAACGGACCCTGTCCGCGTGGGCCGTCTTCGCGATCGGGTTCGCGACGATCTCGCCCGTGGTCGGCATCTACGCCGTCGTCCAGCTCGGTTTCGCCTTTGCCGGCCCCACCTGGATCTGGGCGGTCGTCGTGGCCTTCCTCGGCCAGCTGCTGGTCGCCGTGGTCTACGCCGAGCTGTCCTCCCAGTTCCCGATCACAGGAGGCGTCTACCAGTGGGTGCGCCGCCTGGGCGGGCCGCGCCTGGGCTGGCTGGTGGGCTGGATCTACCTCGCCTCCGCCGTCGCCTCGCTGACGACGGTGGCCTACCTGGGGGCGACCTGGCTCTACATGCTGGCCGAGGACGGTGTCCCCTCGGCCGCCGTCCACGTACTCCTCGGAGTGGTCTTCGTCGCCGTGGCGCTCGGGATCAACCTCCTCGGGGTGAACCCCGTGAAGCACTTCCTGAACGCGGGCATCGTCGCCGAGGGCGTCGCGTCCATCGCGGTGAGCCTCATCCTGCTGCTCTTCGTACGCCACAACGGCTTCGGGCTCCTCTTCGAGACCCTGGGCGCGCAGGACGTCTCGGGCGGATCCGTGACGGCCGGCCTGCTGACCTGCCTCGCGGTCGCCGGCTGGGCGTTCCTCGGGTTCGACGCGACCACGCAGGTGGCCGAGGAGACCGAGCAGCCCCGGCGCAGCGTGCCGCGCGCCCTGCTGCGCGCCTACCTCTTCGTCGCCTTCACCGTCCTGCTGACCGGCCTCGCCGTGACGCTCGCGCTGCGCCGGCCCGAGGACGCCGTCTCCGGCGCGATCGTCGACCCCGTCTTCGAGGCCGTGACCCAGGGACTCGGCGGCTGGAGCGAGAAGCCGTTCATCGTCGTCGTCCTGATCGCGTTCTTCGCGTGCGCCGTCTCCATCCAGACCTACATCGGCCGCGCCGTCTACGCCTTCGCCCGCGACCGCCAGCTGCCCTTCTCCAGGACGCTGGCGACCGTCGGCCCGCGGCAGATCCCGTACGTCTCCCTCATCGCGACCGCCGTCCTCGCCGGGCTCGGCCTGCTGCTGGGGCTGAACGGCAACGCGGCGGCCACCCTGATCGCGTTCGGCTCCGGCGGGTTCTACTTCGTGTTCCTGGCGGTCGCCGTCGTCGCCCTCGTCGCGCGGCTGACCGGCCGCTGGAACCCCGCCGCCGGACAGCTGAGGCTCGGCCGAACCGGGCTCGCCGTCAACGTACTCGCCGTCCTGTGGCTGCTGTTCGAGGCGGTCAACATCGCTTGGCCGCGCACCGAACTCGCCCCCGTCGACGGCAGTTGGATGCAGGTGTGGGCCGTGATCCTGGTCTTCTCCGCGCTCTTCGTCATCGGCCTCGTGTACGTCGTCGTCGCCAAGCCCCACACCGAGCTCGCCCCGAACCCGGCCGCAGCAGACCCGGCCGCGGGGAGTTCGACCGCGGGAAACCCGACCGCACAAGAAACGAAGGCCTCCTGATGTCGTCGAAGCTCTCCCCGGCCGTCGTCTTCGACCCCGAGGCGGGGCTCGGCACCCGCGAGGTCTCCCTGCGGGCCGCCGGTCCGGGCGAGGTCGAGATCGAGGTCCGCGCCGCCGGTGTGTGCCACTCGGACCTGCACATCGTGTCCGGCGACTGGCCCACCGACCGGCCACTCGTCCTCGGGCACGAGGCGGCAGGCGTGGTCACCGGAGTCGGGCCCGGCGTCACCTCGGTCCGGCCCGGCGACCACGTGGTGCTGTCCTGGTTCGCGCCGTGCCGGCGCTGTCGCAAGTGCGTGGCGGGCCAGGGCTGGCTGTGCACCGGGACCAAGGCCGTCGCCAACACCCTCCCCGACGGCACGACCCCGTTCACCGACGCCGACGGCGAGGCGGTCTGGCCCTATCTGGGCCTCGGCGCCTTCACCGACCGCCTGGTCGTCCCGGAGACGGCCGCGGTGCGGGTCCCCGACGAACTGCCGTTCAGCATCGGGGCGTTGCTCGGCTGCTCCATCACCACCGGGGTCGGCGCCGTCGTGAACACCGCCGGGGTACGGCCCGGCGAGTCCGCGGTCGTCATCGGCACCGGCGGCGTCGGGCTCTCCGTGGTGATGGGCCTCTCCCTGGTCGGCGCCGACCCCATCGTGGCCGTCGACCTCTCTCCCGAACGCCTGGCCGCAGCGAAACGGTTCGGCGCCACCCACACCCTCGACGGCGCCCGCGACGACGTGGCCGCCTGGTGCCGGGACGAACTCGGCGGAGTGGACTACGCCTTCGAGGCGATCGGCAGCCCGAAGGTCGTCGAGACCCTGCCCGCCATGCTCACCTCCGGAGGCGCCGCCGTCCTCGTCGGCATGGCAGCCACCGGCGCCACCGCCGCGTTCGACCTCTTCGACCTCGCCGACCAGGGCAAACGCATCCTCGGCTGCAACTACGGCTCCAGCGTCGGGGAACTCGACATCCCGAAGCTGGCCCGCCTCTACCTCGCGGGCCGGCTGCCGCTGGACGACCTCGTCGGGAAGGTCCGCCCGCTGGGGGAGGCGGCGCAGGCCCTGGACGACCTCCGGTCGAACACCGGCGTGCGGACGATCCTCGAACCCTGACGGCGCCGCCGGTCCCGTACCACGCACGCGGGCCGAGCGCCCCGCCCGCCCCTTACGCAGCACCACCGACCCGTAGCACCTGGAGATCGCATGTACGCCGTCACCGACCCGGCCACCGCAGAGGTCGTCGCGACCTACCCGACCGCCACCGACGCCCAGGTCGCCGCGGCCGTCGACGCCGCCCACACCGCGGCCGCGTGGGGCCGCGCCACTTCCGTGACCGAACGGGCCGCCCTGCTGCGCCGCCTCGGTGACCTGCACGCCGAGCGCCAGGACGAACTGGCCGCGAGCATCGTCCGCGAGATGGGCAAGCCGCCCGCGGAGGCCGAGGGCGAGGTCGGCTTCTGCACGGAGATCTACCACTACTACGCCGACCACGCCGAGGAGTTCCTCGCCGACGAACCGCTCGACGTCACCTCAGGACCGGGCGGCGCCGTCATCCGACGCGGCCCGGTGGGCGTGCTGCTCGGCATCATGCCGTGGAACTTCCCCGCCTACCAGGTCGCCCGCTTCGCCGCCCCGAACCTCGCGATCGGGAACACCGTCGTCCTCAAGCACGCCCCGCAGTGCCCCGCCACTGCCGCCCTGCTGGAGAAACTGTTCGCGGAGGCCGGCTTCCCGGCCGGGGCCTATGTCAACGTGTACGCCACCAACGAGCAGGTCGCCGACGTGATCGCCGACCCGCGCGTCCAGGGTGTGTCGCTCACCGGCTCGGAGCGGGCCGGCTCCGCCGTCGCCGAGATCGCCGGCCGTCACCTGAAGAAGGTCGTCCTCGAACTCGGCGGCTCCGACCCGTTCGTCGTGCTGTCCACCGACGACCTGGACGCGGTCGTCGACTCCGCCGTCGCCGCCCGGCTCGACAACACCGGCCAGGCCTGCAACGCCGCCAAGCGCTTCGTGGTCGTCGAGGAGCTGTACGAGCGGTTCGTGGAGAAGTTCACCGCCCGGCTCCTCGCCGGCGAGACCGGCGCACCCCTGTCGTCCGTGGCCGCCGCCGAGAACCTCGGCCGGCAGGTCGACGCGGCTGTCGCCGAGGGCGCGACGCTGCACAGCACCGGCCGGCGGCACGGGGCGTACTTTCCGGCCGGGGTCCTCACCGGACTCACCACCGGGCACAGCGCCGCCCGGCAGGAGCTGTTCGGCCCGGTCGCCATGGTCTTCGCCGCCGCCGACGAGGACGACGCCCTGCGCATCGCCAACGACACCCCGTACGGCCTCGGCTCCTACGTGTTCACCACCGACCCGGCCCAGGCCGAGCGGGTCGCCGACCGGATCGAGGCCGGCATGGTCTTCGTCAACGGTGTCGGGGCCGAGGGCGCCGAACTGCCCTTCGGCGGCATCAAGCGCTCAGGCTTCGGACGCGAACTCGGCCGCCCCGGCATCGAGGAGTTCGTCAACAAGAAGCTGATCCGGACCGTGGCGTAGCGGAGCGCGCGGCGTTCCGGTCCGCGTTCCGGTCCGCGTCCCGGTCGGCGTGGCCCGGAACCCGTCGTGCTCGCGCTCACGCTCCGATCATGTTGTAGCCGCCGTCGGCGATGAGGAATCCGCCGGTGATGTGGTGCGCGTCCTCGGTGGCCAGGAACAGCGCGGCCCCCGCCAGCTCCTCGGGACCCGGGATGCGGCCCATCGGAGTCGCTTTGCGCAGCTGCTCCCCGCGCCCGTTCCGCCAGTCCTCCCGGCCCAGTGTCGCGGTCGTCTCGATGAACCCGGGAGCGAAGACGTTGACCCTGACGGCGGGGGCGAAGGCATGCGCGTACGACTTCGTCAGGCCGATGATCCCGTACTTCGCGGCGGCGTACTGCGGTGCCCGCGCGCTGCCCCGGGCCACCACCGTCGAGCCGATGTTGACGATCGCGCCGCCCCCTTCCTGCTCCAGCATCCGCGCGCCGAACTCGTGCGTGCACAGCAGTGTGCCCTTGATGTCGACCGCGAGGACGTGGTCCACGGACTCCTCGGTGAGGTCCCGCCAGGACATCTGCTCGCGGGCCACGTCGCCGACGTTGTTGACCGCCACGTCGAGCCGGCCGAACGCGCTCCACACCTCGTCCGCCATGCGCCGGATCTGGTCGTGCTCGGCTATGTCGGCCTGGACGACGAACGCCTTGCGGCCCAGGGCGGTCACCCGCTCGGCGGTGGCCTCGGCGCCCGCGCGTGAACTGCGGTAGTGGATCGCGACGTCGGCGCCCTCCTGGGCGGCCCGTACGGCGATCTCGGCACCGAATCCGGTGCCGGCACCGGTGACGAGCACGGTCTTGTCGGTGAAGCGCTGGGAGTTGGTGGAATTGGCCATGACGGCTCCTTCGGGCTGTGGGGACGGTGGATCGGGGTCGTGCGCGTGCGGCCCGCCGGTGGGCGGGCGGCGGCCAGACAGGTCACACAGGTCAGTCAGTCAGGTCAGACGAGGGTCCGGCCGCCGTCCGCGTACAGCACCTGTCCGGTGATGAAAGCGGCCTCGGCGGAGGAGAGGAACAGGGTGGGGCCGACCAGGTCGTCGGGGCGGCCGAGCCGTCCGGCGGGCACCAGTGCCTCCATCGAGGCACGCATGCCCGGTGTGGCGAGGTAGGCGCGGGTGAGGTCGGTCTCGGTGTAGCCGGGGGCGACCGCGTTGACGGTGACGCCGTGGGCCGCCCATTCCCGGGCCATGACCCGCATGAGCTGGTTGACGCCGCCCTTGGTCGCCGCGTACGGCGCGTGGTCGCGGTGGGCGAGCAGCCCGGACACGGATGACAGGTAGACGACGCGGCCGTAGCCGCTCGGCACCATGACGTTGCCCACCGCCCGGCCCAGCCAGAAGCCGCTGCTGAGGTTGATGGCGACGACGCGGTCCCAGACATCGTCGGGTGTCTCCAGTACGGGGCGGCGGTCGTTGGTGCCGACGGCGTGCACGAACACGTCGAGACCGCCCAGGAATCCGGTGGCGTCGGTGACCGCGTCGTGGCAGGCGTCGGCGGAGGTGAGGTCCACGTTCAGGCCGCGCACCGTGCCGCCTGTGCCGCCTGTGCCGCCTGTGCCGTCCGTGGCCCCGGCGCCGCCCGTGCGGGTGAGTTCGGCCAGTTGTGCGGCGTCGCGGTCCAGGACGACCACGTCCGCCCCCGCGTCCGCCAGGGCCCGGACAACGGCGGATCCTATGCCGCCCGCACCCGCCACGAGCGCACGCGTGCCGGTGAAGTTCCACATCGTCTTCATGCTCCGGACCGTAATCGACCTCCGAACAATGTGTCCACACTTGACGCCACTGTTGACGTGAATGCCGGAATCAAGGAGGGTGAGTGTCGACAGTTACTAGGAGGTCTGATGAAATTGGTGACGTTCGACGAAGGGCTCGTGGGCCGCCTCGACGGGGACACGGTGATCGAGCTCGACGTCCCGTCGACCCGGGTGTTCTTCGAGCGTGAGGGCCAGGTCGCCGAGACGGGGCGGACGTATCCGCTCGCCGATGTCCGGCTGCGTGCGCCGATCGTGCCGAAGAAGTTCTTCCACACGGCGGGCAACTTCCGTGAGCACCACGAGGACCTGGAGCGGGTCGACTGGTCGCACCCGGTCAACAAGGGCATCGTGTTCTTCCAGAACGTGGACGCGATCATCGGCCCCGACGAGCCCATCGTGTACCCGGCCAACCTGACCCGGGAGATGGACTACGAGCTGGAACTCGCCGTGATCATCGGCAAGCCCGGCAAGTTCTTCACCGCCGAGCAGGCCGCCGAGCACATCGCCGGCTACCTGGTCTTCAACGACATCACCGCGCGCGACATCCAGCGCAGGGAGATGGAGTCCGGGGTCTTCTCCTTCTCCAAGGCCATCGACACCTTCTGTCCGATCGGCCCCTACATCGTCACCGCGGACGAGATCGGCGACCCGCACGACCTCGACATGGAACTGCGTGTCAACGGCGACGTGCGGCAGAAGTCGAACACCTCCCGCCTGTCGGTGTCGATCCCGCAGCTGGTCGCCTACCACTCCCCGCAGATCTACAGCGCGGGCGACATCATCACCACCGGCACCATCGCCGGAGTCGCGGCGAGCACCGAGGACCCGTTCGCCAACTACCTCAAGCCCGGCGACGTCGTGGAGGCCGAGATCGAGAGTCTCGGTGTGCTGCGCAACCGCGTCGTCTCCTGGCAGGACGCGTACGGCACGCCCGAACCGTCCGCTGAACAGTGGGCGTGAGGGCATGCGGATCGCCAACCTCGCGGGCCGGCTCGCCCTGTTGACCGGCGACGGCGCCGTGGACGTGTCCGACGGCGGCCTCGACGCCGACCCGGACACCGTCTTCGACCAGTGGGAGGCGCTGCTGCGCTGGTCCGCGGGCGTCGACCCGGCCACGGCCGTGCCGTACAAGGAGTCCGACCTGCGCGCACCCGTGCCCGAGCCGCGCCAGATCTTCGCGGTCGCCCTCAACTACCGCCCGCACACCGCGGAGGCCGGTTACGAGGAGCCGGCCGAGCCGCTGGTCTTCACCAAGTTCCCCAGCTGCCTCACCGGCCCGTACGCCACCATCGACCTGCCGCCCGGTCATGTCGACTGGGAACTGGAGATGGTCGCCGTCATCGGCCGCGACGCCTACCGGGTGCCGGAGGAGCAGGGCTGGGACCCGGTCGTCGCGCTCACCGTGGGCCAGGACCTGTCCGAGCGGATCGTCCAACTCGCCGGGCGCCCGGCCCAGTTCTCGCTCGGCAAGTCCTTCCCCGGCTTCGGCCCGGTGGGGCCCGCCCTGGTCAGCGTCGACGAACCGGCCGACCGCGACGACCTGGAGCTGACCTGCGAGCTAGTGCCGCGACAGGCAACGTTCGCCCCGTCGCGACGCCCGGCACGCCCTCTCGCTGCACCGGCCGAAATCCCAAGTACGTCCAGTACGAGGGCTTCCGGCCGGCACACCGATAGCACGCACCGGACGCCGCTCCTTCACGGGCAAACGTTGCCTGCCGCGGCACTGGACGGGGAGATCGTCCAGCACGACCGCACCTCGAACATGATCTTCCCGGTGCCGCGGCTGGTTGCCCACCTCAGCGCGATCTGCCCGCTGCGTCCCGGCGACCTGATCTTCACCGGGACCCCCGCGGGGGTCGGCAACCGCCGCACCCCGCAGCGCTTCATAGGTCCCGGTGACACCCTCGTCAGCAGGATCGGAGAGCTGGGCGAGATGCGGCACACCTTCAGGAGCGCACGATGAGCGACAGGACTGACAGGACTGACAGGACTGACAGGACTGACAGGACTGACGGGAGCGGCAGCACCGGCAGGACCGTTTTCACCGGGGTCCGGGTCTTCGACGGCACGGGACGTGATCCCTTCCCCGCCGAGGTTCTGGTCGAGGGCGAGCGGATCACCGCCGTCGCGTCGCGGATTCCCGCCGCCCGCCGGCTCGGGGCCAGGGTCGTGGACGGCGGAGGCGGCACCCTGATCCCCGGCCTGGTCGACTCCCACACCCACCTCGGCTTCGGCTCCACCGTCGAGCACAGCTCCCGCCGCCGGGACGAGCCCGAGGAGGAGAAGGCCCTGCTGGTGGCGCACGCGGGCCGCGTCCTGCTGGACCAGGGCTTCACCAGCGCCTACTCCGGGGGCAACCGCCTGCCCCGTACCGAAACGGCCGCCCGCAAGGCGTTCGCGGAGGGCTGGATGCCGGGCCCGCGCTTCAAGGCCGCCTCCTGGGAGGGCACCGCGGGCATGGTCGAACCGGGGGTCTACGACTTCCCCGGCATCGACGGCCGGGCGTCCGACCCCGAGTCGGTGAGCCGGTTCGTCGGGGAGATGGCGGACCTCGGTGTCGACATCGTCAAGTTGTCGCTGTCGGGCGAGAGCGCGGTGGTGCAGGGCACCTCGCGGATCGTCCAGTTCACCGAGGAAGAGGTCGCGGCGGCAGCGGCGGTGGCCCGGGAGCGCGGTGTCTGGCTGACGGCCCACGCGCACGCGGCCGAGTCGATCAAGATGGCCGTACGGCACGGTATCCGCGCCGTCTACCACTGCACCTTCGCGGACGAGGAGGCCCTCGACCTCCTGGAGGCCGCCCGCGACCGGCTGTTCGTCGCGCCCACCCCCGGCATCATCTACGCCAACCTGCACGAGGCCGGCAGCGAGCCCGAGCCAGGCATGGAGGTCGAGGCCACCCAGAAGGCGGTCCGTGAGGTGGTCCCCGAACTGGTCCGCCGCGGCATCCGCGTCGTCCCGGGCGGCGACTACGGCTTCGCCTGGAACCCGGTCGGCCGCAACGCCCGCGACCTGGAACTGTTCGTCGACTGGTTCGGCTTCACCCCGGCCGAGGCACTGCGCGCCGCCACCGGGCACGGCGGCCAGGTCATGGGCATGGGCGACGAACTGGGCCTGATCCGGGAGGGGTTCCTCGCCGACCTCGTCCTCGTCGACGGCGACCCGCTGGACGACATCCGCATCCTCCAGGACCGCGACCGACTCGCCGCGATCATGAAGAACGGTTCGCTGCACAAGGCCCCGGCATGAGCGGCCCGTACGGCGTGACGCAAGGAACGGGCGGCCCCCGGGTACGGGCGGGCGGTGCCGGCGCTCCCCGGGCGCATCCCGGCGCCGGGCGGCTGGTGGGGGAGTGGGACGGCCCGGTCGCCGTCTTCCGCGGCATCCCCTTCGCCGCACCACCGGTCGGCGACCTGCGCTGGCGCCCGCCCCGGCCCGCCGCCCGCTGGGACGGCGAGCGCAGAGCCGAGCAGTTCGGTCCTGCGCCGCTGCAACCGCAGCCGCCGAGCGACTCGGTCATGTACCGGACCAACTTCGCCGACCGGCACGCGCTGGTGATGAGCGAGGACTGCCTCTACCTCAACGTGTGGACACCCGACCCCGCACCGGGCACGGGCCTGCCCGTCATGGTCTGGATCCACGGCGGCGGCAACCGCTACGGACACGGCTCCCAGGACATCCACGACGGCCGCGCCCTGGCCGGCCGTGGTCCGGTGGTCGTCACCCTCAACCACCGGCTCGGCGCCCTCGGCTTCCTCGCCCACCCGGGCCTGGCCGCCGAGGACGACCTCCACGCCTCCGGCAACTACGGCCTCCTCGACATCGTCGCCGCCCTCACCTGGGTCCGTACCCACATCGCGGCCTTCGGCGGCGACCCGGACCGGATCACCCTCGCGGGCAACTCCGCGGGCGCCGCCCACATCTGCCACCTGATGGCCGCCGCACCGACGGCCCGTCCCCACTTCCGGGCGGCCCTCGGCCAGAGCGCCTCCGGCGTGGGCCGGGCGGAGGGCCCGCTGCCCGGCCCGGCCGAGGCACAGAAACGAGGGCTGGCCTACGCCGAAGAGTTCGGCGGCCGGGACGTCGAGGGGCTGCGCCGGATCTCCGGAGTCGAACTGATCGTGCGCGGTCACTTCGGGCCCGTCGTCGACGGCAGGATCCTGACCGAACCGACCGACGCCGTATTCGCCACGGGCCGCCAGCACCGCGTCCCGCTGCTGGTGGGCTCCAACCGCGACGAGGGCACGGTCTACGCCTCCGCCGACGAGGACGCCGGCACCGTGGGCGACGCCCGGTTCGTGGGCCCCGTATGGCAGTGGGCGCGATCCCACGCCGCGACCGGTACGCCCACCTGGATCTACCGGTTCGACCGGCGGCCCCCGCTGCCGCCTGGCCTGCCCGACCCGGGCGTCCACCACACCGCCGAACTCCCGTACGTCCTCGACAACCTCGACCGCCGGCCCGACTGGCCCTGGCAGGACACCGACCGGCGACTGGCTGCCCTGATGGCCGACACCTGGGCGCGCTTCGTCGCCACGGGTGATCCGGGCGGCCCGGACCTGCCGCCCTGGCCGCGGTTCACCGGGCCCCGCACCTCCCCCGCCATGTTCTTCGGGGACACCGTGCGCCAGGACGTCCTGAGCCGGCCCGCCCCACCCGACTGATCCCAGAACCCATCCCACAACCCATCCCAGAAGGGAACGGCACGTGGCACGACTTCCCGGTACCGACGGAGCCGGTGACATCGCGGAGCGCATCCGCGAGCGGCGCGGCGGAACTCTGCGGCCCCTCGACCGGATGCTGCTGCACAGTCCGCCGGTGGCGGACGGCTGGAACAGCCTGCTGGGCGCTGTCCGGCAGCGGATGACCCTGCCCGCCGACATCCGCGAACTGGTCGTCCTGCGCATCGCCGTGCTCAACCGGGCCCCCTACGAATGGGCCGCCCACGAAGGCGACGCCCGGGCCGCCGGACTCGACGACCGGCACCTCGACGCGCTCCGCGCCGAGGGCGCCGCCACCCACCCCGACCTCGACGAACGGCGGCGCGCGGTCGTCGCCTACACCGACGCCATGACCCGGGACGTCCATGTCCCCGCCGACGTCTTCGACGCCCTGCGCGCGCACTTCGGCCCGGCCGAGCTGGTCGAACTGACCGTCACGGCCGCCGCGTACAGCATGGTCTCCCGCTTCCTGGTCGCGCTGGAAGTGGAGCTGCCGGCCCGCACCGGAGGATGACCGTCCAGCCCGGTCTCCCTGTGTCACCTCCGCCCCGCCGACAGGCCGGGCCATCACCCTCTCCCGTACGCCGTTCTCAGGAGGACAACGTGACCGCTCCCCGCTCCGGGCCCACGGCAGAGCCCGGTACAGGCAGGCTGCACGGCAAGGTCGCCCTCGTCACCGGTGCCGGTGCGGGCATCGGCCAGGGATGCGCGCTGCTCTTCGCCGAGCAGGGCGCCACCGTGGTCGGCTGCGACCTGGACCCGGCCGCCGCCGAGCGCACCCGCAAGCTCGCCGCCGACCGCGGTCTCACTGTCGACGTGCTCGCCCCGCTGGACATGACCGACCCGATCGACGCCCGCTGCTTCGCCGACGAGGCGTTCGCACTGCACGGCCGGGTCGACGCCCTGGTCACCGCCGGTGCCATCGCCCCGCACATGGCCACCGCCGCCGAGATGGACTTCGACACGCAGTGGACCCCGACCATGCGGGGCGAGGCCGACGTCGTCTTCCTGCCGGTACAGGCCGCCTGGCGGCACCTGGTGGCGTCCGGAGGCGGTTCGATCGTCAACTTCGCCTCGGTCAACGCCTTCCGCGGCAGCGGCACCTTCGGAATGGTCGCGCACTGCGCGGGCAAGGCCGCCGTGCTCGGGATGACCCGCCAACTCGCCGTGGAGGGCGGCCCTTCGGGCATCCGGGCCAACACCATCTCGCCGGGCATGGTCCGCACTCCGGCCACCGAGTCGGCGGGCGCGCACGAGGGCGCGGCGCAGCAGGCGCTGCTGGCCCGTATCCCGCTGGGACGGGTCGGCCGGCCCGAGGACATCGCCTGGTGCGCTGTCTATCTGCTGTCCGACGAGTCGACATGGGTGACGGGCGGGAACTTCCCCGTGGACGGCGGCGTACTCGCCAAGTGAGGCGGTCAGCACCTCGCACGGACGGCTCAGGTGGTGGGAGAGCGGTGGATCAGCCGGCGGCGCGGCGTTTGCGGGCGGGCCTGCCGCTGTCCGGGGTGTCCTGCTCGATCTGCTCCTCCACGGCCCGCAGCGCGCGCACGGTCGCACCCGCGATCAGCGCCGAGGCGAGCTCCCCGTCCCGTTCCTCGCAGGCCTGGATGAGCCGTTCCTGGTCGTCCACGCTGTAGGCCAGCCGACCGGGGCGGGTCAGGCTCAGGTGTCGCAGCATCAGGGTCCGCAGGGCGAGCGAGTCCAGGATCTGCTTCAGGGTGGTGTTGCCCACGATCTCGGTCATCCGCTCCTGGAGCAGGACATGGCTCCAGAAGTACGCGTCCACGTCCGCGGCGTCGGCCAGTTCGCGCATCGCCTCCACCCGGGTGCGCAACTCGGTCAGCTCGGCGTCGGTGGCCCGCTCGACGAGCAGGCCCGCCAGCATCGAAAGCAGCTGACGGCGTACCTGGTAGATGTCCTTGATGTCGGTGAGGGAGGGGGCGGCGACGCGGGGCCGGCGCCGTGCCTTCATCTCGACCAGACCCTCCTGTTCGAGAAGCATCAGGGCTTCGCGTACGGGGGTGCGGCTGGTGTCGAACCTGCGGGACAACTCGACGCTGTTGAGGTCCTGCCCCGGCTGGAGCCGGCCCTCGATGACGCCGGCGCCGACCCACTCGGCGATCTGCGCCACCAGCGGTTCCCGCCGGTCCCGGAGCCGCAGGAGCCGCTCCAGTACCAGGTGTGTGTCCTGATCCGACATGTGCCGCGTCCCCCTGTTTCGGGTCCGGATGTTTCGGGTCCAGATCTCAAAGATGGCTCAACGGTGTCGACACTACCGCATATGGAGATCATTCCCGGCGGTGGCCGAGCGGTAGCCGGGCGGTGATCGGACCCTCGGCCGGGCACCCGCTGTCGACACCTGGTGATCATGCCTCGCGGACCGCTCCCGCGGTTCGCGTCAGTGGAATGCATGGGAGGAAGAAAATGGGAGGAAGAAGAGTGGAGAACGACAGCAGGACTTCGGCGGCCCTCAGCAGACGGGCCGTGGTCGGTGGCGCCGCGGCGCTGGCCGCGCTGACGACGACCGGTGCCGTGGCGGGTACCGCCCGAGCCGCGTCCGGGACCGCCCGAGCGGTGTCCGGGTCCGGTACCGACCGACCGTGGGAGCCGGTGCCGGTGCCCGCCCAGCGGCCCGTCACCGAGTACCAGGTGCCCGTGGCCGGCGGCGGCAGCCTGTGGTGCTGGGACACCGGTGGGGCCGGCGAGCCCGTCGTGCTGCTGCACCCCAGGTCGGGCAGCGGGGAGAGCTGGCCGTACCAGCAGCCCGTCCTGGCCGGGGCCGGCTACCGCGTCATCGGCTACTCGCGGCGGGGCGCGTACCGCTCCGTCGCGGGCACCAAGGCGGAGGCCGACACTCAATCCGGGGACCTCGACACGCTCGCCGACCACCTGGGGCTGGACCGGTTCCATCTCTCCGGCTCGGCCGCCGGCGGCGTACTGGCGGCCGACTACGCGCTCTCGCACGAGGACCGGCTGCTCAGCCTCACCGTCTCCGGCAGCATCATGGGCGTACAGGACGCCGCCTACCTGGAACTGGCCGCGGCGCTCCAGCCGGACCCGTTCGGGGATCTGCCCGCGGCCTTCAAGGAGTTGGGACCCTCCTACCGGGCCGGTGACCTCGACGGGGTGGCGGCCTGGCAGGCCATTCAGACCCGGGCTCTCACCGCGGACGGCTTCGCGCAGCCCCTCGCGAACACCATCACCTGGGCGGCGCTCGGGACGTTGACGCTTCCGGTCCAGCTGATCACCGGTGACGGTGACCTCTACAGCCCGCCGTCGATCATGCGCCTGAACGCCCGTCACCTCCGCAGGGCGCAGACCCACGTGGTGGACGAGGCGGGCCACAACCCGCACTGGGAACAGCCCGCCGCGTGGAACCGCCTCCTGGTCGCCTTCCTCAGGAGGAACGGCGGACGCGGGCGGTAACCCGCCGACGGTTCCACGCGCCCCGCGGTGCGTGAACCGGCACGACGGACTCCGGCCCCCGGGATGTGGTGACATCCCGGGGGCCGGTTCACATCTGGCTTACATCTGGCTCACGTCCGGATCAGTTCCGGATCAGTTCCGGGTCACGCCACCGTCAGCGTGAGCGCCCCCGTGTAGGAGCGGCCTGCTCGGATGGCGGTGGCTGTGCCGTCGACCGTCAGAGTGACGGTCCTGCCCCGCGGGGCCTTGACGGCGGCGTCGGCGGCCAGGGTCAGGGCGCTCAGGTGGGAGGTGCCGGTGACCGTCCAGGTGGAACCGGTGCCCAGAGTCACGACGACGCCGTTGTTGACGACCGGGCTCGGGGTGTTGGTGACCTCGCTGATCTCCCGGTACCGCGCGACGGTGATGGTGGGGACCCGGTGCTTCGTGGTGGTCGCGGAGATGACGCCCTTGACGGTGGAACGGGTGAAGTCCAGGACCAGGTTCTGCCCCTGGAGGCTCGCGTTGCCGCCACCCCGGACGGCGTTGTAGAAGTCGCCGTTCAGCTCGATGTCGGTGAAGGAGCCGGTCGCGTCGGTGGCCTGGGCGCTGGTGGTGACCCAGGTCGACGACTTGGTGGCGGAGCCGGTGGGCTCCGTGTAGGTGCCGGTCATCTCGGTCTTCCAGGGCTTGTCCGTGACCGCGACGCTGCTGGGCCGGTCGGTGTCCATCAGCTGGAAGATGACGCCGTTGCCCGGGTTGAGGATGGCGCCCCGGGAGCCGTCGACGGTGACCTTGGCCGTGACGGCCTTGCACATGAAGGTGGTCTTGCCGGTGTTGACCCGGGTGCCGCCGTCGATGGCGACGGAGCCGGCCGCGTACCACAGCACCATGAAGCGGCCGGCGTCGATGACGGTCGAGCGCACCGGCAGCTTTTTCAACTCGGCCGCGGTCAAACCGAGTTCCAGGGACTCGTTGAGCGCCGCGACGGCTTCCTTGGTGCTGTCGCCGTAGTGGGCCGCGGCGCCCCAGTGGATGAGCGCGTAGTCGCCGACGTCGAAGGTGCAGCCGAGGAAGTGCTCGGTGACGCTGCCGATGGCGTAGGAACCGTAGCCCTGGCCCTTGGTGTTGGCGATGTGGCTGTTGATGGCGGTGAGCGTGCACTTGCTGCCGCCGTCGACGGACAGGGCGCCCCACTTCTCCGAGGAGATCGAGGAGTTGATGTACGACGCCCGGGTGCTCGCGCCGAGGAGGTTGGTGGTGCGGACGTTGCCCGACAGGCCCAGCATCCACGGCACGGTGATCATGTACCGGGTGTCGCCGGTGCCGGTCTCCGGGTACTCGGCGGGCACGTGACTGCCGTCGGCACAGTGGAGGGTGGAGTTCTTGACGACGACGTTGGCGGTGGCGTCGGCGATGACCGCGGTGCGGACCACGCCCTCGTTCTTGATGACGGCCCCGTCGATGACGAGGTTGGTGCCCTCTCCGGTGCCGACGACGGAGGCACCGTAACCGATGAAGTCGCAGCGGCCGTTGCCGTCGAAGGCGATCTTCGGCCGGGTCAGGGTGTAGGAGCCGCCACCGGTGACGTACACGCCGTTGAAGGACTCGCCGTCGGACAGCAGGGTGATGTCGCGCGCGCCGGTGTCGGTGACGGTGCCGCCGCGGACGCCGGAGGGGACGGACCTGGACTCGTCGACACCGGCGGCGTCGACGTAGAGGGCCTGGCGGAGCGGGAAACTGAGGTCGCTGTAGGCGACGTCGTTGGCCACGGCGACGTCCAGGACCACCTTGCCCCGGTAGGTACCGGCGGCGACGGCGGTGGCCAGTCCGCCGTGTCCGTCGGTGAGTTCACCCAGCTCGGCGCCCGTTTCCACGCCGTTGACGGTGAGGGTGAGGCGGTACCCCTCCGGGGCGGCGATGATCCCGCCCTCCTTGATGGTGAGTGCGCTCACCGTGGTGGTCTCGGTGAGTTCCAGGGTCTCTCCGGAGCCGACGGTGAGAGTCCTGCCGCCCTTCGCGGAGTGTGCGGCGGCCGGGGTGATCAGCGCGGGGGTGACCGCGAGGCCGGCGATCGCCACGAGGAGAGCGCGGGGGCGGGCGCGGTAGGTGACGTCCTGGTCCAGTACGGACGCCCCGGCCGGACGGTCCGCTCCTGTGCTGCTTCTGCGTACCACTGTGAACTCCCTTGTCTTCCAGAGCGTTTGGGCATGGCCGACCGTCACCGACGCGGTGAACGGCGACGGCGCGGACGGCGGGCGAACCAGTGGAGAAGGCCTGCAGGCGAGGTTCGACTGCACGGTACTGTCGACACTTATAGGCATACAAGGGGTGCGACGTAGATACACAGGCAACATCTGGCGACACTAGGCGTTCTGGTGTGCGCGACGGCTGCGCGACGGGTGCGGGCGGTGGTTGAACCGTTCGCGCTCCCTGGCCGTTGTCGCCAGTGAGGTTCTTGATTCGTGGCCATGGACCACCAGTGGCCAGACGCCAATCCCCTGCGAAACGGCGAACAGTGCTGGTACGTCTGGGGACATGACTGCCCGGCCGGTGAGTGATTCCTGGTGTGCCTGCTGACGGCTCCGTTGCCGTACTCACCGGCCCGGAGGATAGGAACAGGGGATGGCCACACCGTCGGACGGGGTCGGGCAGCAAGAGGAAGAGCGTTGGAGGCAGAGGAGCCCACGGCCGGAAAGCCGGGATCGGGACCGAAGCCCGGACCCGGAACGGAACCAGAGTCCGGACCGGGGCCCGGACCGGAACCCGGACAGCCCAGATCCAGATGACCCGAGCCAAGACGGCGTCAAGAAGAAGGACGCCCCCCCCGGCCGCTTGCAAAAGCTGCGGAAGGCCGTACGCCCCCAGGCCGAAAAGGCCATGAAGGCCGCAAAGGGACACAAGCGTCGGACTTCCGGTGCCCTTATTGGCGCGATCATGGTAATAGCCGCGCTTGCGCTGTTTGCACCGGCCTTGCTCCCATGGGCAATGCTGGGTGGCGGCGCGGCTTTGCTGTACAAGTCGCTCAAGGGCAGGGGTAATGCGATCCAGCCGGCAGGGACCCGGCAGGGGGGTCCCGGTCCCCTCCCGAGGCCGGGCGCAGCGCAGCAGCCGGACCAAACGCAGTCGAGGGAGGCGAATCAGGCGACGGCGGCTGCCCTACAGGCATTTGCTGTCGCCAAAATCCATGGAATGCCGGATGGCCAGCCGCGCATCTCTGAGGTGCAGCGCCAGCGTCCGGTACCAAGTGATTCACCTGAGCCCTCGCTGCTGCGGCAGGAGCAAGCAACACCAGAATTTGCATTCCAGGACGACGGGACTTTCAAGCGGGTAGCGGCGCTGCCCAGTCTGGGTTACGGCGGGGATCCCCGGACCGCGGGGTTTGATTCCGGAAGGTCTTCACCGGCCGAATCAGATTTGCTGTACCGAGATCGGTCTCCGAGTCCGAGCGACGCGCTTCGGTCGTATTCTTCCGAGCCGCCCCAATCACCCGTGCGTGATCCCACGCAGTACTTGCCGAGCGGTACCGGACGCGACCAACAGAACAACCGCACGTCAAGGGAACAGTCGAACCCGCAGCAGGTCCGCTCAGCTTCACCCGCCCCTACTGTGCGGGCACAGTCACGGGGGAGGAAATAGGTAAGGGAACTGCCTGCGGTTGCACCGGGGGAGGGCTGAGAACGAAGGCGAGGTGCAGCTGGCTGTACTCCGTACCCGGCAGCCAGCACTCTCGTTCGGGTCTCTCGGGCTGTCGTACTCTCCGGATCGGAGCCGGATCGGAGCCGGATCGGAGCAAGGGATGGAGGTGGGCCGACCCGCGATGAACCGAACGGGAGCAGAGGCGGACGAGTCGCGTGAGGTGTTCGTCCTTGACACCACCGCCCCGGGCGCCGCACCGCGAGGATTCGACACCTTCCGGCGCGGGTGGGAGGCACAGATCGGGAAGGACTTGCCCCTGGTGACCTACAGTCCGGCCACGATCGCCGACTTCCGGGTCAAGTTGCGCGTCACCAGGCTGCGGGACGTGGTGATCGGCGATCTCCACGCCATGTCGGCGATCCGGACCGCGGACCACCCGGGAGGCGATCAGGACCTGGTGGAGGTGCACATACTGCGGCGCGGCGCATGGACGGTGGGCGGCCTGCCCGATCGTGGCGAACACACCGTGTCGACAGGGCAGTTCCTCCTCCGGCACTTCGGGCGGCAGGTGCCCTTCGAGAGGCATGCGCAGACCAGGGAACTGTTGCTGTTCCTGCCCTCCGCGATGCTCAGACCCGTGCTCGGGAACCGGACGATCACCGGGCCGGGCAACTCGGCCGAGATGCGCCTGCTGAGGGCCCACACGGAAATGATCCAGCGGACGGTCACCGGCCTCGGCCCGGCCGGAGTGCACGCCGCCCACCGGGTCCTGATCGAGCTGACCAAGGCAGTGGCGGGGGGCGGGTTCGACGACGTGGAGCCCCGGTTGGCCCCCGCGCTCGTCCAGGCCGCGAAGGACCTGGCCGACAGCGGACTCGCCGATGCGGAACTCTCACCGACGGCGCTGGCGCGTCAGCTCAACGTCTCCGTACGCACCCTCCAACGGGCGTTCGCCAAGGTGGGGGAGTCGGTGACCGCCTACGTGCGCCACCGGCGGCTGGAAGAGGCCCGGCTCGCCCTCACCGCACCGCGCGGCCGGGTGAGCGTCTCCGAACTCGCCGCCCACTGGCAGTTCGCCGACAGCAGCCACTTCATCCGCGCCTTCAAGAAGCGCTACGGCCAAACCCCCACCGAATACGTCCGGTCCACGACGTGGAGGGACGTGGAGGGACGCGGAAGGAGGCGGAGCGACGGAAAGCCGGGCCCGGTCGAAACCGGGCCCGGCCCCTGAGACCTGGATCAGTTGGGCATCAGCTGAGCGGTTCCAGTCTGATGTTGCGGAAACGGACCTTGTTGCCGTGGTCCTGCAGGCGGATCGCTCCCGCCGACGGTGTCTCGGCCCGGCCCGAAGCGGTGGGGCCGTCGAGGGTGATGTCGTCGTGCACCTTCTGGCCGTTCCACACCACGGTCAGCCGGGCATCGGCGGTTTTGTTGCCACTGTCGTCGAAGCGGGCGGCGCGGAAGACGATGTCGTACGTCTGCCAGGTCTCCGGCGCCTTGGCCGCGTTCACGTCGGGTGCCTTCTTCAGATAGATGGCTCCGGCTTCATTGGTGTCCAACGAGGTGTCACCGTAGGAGTCGAGGATCTGCAGTTCGTAGCGGTCCTGGATGAAGATTCCGCTGTTGCCGCGGTTCTGTCCGGTGACGTCGGCAGGCAGCAGCGGCACGCGGAACTCGGCGTGCAGCTTGAAGTCCTGGTACGCGTCGATGGTCCGGATGTCACCGCAGCATACCTCCATCGACTTCTCGTCGGCGAGCGGCCACTCCAGTCGTCGCCCGTCCGTGTGCTGCCACTGCGACTGCGAGGCGGCGGTGCCGTCGAACAGAGCGAGCGGCGCACCGTGCTTGCGGAGCGTGATCAGGTCGAGGTTGACGTGCCCGGTGTCGCCGGCGTCGAACCGGTAGGAGAGGGTGTTGTTGCCCGCGCGCAGCTTCACCGCCTCGGTCTGCGTGGACCAGGAGTCCCAGTCACTGGTGGAGGCGAGCTTCACCTGCCGCAGCTTCTTCCCGTTGGCGTACAGGGTCAGCGACTTGGTCCCCTGGAACGGGTTCGGGCCGTTGGAGTACCGCAGGTTGACGTCGTAGGTGCCCGACTTGCGGACCTTCACGTCGAAGGTGGTGGCCGCCTTGCCCTCCGTGTTGTACCGGGCGACGAAGCCGCTGCCGGAGTGGCCGACATGGTCGGTGGCGACACCGGCCGTGCCCGTGAGACGGGCCTCCTCTGCCTCGTACTGGGTGGCCGGAGGCGGCTGCTTGCCGGGCATGGCGTTGAGTGTGTACCAGGCCTCGGTGTTCCACAGCGACTCACCGGACTCCGAGGTGAAGGGACGCGGCGACCGGAGGTGGACGACTCGCCCTTCCTTGAGGCCGTCCAGCCGCAGCCGCACGGTACGCGCGTCCTTCGACAGCTCGGCCGACCGTACGGGCAGTACCTCTTCGGCGATCTTCGGGCCGCCGTAGTCGGAGGTCGGGGTGTACCGCCACTGTTCGGCCCGGTAGTGCTTGGCCAGTTCCTCGGCTGTCTTCGCGGACACCGGCTGGGTGTACGTCAGGTCGAAGCCGCCCGGTACGGCGCGCATCGTCTTGATGTCGAAGGTGTTACCGCCGTTGGGCGTGAGCTTCTGCAGGCCGAACCTGAGCTTGCCCTCCTGGCCCCAGTTGCCGTCGGCGCCCAGACCGCCGGCGTAGATCGAGCCGTCGGGACCGAGGGTGAGGCGGTTGACTCCGGCCTCAAGGCCCTGCGTGTAGCGGAAGACCGCACCCTGGTACTGGCCCTTCACCTTCTCCAGGTACGCGCGCTGCAGGCCGCCGTAGGTCACGTCGCCGATCAGCATCTGGCCCGCGAACGTCCCCTTCTTCACATACAGCGGCGTGGACGGCGAGTTGGCGATCTCGTTCTGCGGCAGCCACAGCACCGGGTTGGTCGGCTGGGCGGCGTCGAAGGCGCCGGACGGCTCGGTGTAGTGGTTGAAGAAGCGGCCCTGCTTGACCTGGATGAGCTTCGACGAAGGAAGCCAGCCACCTTGGTTGTCCGTGGCGAAGAGCTCACCCTCCGGACCCCAGCCGATTCCGTTCGGCGTACGGAGCCCGCCCGCGATCGGGCTGATCTTGCCCGTCTTCTTGCTGACCTTGTACGTGGTGCCGCGGCCCGGCGCGGGCTGCGGAACCGTGGTTGCGCCACCGAGGTTGATGGAGACCGACAGGTTCACGTAGAAGTAGCCGTCGCGGTAGAGGAGTCCGAAGGCGAACTCGTGGAAGTTCCCTCCGTACGGAAAGGTCGCGACGGTGCGGTACTCGTCGGCCACGTCATCGCGGTTCCGGTCGACGAGCCGGGTCAGCTCGTGCTTCTGCGAGACGTACAGCGAACCGTCGACGTACTTGATGCCCATGGGCTCGCGCAGCCCACTCGCCACCTTCTTGACGGTGACCTTGTCCTTGCTGGTCTCACCGGTGACGTTGTCCAGCAGGTACACCTCTCCGGCGAGGTTGTCCGAACCGCCCCAGGTGCTGATTGCCAGCCGGCCGTCGGGCAGCCAGTCCATCCCGGTGACCTGCGGTTCGAAGCCGTCGGGGCGCAGGTCCGTGAGCGTCAGGTCGGGGCGCACCTCTGTGAGGGGCAGGCCGTCACCGGGGGTGTCGCCGCTCCCCTCGCACTCCTTGCGTCCCGGCGCCGTCACCCGGACGACGCCTGCGTCCGTGGTCAGCGCCTCACGGGGCACCACGGTGAAGTCGGCCGCGCCCGGCGGCTTCCAGGCCAGTTGCAGCTGCTGCCCGCCGTCCCGCTCGAAATGATCGATGCGCAGCGGGTGCGATCCCGCGGTGAGCGAGACGGAGCCGTCCTTCGGCTCCGCACCGTGGAGTCCGTCGTGGTCGACGATCGTGGTGTCGTCGATGGTCAGCCGGGAACCGTCGTCACTGATGAGACGCAGCGCGTAGATGCCGTCGCTCGGTACGACCAGATTGCCGGTCACCTCTGTCACGAAGCGGTCGGAGAAGCCGCCGAAGTCGTCCGTCGTCGACCAGTCCACCGTCGCTTTCACCGCGTCGTAGTTGGGGGTCTGGCCTGGTTTGAGGGTGCACAGCTTGCTCAGCGGCGTCTGCACGTCGAACACGCGCAGCGTGACACCGGGTTCCTGCGGTGGGATGTCCGCCGAGATGTCCGAGGCGCCTGAGGCGGCCGAGGACGCCGGAGCGGCCAGGAGGCCGCCGACCAGGACGGCTCCGGTCAGTAGGGAGGTGAGAAGTCTTCGGGCACGCAGGAACTGATGTTGAGACAACGGTCCTCCATGAAGCGGGACCGGATCGTGCCGGATTTCGTTCCGGTCTGCTGTGTCGTGACTGCGGTGCGCCGCCAACCTAAGGGGCTTTCACTCAACCTGTCCATACTTTGTCATGCGAGTGTTCAAAGTCCTTCGGTGTCTTCAGCGTTGATCGGCGTCGTTGTCGGCCAGCCGCATCTGCAGCATCTCGAACTCGATGTCGTCCTTGAACTCGGGCTCCACGCCCTCCTGTCGGACCAGCCGGGTGAGCGTCCCGTCGCGCCACCAGTAGACGTCCGGGCTGACCGGGCCCACGGCGTCCTCGTAGTTGGCGGCGGCGAAGACGGTCATGCCGTAGAGCGTCGGCATCAGGGTGGTGTCCCGCTCGGAGTCGATGGGACGGAGAGCCAGCTGATGGCGGTTCGGCATGGCCACCAGGGCACCGTCAGGACCGAGGGGCCGCCCGGTGAGGTCCCGGGCGAGTTCGTTCGTGGCCAGGACACGGCTGGAGGTGAAGAAGGAGTCCCCGGTCACCACGTCGAAGTGCATCTGCTGCGGGCCGTGAAGGATCGTGTGGCTCTCCATCGGGAGTTCCCGGAGGTTGTCCAGCGCCCGGGCCCGCAGCTCGACGATGTCGCCCAGCGGCGCCAGCGAGGTGTCGGGCAGCGTCATCACGCTCTCGCGCAGGTCCAGGGCGAGAACCTCGCACAGGCCGGGTGCGACGACGCGGGCATGGACGTACCGGTCGGCGTTCGGCTCGATGAAGTCCCGTGCGACCACCCAGGGACGCAGCAGCGCGAGGAGCTGGTCGGGTTCGAGGAACTCCAGCGGTGACGGCCCGTCGACCACCCGCAGCAGGCGGCCGACGTGTCCGCGGATCAGATGGGGCCACCGCTTCCGCCCGCGAGGCTCCTGGTGACAGATCGCCGCGAGGTTGCGCAGGCCGAACTGACGTCCCGTGTTGTCGCTCACCGTGCCCGAGTGGACGGTGACCTCCAGCCCCCGCTCGGCGAAGGCTGCACGGACGTGAGCCCGGAACTGCGCACCCTCGTCGACGGAGAAGAAGGAGTACTCGGCGTCACGGCCGGCGCTCTGCTGATCGCGTTCCGGCGAACGATGAAAGATCCTCATGGGGCAGCCTTTTCGGTCGGGCCGATGATGGTGATCGAGTCCCTTGCTGCGAGGACACAACGTCAACTGCCGTAAGAGGGTTCAAACGATCCGGCCACTCGGACGCCGCCGGGAATCCCCGACTGAACCCTCCCCGGGCCCACCCCGTAGTGACCCTCTGGACCGCGGTCGGCGGGAGATCCGCGCAAGGGGCCGGTCGCGGGCCGTCCGGTCGCGGGCCAGTCCGTGTCACTACCGCACCGGCCACGGAGGCCCGCATTGAGCTTCTCGCCCCGCACATCGACACGTTTCCCTGCCCAGTCGGCGCTCACTCGGTCGTCGCGGCCCGACCGTGTCCGGGAGGTCGACGTCCTGCGCGGGTTCGCGCTGCTGGGCATCCTCCTGGTCAACGTCCAGTTCACCGCAGGACCGCAGTCCGGCCTCGTGGGCGAGGTGGTCGAGTCACCCGTGGACGGGGCGGCCGGATGGCTCGTCACCGCTCTGCTGGTGAGCGCCAAGTTCTACCTGCCCTTCTCGTTCCTGCTCGGATACAGCTTCACGCTTCAGCTGGCCGACGCCGAGCACCAAGGGGCAGCGCAGGCACCGCGGCATCTGCGGCGGGTGATCTGCCTGTTCCTGCTCGGTGTCGCCCATGCCGTGCTGCTCTTCGTCGGCGACATCCTGATGGCGTACGCGTGCCTGAGCCTCCTGCTGTTCGCGGCCCGCGACCTCGCACCGCGCAAGGCGCTGCGGATCGCGGCCTGGCTCCTCGCCGGCCTTTTCGTGTTCCTCCTGGCCAGGGGCCTGCTCACCCTCGCCACCACCGAACTCGTCCACACGCCGGATGCCGTCGCGGCGGCGCGGGAGACCGCGAAAGAGACGGCGAAGGAGACCGCGGAGGCGTACCGGGGCGATCCCGTCTCGGTCGTCCGGGCCAATCTGCGGGCGCTGCGCGGCGCACTCGCCGCGAACATCCTCTACGCCGCCGACATGCTGGCGGCGTTCCTGGTGGGCCTCGCCGCGGGCAAGCACGCGGTGCTGGCCGAGCCCGACCGCCATCGCACGCAGATGAAGCGGATCGTCGCCTACGGGCTGCCGATCGGCCTGGCCGGAGGCGCGTTCCTGGCGATGTGCGCCCACGGGCCGCTGGACGCGCGCTGGTACGACGTCGCCATGGCCGCCGGAATGGTCACCGGACCGGCGCTGGTCGCCGCCTACTGCTGCGGGCTGCTGCTTCTCCTGGGCCGCGGCCGTTTCGGCCGACGGGTCGGGGACGTACTGGCACCGGCCGGCCGGATGTCGCTCACCAACTACCTCACCCAGTCGCTGGTGATGGCGCTGGTCTTCACCGGCTACGGACTCGGCCTGTACGGCCGGGTCGGCACGGTGGCCGTCCTCGCCGGGTGCCTCGTCCTCTACGCGGCACAACTGGCGTTCAGCGCCTGGCTGATGGGCCGCACCCGCTACGCGCCCGTCGAGTGGCTCCTGCGCACCGCGACGCTCGCCCGCAAGCCGTGAGCCGGAGCCCCGTTCGGGACTCCGGCTCCAGGCACGACGGGGGCGGCGTCGCGCGCTATCCGCCGCCGTGCTGCGGCACCGCTCCCCTCTCCCACATGCTCACGTTCACGTCGGCGGCGGCTTCGACACCGGTGTTCCCGGTCCAGGCCCGCGCCGCCCGCTCGGTGATCGCCTCCACCTCGGCCTTGGCCTGCGCGGAGATACGGCCCGCGTCGGCCTCCTTGTACCAGGGGCGCAGGCGGATCAGGGCGGGCCGCACACCGGTGGCCAGGAGCAGCGCGGTGCCCTTGGGCAGGGCCCTGATCCGGTCCGCGGGCAGCACAGGGTCCAGCCGGTAGGAGTACGAGCGGGAGGTGCCCTCCTTGCCCTTGGAGACCGACGCGGTACGTACGTCGTGGTTGCCCACGAGCTTGGATATCTTCTCCACGAAGTCGGCGTCGTCCAGGCCGGCACCGAGCAGTTTGATCGTCGCCGCGCTCCACATGGCGTCCATGCCCGCCTCGCCCCACACCCGGCTGCCCTGCTTGTAACTCTGGAGCAGGGTGACGACGTTGATGCCGCGCGAGCCGAAGTGGCTGTACAGGTCGGGCAGGTCGGAGATGCGGCAGACGTTGGCCGCCTCGTCGAGGACGGCGGTCATCGGCGGGTCGAGCCTGCCGCCCATCCGCTCGGCGGCGACCACTCCCGCGCGCATCGTCGCGTCCGCGAGCCCCGCGATCACCCCTGCGGCCGAACCGCCGCCGTCCTTGGACAGCAGGTAGAGAGTGTCCTTGCCGAGCACATGTACGTCCGGCCTGAACTGTGGAAGACGCGGGTCGGGCGTCACCCAGGTCACGATCTCCGGGTCGAGCAGGCAGGCCACACACTGCCGGGCGGTCTCGTAGATGCCGTCGCGGGTCTCCACCGCGCCGCGGACCGTGCCCTGCAACTGCTCCGCCATGGCGCCCATGTTGACGTCGCGCAGCAGGTCGATCGGTGTGCGGTCGGCGGGATCGGCGAGCCAGGCCAGCAGGTCGAGCACGGAGGCCTTGCCGCGGGCCGCGGCGAGGAACAGGGCGGTGAGGGTGTTCTGGGCGGCGGAGATCCAGAAGTCCTTCTTCGACGAGTCGTCGTTCACCGATGCCACGAAGTGTCCCGCCAGGCGGCGGGCACCCTCGATGGTGTGGCAGTCGGCGAGGATGTCCCACCACATCGCGCGCGGGGCATGGGCGATGCCCTGCGGGTCGAAGGTCCACACCGTGCCGGCCCTCTCGCGTTCGGCGCGGGTGACGGCGTACACGTCGGACTTGTTGGAGGTCAGCAGCACCGCGCCCTGCGCCCGCAGCACGCGGGGGACGGCGATGCCGGTGGACTTTCCCGCGCGCGGGGCCATCAGGTCGAGCTCCACGTCCTCGTACGAGGAGCGCAGTTCGGGGCCGCTCGGGTCGAGGTCGCCGAGGAGGTTGCCGGTCTCGTCGGGGTGCAGGTGCTCCCGGCCCTTGAGCGAGGGGCGCAGGTCGCGGGCGCGCTCCGTGATGCCGGCCGGGCCCATACTGGCCAACTCCCGCCGCTGCGCGAGCCCCTTGGGCTGGGACACGAAGCGCATCACCTTGCGTGTGACGAGGACGCCGACTGCCGTGACGGTGCCGTAGAGCAGGACGATCCCGGCCGCCACGCCGACGACCGACGTGTCCGGCCACAGTTTCCCGGGCCCACTGGTGGTGAAGGTGGCGAGCGTCTCCAGGGCGAACGGCGGGGGATTCCAGCCCGCCCCGGTGACCGCGGCGCCCATGGTCCCGCCGAGCCAGATGCCCCCGAAGATCACCAGGAAGCAGCCCGTCACCAGCATGACGGCCCACGGCGCCAGTTCGCTGCCGTACATCCGGCCCTTGCCCGTGTTGCCGCTCATGGGGCCGCCCTCCTGACCTCTGCCGCGTTCGTCATCACGCGGTTCACCCCCTGTTCCGTGCTGGTTTGGAAAGATCGGGGAGGTGCCCGTACGGATCGTCGGGAATGTACTCGTACGTGCCCTCGTCGACCGCCTTGTTCGGTACCCAGCGCTTGTTCGTGTCGTGCAGATGGCGTTCCGTGTCGGTGATGGCGACCTTGATCGGGATGCCCGGCCGGCCACCGACCTTGATCAGGAACCGGCCACGCCCGGGCGGCTCCTCACGGTCCCCGTGCGCGGCCCAGCCCGGCGGCGAGGACCAGGAGGAGACCAGGCTGATCTCCCGGCGGGACAGGCCCACGATGTGGCCCAGTTCCTCCATCTCCTGGCGCGGCAGACCGGCGACCACCACCATGCCGGCGCGTTCGACGAAGCCGCGCGCCTTGACGCGGTCGGTGTCGGAGCCCAGCGACTCGGCGTCCTTGAGGGTGTGCGTGATTTTGGCGTCGCCCAGGCCGAGGGTGCGGTTGAGGCGGGTCAGGGCGTCGATGCGGTCGACGATGCCGGAGGCCGCGCGCAGTGGCCGCCACAGCTCGTCGAGCACCGTGAAGAACCAGCGCCGGGGCGCGAGTCCGGCGTCCGCCAGCGCGTGCGAGGCGGCCACCGTGCCCAGCCCGTCGGACCACGCCGCCAGCATCGCCGCCGCGGTGAGCTGGGTGTCCGCCTCCCCGATCCGGGAGATGTCGATGCACACCGCGGACGAGTTGAGGTTGATGCGGGTGGAGGTCTCCGAGGCGAAGGTGTCGCCCAGGGGCCCGTCCAGGATGCCCAGCAGCGAGCGGTGCAGCGGGTCGACGGCGTCGCGGTAGCGGCTCTCGTCCCCGCGGTCCAGGGTCACCGCCCGTACCCGGTCCGGCCCTTCGACGAGGACCTTCACCAGGTCGGGCAGCAGCGGGGCGCGGTCCGGCGGGGTGCGCTCGCGCAGGTGGTGCAGGGCCGCGGACAGCACGGACTGCTCATGGTCGTCCATGGGGCGGTCGCGCACGATGGTGATGAGCGCGGCGACCATGTTGAGGACGCGCCCATGGGTCTCGGAGTGCAGCACCCGGCCCCCCTCGCCGCCGATGCGCCGGGCGGCGGCACCCATGGCACCGGGGTCCAGGACGTTGATGCCGCCCACGCCGCGCCCGATGGAGATGACCTGGCCGCCCAGGGCGCGCACGGTGTCGGCGTAGTCGGGTTTGAGGTCGCCCAGCACCAGCGGCACCACACCGGTGGCGGCCAGGCCGATCAGCATGCGGTTGATCAGCGTGGACTTGCCGAGGCCCGGCATGCCGAGCATGAACAACGAGGGGTTGGAGATGTAGTGGGCCCGGGTGAACCACGACAGCGGGTCGCCGCAGACGGTGGCCCCGGTGTAGAGGTGCTGGCCCAGCGGGACGCCGGTCATGGGCGCGCCCGAGCCCGCCGCGAACGGCCAGAGCCCGCACGCCTGCACGGTGGTGGCCCGCCACATCGACGGCGGGTCCACGTTGGCGACCTGACCCCCGCCGGGTCCGTGCCAGCCGCGGTTGGGCGCCAGGACCTCCTTCTCGTCCCCGGGCTCGGCGGACTTCTTCCTGGACGGCGCCTTCTTCTTGTCGTTCTTCCGGTCGTTCTTCCGGTCGTTCTTCGTCGGGCTCAGGTCAGGACCCTCGTCCTTGTACCGGATCGGGGCCTCGTCCGCGTCCTCCTGGTACGTGGCCTGATTGCTGCGGCTGTTCCGGTCGTGCGTGCTGTTGGTCTTCACAGTGCTTCCTTCAGTTCACGCGGCACCAGGGTGTGCTCCCACGGGAGGATGCCGACCGGCAGCGTGCAACTGAACGCCGCCGCCTGCATCCGGTCGGCCGGGCGCATCAACAGCCGAGCTCCGGCGAGCAGGTTGCGCACCGTCACGTTCGCGTCCTCCAACTCGGCGTCGGAGTCGACCGTGACCGTGACCATGAGCGAGAACTCCACCAGGCCGGCGCCGGTGGCCTCCTCGACCGCTGTCTGCTCGGCGGCGCGCACCTCGTTGGCGGCACGTGCCTGCACCATGCCGCGCTTGGAGGTGGCCATGAACTGCGCGGCCCGCCGGTCGGCTTCGACGATGCGCGCGGAGGTCGCCGGGTCGATGGGCCGGTACAGCAGCGCCACCCGCTTGCGGCGGGTGCCGGGCGCGTCCTCCAGCAGACCGCGCAGCACCTGGGCGCGCACCGTGCCGCGCGGCGCGAGGGTGAGCATCCAGGTCCGTGACACCCCCGAGTCGTGCTGATACGCGTTGGCCTTCTCGATGGCCGCCGCGGGACCGGCGTCGTCCCACTCCAGGCCTGTGCCGCCGTGGACGGCGCGGGCTTCGAGGACGTCCCCCGCCACGGCCGGGTCGTAGGCCACGCGTACGACTTCGGCGATGCGCTCGGCCGACAGCGGGGCGGCGGGGCCGCCGCCGGCGCCCACCACTCCCGTCAGCAGGCCGGGGATGCGGATGGCCAGGTCGGTGAGGATGTCCTCGGTCTTGCGCTTCTGGCCGGCGGGCATGCCGTAGGTCAGGGCGAGGTAGGTGTGCATCTCCGACGACGCGCTCGGATACCGCTGCACCACCTCCTCCATCACGGCCCGCGCGGCCGGCGGAGCATCGGAGGTGATGCGCGGCAGCACCTCGTTGGCCAGCCGGGTGCCGGTGTCCGGGGCGGTCTCCACCACCACGGAGGCGCCGCGCAGACCCGGCTCGCTGGACAGCCGGGCCAGCCAACCTCCCCAGGCCGCCACCCAGTTGTCCACCTGATCGGGGTCGACGAGCGATCCGCCGTCGGGCTCGCAGCCGAGCACGATGGTGTACAGGTCGCGGCCGCGGTGGTGCAGCACGCCGAACGGCTGGTCGTAGGCGTCCCTGCCCTCCAGAACCCTGATCCGGCTGAGCAGTCCCGGCGGGCGGAACTTGCCGCCCGGCCGCTGGGACAGCGGTCCGGAGACATAGGCGGTCGACCCCTTGGCCTTGCGCCGGAACCAGCTGAGGCGCACGGCGAAGAGCTGGTAGATGTTGCGCCCGTCCTGCGTACGCACGGCCAGCGGCAGCAGGAAGAAGCACTGCAGGACGATGACGGCCGCCGTGAGCTTCAGCGAGATCAGCGACACCATCAGGTCGACGACGAGCCCGCCGAACAGCACGATGGTGCCGAGGAGACCGAACGGCCCGAAGCCGGGCCGCCTGGGCCTGCGCCAGTTCCCGTATGTGGGATCGGCGGCAGCGGTTTGGGTGGACATGGGTTACCTGTTTCCCTTTCGTTGGGGGCAACTCGGGGTGGCGGGGGAGAACGTCACTTGCGCTCTCCGTCGGCACCCTCGACCCCGCTCTTGGCGACGTCCGCGACGCCCTTGCCGACCTTCTGAGCCACTTCCAGGGCCATGACCACCGGGTTCGCTCCGGCCGCTGCCTTGGAGGCTCCCGCGGATGCGCCGCTCTCTGCCGCGCCCGCGGATTCGGCACCCTCGCTGGACCCGCCTCCGGACCCGCC
>NZ_LIPP01000209.1 GCF_001418335.1 Streptomyces aurantiacus | reverse complement strand
GGTCGTCGCCGGGGGAGGGGCCTGGACCGTGCTGGTCATGGACACCGCCGGAGGATGAGGAGGAGGTTCCAGGTGGCGAATTCACGCAGTCCCGGCGCCCTGGTGACGGCCTGGGCGAGGAACGGCCAGTAGCGGGAGCGCGCCGAGACGACCAGGACGTCGTCGCGGGCGCGCACCTGCCGCAGGGTGGCTCCGATGTGCACGGCGAACAGGTTCTCGCCGAGGGTGTGCTTGGCCGGCCTGCCCGTACGGCGCCGGTAGCGGGCGCGGGCCCGCTCGGCGCCCAGGTAGTGCCAGGGCGCCCACTCGTGACCGCCCCAGGGGGACAGCCAGTTGGTGAACGACACGTAGATCAGCCCGCCGGGCCGGGTGACGCGGACCAGCTCACTGAGGAAGGTCCCCGGGTCGGCGACGTGCTCAAGGACGTTGGAGGAGAAGCAGACGTCGGCCACTCCGTCGGCGAGCGGCAGCAGATACCCGTCGGCGACGACGGACCCCTCCGGTGGCTCCGGGCCCAGTTCGCGCGGGTCCGGCTCGAAGAGGAAGCCGTCCGCGCCGCGCCGCCGGAACTCACGGGTGAAGTATCCGCCCCCGCCGCCCACGTCCACGACGGTCCGGCCCCGCACCGGACCGTCGTACGCCTCCACCTGGTCGGCGGCGTCCCGGGCGAGCAGCGAGTAGCAGGCCTCGGGGTCGTCCTGTTCACGGCGGAAGGCACGGAGGAGCGCGAGGGAGCGGCGGAGGGAGGGGTCCCGGAGCCGCGTACCCGGGCCCGCGCTTTCCCGCCCCCCAGGAGGCCCCCCAACAGGCTGCCCATGAGGTCGCTCGGGAGGTTGCCCGGAGGGCTTGCGCCGAGAGGTCATGGCGTCCAGCCCCTCACCGCCTCCGTCGCCACCGCTCTGAACTGGCGGACCGTGTGGCTCCAGCGGTACTGGGCGGCGCGGTCGCCGGCCGCCTTGCCCATGAGGGTGCGGCGGTGGGTGGACAGGGCGAGGGTGCACCAGGCCGCGGCGAACGAGGACTCGCCGCGGGCCAGCAGGCCTGTCTCGCCGTCCACGACCGAGTCGCGCAGGCCGGGTACGTCGAAGGCGATGGCGGGGGTCCGGCGGGCCGCCGCCTCCGTCACCACCAGGCCCCACCCCTCCACGGCGGAGGGATGCAGCAGCAGCCAGGCGGCACAGAGCAGGCGGTGCTTCTCGGCCTCGGAGACATGGCCGGTGAACTCGACGCCGGCACCGGCGAGTTGTTCGAGCCGCTGCCGCTCGGGTCCGTCGCCCACGATCACCAGCCGGCCGCCGGTGACCGGGCGGACCCGTTCCCACAGGCGCAGCAGCAGATCGATCCGCTTGTACTCGACGAGCCGTCCCACGGCCAGGAACAGCGGCTCCGGCGAGCGTGCGGCGGGCGGGCCCGGCTCCTCCACGCCGTTGTGCACGACCCGGATGCGCTCGCGCTCGACGCCGATCGCGCGCAGCGCCTGGGCCGTCGACGGGGAGACGGCGACCAGCGGGCCGCTGCGCCGAGCGCCTGCCAGCGCCCAGTGTTCGAGTCTTCGCCCGAGCCGGGCGGCGGGCGCCAGCGGTCCGCCGAACCGCATCCGCCACAGGTCGGTGTGCACGTGGTTGACCAGACGCAGGGTCGGCCCGTGGTGCCACAGCGGCGCCAGATACGGCATGCCGTTGCAGACCTCGACGAGCAGGTCGCAGTCGCCGACCTGGCGCCGGAACGCCGATCTGGCGCGCAGGTAGTGGCCGAGGTCGCCGCCCGCCGACACGACGCGGTAGTCGCGGTACGAGGCGGGGCCGCCGCACAGCAGGGTGACCTGGTGGCCGAGGTGGGTCAGGCCCTCGGCGAGTCTGTCGACGAGGAGTTCGGAACCGCCCGCGGCTTCGTTGCCGAAGTCACGGCGGGCGAGGAAGACGATGCGGCGCGGCTGTGGGGGGAGCGCCGGGTGTCGCTGCGCGGAGCGGGGGAAGGCGGCGCGCAACGACGAAGGCACGTGCTGGGGCATGGGTGCTCCAACTCGTCTCGGGGTGCGGAACCAGTGTGTGGGTGGGGGGAGTTCCGTGGGGGGTGTCGGTGTCTCCGGTCT
>NZ_LIPP01000208.1 GCF_001418335.1 Streptomyces aurantiacus | reverse complement strand
CCCCCCATTCCGTACCCCCCACTCCGTACCCGAAGAGGCACCCATGAGGGAAACTTCCGGCACCCCCGCAAGACCCGGCCGGCTCCGGCGTACCGTCATCGCGCTGGTCGGCGTGCTGAGCCTGGCGGCAGCCGGGGCCACGGCGGCGAAGGCGGACGCGCCCGCGCCGCCCAGCGGCTGGACCCAGGTCTTCGTCGACGACTTCAACGGCACCGCGGGCACCGGCGTCAACACCGCGAACTGGCAGTACGCGACCGGCCACGGCTACCCGGGCGGGCCCACCAACTGGGGCACGGGCGAGATCGAGAACATGACGTCCAGCACCAACAACGTGGCGCTCGACGGCTCCGGGAACCTCCGGATCACCCCCCGGCGCGACGCCTCGGGCAACTGGACCTCGGGCCGCATCGAGACCAACCGCACCGACTTCCAGCCGCCCGCCGGCGGCAAGCTGCGCGTCCAGTCCCGCATCCAGATGCCGAACGTGACGGGCGCCGCCGCCCGCGGCTACTGGCCGGCGTTCTGGATGCTGGGCGCGCCCTACCGCGGCAACTACCAGAACTGGCCGAGCGTCGGCGAGCTGGACATCATGGAGAACGTCCAGGGCCTCAACACCGTGTGGGCCACCATGCACTGCGGCAGCAGTCCGGGCGGCCCGTGCAACGAGACGACCGGCCTCGGCGGCTCCACCGCCTGCCCCGGCGCGACCTGCCAGGCGGGCTTCCACACGTACTCCATGGAGTGGGACCGTTCGACGAGCGTGGAGGAGATCCGCTTCTACGTCGACGGCGTCAACTACCACACCGTACGGGCGAACCAGGTCGACTCGACGACCTGGGCGAACGCCACGAACCACGGGTACTTCATCATCCTGAACGTGGCGATGGGCGGCGGTTTCGTGGACGCCTTCGGCGGTGGCCCGGACGGCGCCACGGTGCCCGGCAACCCGCTCGTCGTCGACTACGTCCAGGTGCTCCAGTCCGGTGGCGGCGGTACCACTCCCGGCAACCGTGACGCGTACAGCGCGATCCAGGCCGAGTCGTTCGACGGTCAGAGCGGCACGTTCACCGAGACCACGACCGACTCGGGCGGCGGCCAGAACATCGGCGCCCTCGCCAACGGCGACTGGGTGCAGTACAAGGGCGTCAACTTCGGTTCCTCCGCGGCCCGGCAGTTCAGCGCCCGGGTCGCGAGCGGCGCCGGGAACAACGTCAGCGGCCTCGTCGAGGTGCGTCTGGACAGCCGTACGAGTACCCCCATCGGCAGCTTCGCCCTCGCCAACACCGGTGGCTGGCAGAGCTGGCGGACCGTACCCGCGAACATCAGCAACGTCACCGGCACGCACGACGTCTACCTGACCTTCACGAGCGGCCAGCCGGCGGACTTCGTGAACGTCAACTGGTTCAACTTCGGTCACTGACAACCGGCAACAGATCAGTTCGTACGTGGAGTTCGTACGTGGAGGGGCGGGCCGTTCGGGCCGCCCCTCCACGGGCGTCTCAGCGCAGCTCCGCCCGGAACGCCACCGGCGTCGTCCCCGTGTGCTGGGTGAAGAACTTGGAGAAGTTGGCCGCGTCGGGGAAGCCCACGACGGCGCCGATCCGGCCGATCGGCATGTCCGTGTGGGCCAGCAGGCGCTTCGCCTCCAGGACGACCCGTTTGTCGATGAAGCCCTTCGGGGTCTCGCCCGTCGCGGCGCGGACCGCGCGGACCAGGGTGCGCCGGGAGTAGCCGAGGGCGTCGGCGTAGGCACTGACGCTGTGGTTGGTGGCGAAGCCCTTCTCCACGGCCTGGCGGAAGCGGGTGAAGGTACTGTCGGCCTGTTCGTGCGCCGTGTCGGCGGCGCCCGCCGCCAGGTGGGCCAGGCGCAGCAGGAACGCGGTCAGGGTGTGCCGCAGCACGGCGGTGTGCAGGCTGAGCGGCAGGGTGCCCGTGTCGACGTACTCGCGCTCCAGCTGGGCGAGGGAATCCTCAAGGGCGGTGAGCTGGGCCGGGTCGGGGCGCAGCAGCGGCGGCAGGTCGTAGCGGTAGAGGCCGGTCGCCTCGACGGTGGCGCGGGGCAGGAAGCCCGGCTGCATGATCAGGGCGGTGCCGCGGTAGTCCGCCGCCGCGGAGAAGCGGTGCACCTGGCCGGGGCGGATCCACAGGATCTCGCCGTCCCCCGCCTCGTACTCGTCGAAGTCGATCATGTGCCGGACGGGCGTGTGCCCGGCGGGACCGCCCCGGAAGAGCAGGACCACGTGGAAGTCGATGCGGTGGACGCGCTCGATCTGCTCGCCCAGATGCCAGCCGCGGCCTGCCTCCATCGGGCCCACCTGCATGCCCACGCCGAGGACGCTCAGGTCGACGGGGAAGGGAAAGGTCCTGATCCCGGCCCCGCCGTCTTCGTACTGGCTGCTTGTGTCCGCCATGTCCTTCTCGTGTCGGCTCGGTCCGTGGTCGTTGTCCCACTTTCACCACAGGCTGACACAGGGCGACCTTCCCCCGTAAAAGTCTGACTTTTAAGGTTGAAGACAACAGAGCAACATCGGGCTTCCAGCGAGGACTTCTTGAAGATGAGCGCGCAGACACCTGACAGCTTGGAGTGGACCGAACTGGACCGGCGAGCCGTCGACACGGCCCGTCTGCTGGCGGCGGACGCCGTGCAGAAGGTCGGCAACGGCCATCCGGGCACCGCGATGAGCCTGGCCCCGGCCGCGTACACCCTCTTTCAGAAGGTGATGCGCCACGACCCCGCGGACCCGGAGTGGACCGGCCGTGACCGCTTCGTCCTGTCCCCCGGCCACACCTCGCTGACCCTTTACACCCAGCTCTTCCTCGCCGGCTACGAGCTGGAGCTCGACGACCTGAAGGCGTTCCGCACCCACGGCTCGAAGACGCCGGGACACCCCGA
This sequence comes from Streptomyces aurantiacus, assembly GCF_001418335.1. GTDB lineage: Bacteria > Actinomycetota > Actinomycetes > Streptomycetales > Streptomycetaceae > Streptomyces > Streptomyces aurantiacus. The sequence goes on along the minus strand of NZ_LIPP01000208.1, from coordinate 8,115 downwards.
GTACGGCCACACGGCCGGGGTCGAGACCACCACGGGCCCGCTGGGCCAGGGTGTCGCCAACGCGGTGGGCATGGCGATGGCCGCCCGCTATGAGCGCGGTCTCTTCGACCCGGACGCCCCCGAGGGCGAGTCCCCCTTCGACCACACCGTCTGGGCGATCGTCTCCGACGGCGACCTGGAGGAGGGCATCTCCGCCGAGGCGTCGTCGCTCGCGGGCCACCAGCAACTCGGCAACCTCGTCTTCCTCTACGACGACAACCACATCTCGATCGAGGGCGACACCGCCACGGCCTTCTCCGAGGACGTGCTGAAGCGGTACGAGGCGTACGGCTGGCACGTGCAGCGCATCGAGCCCTCACTCGGCGGCGACATCGACGTGCCCGCGCTGTACGAGGCCCTGACCGCCGCCAGGGCCGAGACCGGGCGCCCCTCGATCGTCGCGATGCGCACGATCATCGCCTGGCCCGCCCCGAACGCCCAGAACACCGAGGCCTCGCACGGCTCGGCGCTCGGCGCGGACGAGATCGCGGCCACCAAGCGCCTGCTGGGCTTCGACCCCGAGCGGACCTTCGAGGTCTCCGACGAGGTACTGAACCACGCCCGGCGCGCCCTCGACCGCGGCGCCGAGGCCCACGCCGGCTGGAACAAGCAGCTCGCCGAGTGGCGCACCGCCCGGCCCGAGCGCGCGAAGCTCTTCGACCGGATCGTGTCCGGACAGCTGCCCGAGGGCTGGGAGGCCGCGCTGCCCACGTTCGAGGCCGGCACCTCCGTGGCGACCCGCGCGGCATCCGGCAAGGTCCTCCAGGCACTCGGCGACGTGCTCCCCGAGTTGTGGGGCGGCTCCGCCGACCTCGCCGGCTCCAACAACACGACCATCGACAAGACGAGTTCGTTCCTGCCGCGGGGCAATCCGCTGCCGGAGGCGGACCCGTACGGCCGCACGATCCACTTCGGTATCCGTGAGCACTCCATGGCCGCGGAGATGAACGGCATCGCGCTGCACGGCAACACCCGCATCTACGGCGGCACCTTCCTGGTGTTCTCCGACTACATGCGCAACGCCGTCCGCCTGTCCGCCCTCATGCAGCTCCCGGTGACGTACGTGTGGACGCACGACTCCGTCGGCCTCGGCGAGGACGGCCCCACCCACCAGCCGGTCGAGCACCTGGCCTCGCTGCGCGCCATCCCCGGGCTGAACATCGTGCGCCCGGCCGACGCCAACGAGACCGTGATCGCCTGGGCCGAGATCACCAGGCGCCACGCGACGAACCCGGCCCCGCACGGTCTGGCCCTCACCCGTCAGGGCGTACCGACGTACGAGGCCGACGCCGAGGCGGCGAAGGGCGGCTACGTCCTGCGCGACTCCTCCACCCGGGAGCCCGAGGTGATCCTGATCGCCACCGGCTCCGAGGTGCAGCTCGCCGTCGCGGCACGCGAACAGCTGGAAGCCGAGGGAGTGGGCACCCGGGTGGTGTCGATGCCGTCCGTGGAGTGGTTCGAGGAGCAGTCCGCCGAGTACCGGGAGAGCGTCCTGCCGACATCTGTGAAGGCCCGCGTGGCGGTCGAGGCCGGTATCGGTCTGACCTGGTACCGGTACATCGGTGACCACGGACGCGTCGTCTCCCTGGAGCACTTCGGTGCCTCCGCCGACGCCGCGACCCTGTTCGCCGAGTTCGGCTTCACGGCCGAGAACGTGGCCGCGTCCGCGCGCGCCGCACTCGGTTCGGCCACCGGCCGCTCGACCGACCGCCGCTGACCCCACCGTCGCTGATCCGACCGCACCAAGGAAGATGATCACTGTGACCGAAACAATCACCATCGCGGACCCGCTGAAGGCCCTGTCCGGCGAAGGCGTCTCCATCTGGCTGGACGACCTGTCCCGGGGGCGCATCGCGTCCGGCAACCTCGCCGAACTCATCGACACCCGGCACGTGGTCGGCGTCACCACCAACCCGTCCATCTTCCAGGCCGCGATCGGCTCCGGCGAGGGGTACGGGGAGCAGCTCGCCGACCTCGCCGCGCGCCGCGTCACGGTCGACGAGGCCGTACGGATGATGACCACGGCCGACGTCCGCGCCGCCGCCGACATACTGCGCCCGGTGTACGACGGGACCGGCGGCCGGGACGGCCGGGTCTCCATCGAGGTCGACCCGCGTCTCGCCCACGACACGAGGGCGACGATCGCCGAGGCCAAGCAGCTCTTCTGGCTGGTCGACCGCCCGAACGTGATGATCAAGATTCCGGCGACCAGGGCGGGCCTGCCCGCGATCACGGCGGCCATCGGCCTCGGCATCAGCGTCAACGTCACGCTGATCTTCTCCCTCGAACGCTACCGCGAGGTGATGGACGCCTACCTGGCAGGCCTGGAGAAGGCACAGGCCGCGGGACTCGACCTCGCCACCATCCACTCCGTCGCCTCCTTCTTCGTGTCGCGTGTCGACAGCGAGATCGACAAGCGGCTGGTGAAGGTGGGCACGGACGAGGCCCTCGCGCTGAAGGGCAGGGCGGCGCTCGCCAACGCGCGGCTCGCGTACGAGGCGTACGAGGAGGTGTTCGGCGGTGCCCGCTGGAACGCCCTCGGCGGGGCCCGTGCCAACAGGCAGCGCCCGCTGTGGGCCTCGACCGGCGTCAAGGACCCGGCCTACAAGGACACGCTGTACGTCGACGAGCTGGTCGCGCCCGGCACGGTCAACACGATGCCCGAGGGCACGCTGAACGCCACCGCCGACCACGGCGAGATCCGCGGCGACACGGTGAGCGGCGGCTACGCCCAGGCCCGCGCGGACCTGGCGGCCGTCGAGAATCAGGGCATCTCGTACGACGAGGTCGTACGGCAGTTGGAGGACGAGGGCGTGGCGAAGTTCGAGGCCGCCTGGGGCGAGCTGCTGGACGCCGTCGCGGTCTCGCTGAGCAGCAAGGGAGTTGACGGGGAATGAGCAGGAGCAGGACCTCGCCCGAGGGAATCCCGGCGGAGGCCGGTACGGCGGCGGAGGGCGGTACGACACCGGACGCCTCCGCCTCCGCCCCCGCCCCGGCGGCGCGGCGCAAAGCGGCGAAGGCCGCGAAGAGCGCCAAGGCCGCGACTGCCTCGAAGAGCGCGACAGCCTCGACGGCCTCGAAGCCGACGACGACCGCGCCGGCCGGGACGGCCGTGAAACCCGCGAAGAGCACGAAGAGCGTGCCGGCTGCCAAGACCGCCAGGGCCGCGAAGACCGCGAAAGCCGCGCAGAGCGCCGAGCCTGCCAAGACCGCGAAGAGCACGAAGAGCACGAAGAGCACGCCGGCCGCGAAGGGCGCGAAGGCCGCCGACAGGGCCGTCGCTCCCGCCGCCCCGCGCGGCGCGGCGGCGCACGCGACGCCCAAGGCGGCGGCGGGAGCGACGGCGGCGGACGCGGCGTCCGACGCCACTGCGGCCGGCCTCGCGCTCCAGGACCTCGCCCGGGCCCTGGACCTCGCGGACGACTGGGACAACCCCCTCCGCGACCCCCAGGACCGCCGCCTCCCGAAGATCGCCGGGCCCTCCGGTCTGGTCATCTTCGGTGTGACGGGCGACCTGTCGCGCAAGAAGCTCATGCCGGCCGTCTACGACCTGGCCAACCGCGGTCTGCTGCCGCCCGGCTTCTCCCTCGTCGGCTTCGCCCGGCGCGACTGGGAGGACGAGGACTTCGCCCAGATCGTGCACGACTCGGTCCGCGAGCACGCGCGTACCGAGTTCCGTGAGGAGGTCTGGCAGCAGCTCGCCGAGGGCATGCGGTTCATCCCGGGCGACTTCGACGACGACACGGCGTTCAAGCAACTGCGGGCGGCCGTCGACGAGTTGGATGCCTCCCGGGGCACCAGCGGCAACTACGCCTTCTATCTCTCCGTACCGCCGAAGTTCTTCCCCAAGGTCGTCAAGCAGCTCAAGAGGCACGGTCTGGCCGAGGCGCCCGCGGGTTCCTGGCGGCGCGCGGTGATCGAGAAGCCGTTCGGCCGCGACCTGAAGAGCGCACGCGAGCTGAACCGGGTCGTGCACGAGGTGTTCGACCCGGAGCAGGTGTTCCGTATCGACCACTACCTCGGCAAGGAGACCGTCCAGAACATCCTGGCGCTCCGCTTCGCCAACCAGATGTACGAGCCGATCTGGAACCGGTCGTACGTCGACCACGTACAGATCACGATGGCCGAGGACATCGGCATCGGCGGTCGCGCGGGCTACTACGACGGCATCGGGTCGGCCCGTGACGTCATCCAGAACCACCTCCTGCAGCTGATGGCGCTCACCGCGATGGAGGAGCCCATCGCCTTCGACGCCGACTCGCTGCTCACCGAGAAGCTCAAGGTCCTCAAGTCCGTGCGGCTGCCGGCGGACCTGGGCGAGCACACCGTGCGTGGCCAGTACGCCGAGGGCTGGCAGGGCGGCGCGAAGGTGCGCGGGTACCTCGAAGAGGACGGCATCGACCCCGAGTCGACGACCGACACGTACGCGGCGATCAAGCTGGAGGTCGACAACCGCCGCTGGGCGGGCGTCCCCTTCTACCTGCGGACCGGCAAGCGCCTGGGCCGCCGCGTCACCGAGATCGCCGTCGTCTTCCAGCGGGCCCCGCACTCCCCCTTCGACTCCACGGCCACCGAGGAACTCGGCGCGAACGCGATCGTCGTCCGGGTGCAGCCCGACGAGGGCATGACGGTGCGCTTCGGATCGAAGGTGCCGGGTACGTCGATGGAGATCCGGGACGTGTCGATGGACTTCGCGTACGGCGAGTCGTTCACGGAGTCCAGCCCCGAGGCGTACGAACGCCTGATCCTGGACGTACTGCTCGGCGACGCCAACCTCTTCCCCCGTCACCAGGAGGTGGAAGAGTCCTGGAAGGTCCTCGACCCGATCGAGGAGCACTGGGACACGCACGGCAGGCCGGCGCAGTACGCCTCGGGCAGCTGGGGTCCCGGGGAAGCCGACGAGATGCTCGCACGAGACGGACGGAGCTGGCGCAGGCCATGAAGATCGACCTGACCGACACCACGGCAAGCAAGATCAACAAGGCTCTCGTGGAGGGCCGCCGCGCCATCGGCACACCTGCCGTGGGCATGGTCCTGACGATGGTCATCGTGACGGACGAGGAGAACGCGTACGACTCGATCAAGGCGGCCGAGGAGGCCTCGCACGAGCACCCCTCGCGCACCCTCGTCGTCATCAAGCGGCACGCCCGCACCTCCCGCGACCGCACGAACTCCCGCCTCGACGCCGAGGTACGGGTCGGCGCGGACGCCGGCACCGGCGAGACGGTCGTCCTGCGGCTGTACGGCGAGGTGTCCGACCACGCCGACTCGGTGGTCCTGCCGCTGCTGCTCCCGGACGCGCCGGTCGTCGTCTGGTGGCCGGTGGACGCACCGGAGGTCCCGGTCAAGGACCCGCTGGGCGCCCTCGCCCAGCGCCGGATCACCGACATGTACGCGGTGGAGACCCCGCTCGCCGCACTGGAGGCGCGCGCCGTCGCGTACGCGCCGGGCGACACCGACCTGGCCTGGACCCGGCTGACACCCTGGCGTTCCATGCTCGCCGCCGCCCTCGACCAGGCCCGTACGCGGATCACCTCGGCCGTCGTCGAGAGCGAGGCCGAGAACCCGAGCGCCGAACTGCTCGCCCGCTGGCTGGAGGCCCGCCTCAAGGTCTCGGTGGAGCGGGTCGTCACCGCAGGGCCCGTGGTCACCGCCGTGAAGCTCGGCACCGAGAGCGGCGAGATCGTCATCGACCGCCCCGAGGGCCCCCTCGCGACGCTGTCCCTGCCGGGCCAGCCCTCGCGCACCCTCGCACTGAAGGTCCGCTCCACCTCCGAGCTGATCGCCGAGGAACTGCGCAGGCTCGACGCGGACGAGATGTACGCCATCGCCCTGCACGGGCACGACGCCGAGAGGCAGAGCCGTGTCTGACACACCGAGGCTCACCCGCCGCCCCGAGTGGACCGCCCTGGAGGACCACCGGGCCGGCGCGCTCCTCCATCCGCGGCTGCGCGAGCTGTTCGCCGCGGACCCGGAGCGTGCCGAGCGCTACACCGTGCGCGTGGGTGACCTGCTCATCGACTACTCGAAGCACCTGATCACCGACGAGACGCTCGCGCTGCTCCAGGAACTCGCCGCCGCCACCGACGTGTTCGGGCTGCGCGACGCGATGTTCCGCGGCGAGCCGATCAACGTCACCGAGCAGCGCGCCGTCCTGCACACCGCGTTGCGCGCCCCGCGTGACGCGGTCGTCGAGGTCGACGGCGAGAACGTCGTGCCGAAGGTGCACGCCGTGCTCGACCGGATGGCCGGCTTCGCCGAGCGGATCCGCTCCGGCAAGTGGACCGGGCACACCGGCAGGCGCATCAGGAATGTCGTCAACATCGGCATCGGCGGCTCCGACCTGGGCCCGGCGATGGCGTACGACGCGCTGCGCGCCTTCACCGACCGGGACCTGACCGTCCGCTTCGTCTCGAACGTCGACGGGGCCGACCTGCACGAGGCCGTACGGGACCTGGACCCGGCCGAGACACTGTTCGTCGTCGCCTCGAAGACCTTCACCACCATCGAGACGATCACCAACGCGACCTCGGCGCGCAACTGGCTGCTCGCCGGGCTCGACGGCGACTCGCAGGCCGTGGCCAAGCACTTCGTGGCCCTGTCCACGAACACGGCGAAGGTCGCGGACTTCGGGATAGACACGGCCAACATGTTCGAGTTCTGGGACTGGGTCGGCGGGCGCTACTCCTTCGACTCCGCGATCGGCCTGTCCCTGATGATCGCGATCGGCCCGGACCGCTTCCGGGAGCTGCTCGACGGCTTCCACCTCGTCGACGAGCACTTCCGCACCGCCCCCGCGGAGTCCAACGCGCCGTTGCTGCTGGGCCTGTTGGGCGTCTGGTACGGCGGTTTCTTCGACACGCAGTCCCATGCGGTGCTGCCGTACTCGCACTACCTGTCCAGGTTCACGGCGTACCTGCAGCAGCTGGACATGGAGTCCAACGGCAAGTCCGTGGACCGCCAGGGCCGCCCCGTCGACTGGCAGACCGGCCCGGTCGTGTGGGGCACGCCCGGCACCAACGGTCAGCACGCGTACTACCAGTTGCTCCACCAGGGCACGCGGACGATCCCGGCCGACCTGATCGGCTTCGTCAACCCGGTCGCCGACCTGGGCGCCGAACTCGCCGCCCAGCACGACCTGTTGATGGCGAACCTCTTCGCCCAGGGCCAGGCGCTCGCCTTCGGCAGGACCGCCGACGAGGTGCGGGCCGAGGGCGTGCCCGAGGAACAGGTCGCGCACCGCACGTTCCACGGCAACCACCCGACCACGACCGTCCTGGCCGCCGAGTTGACCCCCTCGGTCCTCGGCCAGCTGATCGCCCTCTACGAGCACAAGGTGTTCGTGCAGGGCGCCGTCTGGAACATCGACTCGTTCGACCAGTGGGGCGTCGAACTCGGCAAGGTCCTCGCCAAGCGCGTCGAACCGGCCCTCACCGAGGGCGCCGATGTCCCCGGCCTCGACCCGTCCACCACCGCCCTCGTGGCCACGTACCGCACTCTCCGAAAGAAGTGACCTGACAATGACAGCCATGCAATTGGGCCTCGTCGGCCTCGGCAAGATGGGCGGCAACATGTGTGAGCGCATTCGCCGCGCAGGCCACACCGTCATCGGATACGACCGCAACCCGGACCTCGCCGACGTCCACAGCCTTGAGGAGCTGGTGGGCAGGCTCAAGGGTCCGCGGGTGGTGTGGGTGATGGTTCCCGCCGGCGCGGCGACCCAGTCCACCGTCGACGCGCTCGCCGAGCTCCTGGAGCCCGGCGACGTGGTCGTGGACGGCGGCAACTCACGCTGGACGGACGACGAGAAGCACGCCGCGGAACTCGCGGCGAAGGGCATCGGCTTCGTCGACGCCGGAGTCTCGGGCGGCGTCTGGGGCCTGGCCAACGGCTACGCGCTCATGGTCGGCGGCGACGCGGAGCACATCGCGAAGGTCCAGCCGGTCTTCGACGCCCTCAAGCCCGAGGGCGACGCCGGCTTCGTCCACGCCGGCAAGGTCGGCTCCGGCCACTTCTCCAAGATGGTCCACAACGGCATCGAGTACGCCATGATGCAGGCCTACGCCGAGGGCTGGG
>NZ_LIPP01000207.1 GCF_001418335.1 Streptomyces aurantiacus | reverse complement strand
GAGCAGCACGCGGTGGCTGTGCCGGGTGTAGGTGGCAACGACCCGGACGATGGTTTCCATCAGCCATGGTTCGATCGCGTGGGTGTCGTGGCGGGTGGGGTGCTGGGCGACCGGCCAGACGGATCCCGGGCGCCGGGGCCGGTGGGTGCGTGCGCTGCGGCACGCAGGCGTGGGGTATGGCCTGTGCCGGTCTGGTGGGGTGGAGGCGCCGTGCGGGGGCTTCGGGCGGGGCGGTGCCATGCCCACTCTCCTGGGTGCTGTGATGACCGGGTGGTGCGCTGTCACCACAGAAGGCCGGGATGCGGGGCTGTTTTGGACACCGCGCCGCAAGATTCGTCGCCGCCGCCCCATGCTCGACGGCACCGCGCTCCACCGTCGGACGCACACCTAAAGCAAGTCATGTGACTTTCCGAAACGACGTCGCCCCCCCAGAGGGCGGGGGCGGGATGAGGCCGAGGACCGTTTATCGGCCTGTCGATATAGGCGGGCAGGACCCCGGGCAGATACACGAACCAGTCCTCGCGCGGCTTGCGGACCCGGCCGGTGCATGGACGGCCGGGAACGCCGCGGCGGGGGTCGGTACGGCTGCGGCCATAGACATAGATCCCGGCACAGGCGGGGTGGCGGAGCATGTTCTGGATCACTATCCGGCTGGGCCGACGCCACACCAGCAGCCCCTTCTCCGGACCCTCCCGGGCCCGGATGCCGATCTGGATGTCATGGTCGACCAGAAACCGCAACACTCCGTTGATCAGGCCGAGTTCGTCGAACAGGTCGAAGACCAGGCCGACCACGGCCTGCACCTGCTCGTCCGGATCCTTGACGACCTGGCCGTCAGCGAGTCGGAGACAGCCGACCGGCAGCGGCCCAGCTCGCCGCGGCGAGCCTTGCCGATCCGTCCGTTCCACATCCGCTGCTTGATCAGATGCAGTTCGGCCTCACTGATCGTCCCCTTCAGACCGAGGAGGAGACGGTCGTTGTGTTCGGCCGGGTCATAGACACCGTCCGGATCGGCGAGCAAGGCCCCGGCCAGCGCGCACAGCTCCAGAAGCTGGTGCCATTCGCGGCCGCTGCGGGCCAGGCGGGACATCTCCACTCCCAGGACCAGTCCCACGTGGTCCAGGCCGACTTCGGAGACCAGCCGCTGGAAGCCGGGCCGGTCCACCAGGCCGGACGCCGAATGACCGAGGTCCTCATCGATCACCAGGACCCGCCACGGGGCCCAGCCCAGGTCGGCAGCCCGCTGGGTAAGTCCGTACTGCAGCCGGGTCGACTCCGCATGATCGATAACCTGCTGCGGAGTCGACTGGCGGACATGGACAACCGCGAGGCGATCGAGATGCCAGGGCCGAATCTTGCCGTCAAGCCGTTCCCAGGGAGCCGGTGCCGTCATCGTCACGGGGTTCACCCCCGTCCCGTTCGGCCGCGATCACCATCCGGGCTGCCAGCTCGGCCAACCGCCGCACCACGAGCTGACGGCTCAACTCCGGAACTGTCTCCCACCACGGGATCTGGGGAGTTCCGCGACGACGTCATCGGACACCGCGACTCACCATCCTCACTCTCACCGGCTTGTCGCTCCCGCAACTGCTGCACGACAGCAGCGGCCTGGAGCAAGCCATCCACCCCTACGACCGGGACATTCCCCGATCCGGAGTCGTCTATGTGTGCATTACGGCTTACTCCTTGAACGGTGCATCAACCGCCTGAAGCAATGGCGAGGCATCGCCACCCGCTACGAGAAGACAGCGACCATCTACCTGGCCGGTCTGCATATCACTGGCATCTTCCTCTGGTCAGGATCATGATCAGCATCCCGCTGCCAGCCCGAGGGGGAAACCATGCACGACAACCACCCGAGCGTCCCGGGGGTTCGGGAACGTCAGCCTGGAGGACAGCTACGTACTGGACATCGCTGTCCACCCTGGTCTCCTGACCCTCAAACTCGATCTGTTGCTTCTGCCACGACACCCCAGATACCGGGCCCCTCTACCGGGGAAACGTGCCTGCTTCCGACCGGCCACAGTGGCCTTCTCATCCGTACGTGCCCTGCACTGGACGGGCCAGAGCGTGTCAAGGCTGCGATCGACGCGAGCGGCAGTGCCGACTACGGATCAATCGATGCCCTGACCGTGCTCGACGAGGACAGCTACAAGATCCTGGGTGACTGGGGCGAGATCATCGTCCAGTCGGAGGCGCCTTCCATGTCCATCGATCCGACCCACACCGGTTGATCTAAACGAAACTGCCTAGGCGACTTCGGTGACCCGCGCGGTGCACGCCGAGACGGTGACCGGCCTGGGCACGATGCCCGGTGCTCCGGTCGGCCACCGGCCCGCCCGAAGGCACTGTCGTCAGTCGATGTGGAGGAAGGTCACGGTGCCCTTGGGAAGGTCGCCCGTCCACCACTTCCCGAAGGACACCCTGGTGCTGTTGTCGATTATGACGTAGCCGGCGTTATTGCCGGATCTCAGGCGCGCGGCGCGCTGGATTCCAACCTGGTCGTCCTCGCCCGCATTGGCGAAACAATAGCTGTCGAGATATTCGAAACCGTCGGAGGTCCACGACCAGTACCAGATTCGCAGGTAACCGTCCTCATTGCAGGCAACCGAGTTGAGCGCGGACGCGTGGGGCGCGGGGGCGGCAAGAACGGACACCAGACTCAGCGCCAGAGCGCCGGTCAGCAGCGATGCCTTTCGGGACCACATCTTCACGATTTCCCTCCCTCGATGACCGATACAATAGGGATGATAGGTCTTCGTGAATTTTCCGAGATTAACGTCCGGTGAAATACCCATGACACTCTTTAACAGACGGATATGCGGGCCTTGTCCGCGTATCCGCCAGAATTACCGATCCACTGTTGGCGAGGATTTCTCGACACGACGCGCTTCCCGCCGTACAGAAAAACGGGGGATTTCCGGGTGTGCGAGAGCAAGCGACGAGTGCACGCGCGCGAAGCCGCCGCGACCGGTGACCGGCCGGGAGCCCTCCCGCCAGGGACGGGCAAGGTCCGGCCGTGGACAGGGCGCGCACCGGCCGCACGGTTCCGCGTCTGTCAGGGGGCTCGGGAGCGAAGCGGGCTAGGCCCGGACTTCGCGGGTCGTTAATTCGGATCTGCTTCTTGCTTCAGCGGGTCTTACTGATCTTCTTCGAGTTAGCCACCGATTGAGTGATGAGCTGCCGCGCCGGTCATGTTCGGCCCGGTCGGGGCCCCGTGCAGGTAGAACGTGAGGTCGGCAACGTGGGCGGCGCGTTCCAGGACGCGCAGGCCGTAGATCAGCAGCTGGCGTTTGGTCAGAGTTTTACCGACGGCGGCACGCGATTCAAGCGCGGCCTGCTTCGCGGCGCCTGCTCATCCTCCAACACACCGGCCCTCCTCAGGATGGAGCGCACGTTCTGCGGGCGCCGCATCGCGGCGAGCCGGGTGCGGAGACGAACGCACGCCGCACGCAGTTCCGCGCGCTACTGCGCCTGTTGCACGTGACCTCAGTTAAACGGCTTGCCTCTCACATTGATGTCAGGTTTTAGCGTACTGCCAGATCCGTGTGTCGGGGTTCTCTCTTCAGTACCAGACAGTACGAGGAGTGCCGGCATGACCACGTCGCGCGGCTGGCTCCGCACCAAGACACCAAAGATGAGAAGGAACAATGAATTCGCCTCAGAACCCTCAGAATAAGGCCGCCACCACCGCGACAGCGGAAGCTTCCATCCAGACGGAGATCATTGTGGCCGGCCGGGTCTTCGTCCCCGCCGAGGATGTCGAGACGTTCATCGCCGAGGCACAGTCGACGTATCCGATCGCCGCGGCGAACCCCGGGAACGTGTTGATCTCGTTCTGTGTCGACGACGCGGCGACCGGAACCGTCACGGTACTTGAACAGTGGACGTCCCAGGAGGCGCTCGATCGACACCTTGCCACACCGGAGGTCACGGCGCTCTTCACCAAGTGGGGCCCGCACATGCGCAATGAGGTGCGCAAGTTCGATGCGCTCAACGAGAGAGATCCCCGGGCCTGAGCTCGGCTCCGGCCACTCGGAGCCGGCCGGCGGTGCAGGGCTTCGGCGTAGTCGGGCCTCGTCCTTTTTGATCACGTGAGGCCGAGAAGGGCGAGGGCGCGTGTTTGGTCCCGGCTGTCCGGCGGCGGCCAGCGGCTGTATTGAGGGCGCCGGCGAGGCGGAGGGTTCCGATCGCAGGATTTCTACAGGTCGCCATCGCCCTTACGAGTTGGTGCGTGACAGCGGGTGAGGCGTCGTGCCTGGCTGGTGGCATGATCCGATTGTGGCGATCATGGTCAATCGGGCGGTGCTGGCGCATCAGCTGTTCACGGGGGATCTCGCAGCATCATCTCGCCTTCCTGATAGAGGAGTTGGCGGCGCCATGGCAGGCTGGCCTCGAAGGCCGCCGTCATGCTGCGCGGGGCGGGATCCGCAAGCGGGCCGAGGGCGCCGGGGCCCGCCACCAACTGGTTTTCGTCGACCGGCTGGTGGCCGGTGGCTTGTTCTTCCACGGAGCCAGTGTGCAGTCGCTGGTCGATATCCTGAACAAGGGACTCGACGCAACCGCAGCGGCAGCCAGTCACACTGACGGGCCGGGAGGGTTCTTCCTCGCCACGCACTACGCCGACGCGCAGTTCTTTGCGCTCAGGCAGCTAGGACAGAAAGGGATCATCAAGGTCAGGATCACGGACACTGCGATGAACAGGCTTGAGGAAGCCGGGGCCGTGAGTAGGAAGATTCCTGAGTCGCCCAAATCTCCCACGTTCGAGGGGTACGAGTTTCACATTCCCCCATCGGCCTTCAACCTCTTCAACGAACTCAGACAGGGCGGCGATATTGAAATATCACCCTGAAGACATCGTCCCACTCGATCCGATGGACTATCTGCTTGAGAACGAAAGCCGGTTCTTCCGCAGAGGTACCTATGATCCGGTTGAACTGGCCGGGATGATCGCCACCGAAGCTCTAACTTTGGGTTCGGCGAGAGTGCTGATCCAGTCCGATGGTGAGTGGCTGACCGTGGCGGCGGACCAGGACTGGCTCCGTAACCATGAACAGGCGTTTTCCGCGATCACGCCGTTCCCGCAGGAAGGCGCCAACAGCATGCTGGCAGAGATCCTCGCCGTTGCCTTCTCGGCAGGCGTGGCAACTGCCACACGGGAAGGGGTCGAACTGATCAAGGGAGACGACGCCGTCCCCACTCCTGTGGCCGACCGAAACACAGGAAGAACTGTCTCCTTCATGCGCCGACGGGAGCCCCGCATCGTCCAATGAACGACCTGCGGCCGCAGGAGCACACCAGTTTCTGCGGCCGCGCACTCACCAGCACCCACGCTGCCCCTCGCCATGAGAGCTCGTAACACGATCTTATTCAAGGGCCTAGTCCGGTGTGCCTGAATGGAGAGGCAGACGGCCGGAGAGCTATTGCCATCGCTGTACACGGTGCTCTACGCAACATCGGTGGGCTGACGAGCAGCCCATTCGTCGTCGAGGATCGCGTGCACGACGGAGTCCCGCCACTGCCCGGCTTTCTGGACGTGAGCCCGAATGACGCCCTCCTCGACCATCCCGGCCGCCGTCATGGTCTTCGCCGAGGCCTCGTTGAGTGGGGAGCGTGCACCCCATACGCGGTGAAGGTGCAGTTCCTTGAAGGCCAGGCCGAGCAGGAGATGCACAGTTTCCAGACCGTAGCCCTTGCCCCACGTGTCCGGGCGCAGCGCGAAGCCGAAGGTGGCTGCACGCTGCTGGTGCGGGTCGGTGGCGAGTCGGCCGAACCCGATCAAGTCGCCGGTGTCCCGCTGGGCGACGGCGAGTACGTATTCGGTCCGTGGCTCTGCGGTGGCCGAAGCCACCGACCGGGCCACGATCTGCGTGACCTGGTCGAGGGTGCGGGGCTCGAACGACAGGTGTTCCGTCGCTGTGGCACTTCCGTAGACGGCGTGCACCGCGGCGACATCGTCAAGGACGAGTTCGCGCAGTTCCAGACGCTGACTGTGGCGGCTGACCGGGTACATGCCGGGGATGCTACTCGCGTGGCGCTATGACGGAGGTGCCGGTGGAGCGCTGTGGTGGGTAGACCTCGATCTCCTCGCGCAGGCTGCGTGCCTGGATGGCTGAGCGGACTGGGCCGCTTTTGAGTGCCTGGCGAACACGCTGCGCGGACACGATGATGCCGTTGTTCCTGTGGGTCGTGGGCAGTTCGAGCACGGGCCGGATGGCTTCCGCGGCGCCGTCCAGCCGCCCGTCGTGGAGACGGATGAGTGCGAGGTTTCACTGTGCGCCGGCCAGGTCGCCGAACGCCCAGAACGGGGTGTCCGGATCGCTGAAAGAGTTCACGGCGTCCTCTGCCTGGGCGGCAAGTCGCGGGTCACCGTTGCCGAGCAGCGCCTCGGTTTCCACGGTGTAGTAGAGCTGCTTCGGCTCCGAGTAGGTGAACAGGCCACCGAGACGGTCGAGGTCGTCGAGCTCGACGCTCTCCCGCCAGATGCCGGCCTGTTGGCTGGCGGTGCGCGCGGTTTCCGCATCGCTTTGGACTGCTGCGGCGCGTGATTGCAGGCCGAGGAGCCACAGTTTCACTGTGCCGTTGAGGTTCGTTGCCATTTCCACGCCCCGCTGGGCGTAGTGGTAGGCGTCTGTGGGCTTGTCCGCCCAGTACGCGATCAGTGACCGCAGGCCTTCGACGAGCGCATGAGTCCTTGATGCTCCGCGTCGCGTGCGCAGGCGGCTGCGACGCGGGTCATCGTCATGGCTTGGGCGCGGTCTTCGAGGTCGTTGAAGCCCTTCGCTACGAGGAAGGACACCACCGCGGCTTGATAGTTCAAGTCGCGCAGCTTGGACGGCTGCCGGACCCGGCCGCCTTCGAGAGTACGGAATATCTGGTCTTGCGTCGTGAGGAGATCGCCCCAGATGTCAGAGAGGGGCTGCCGCGGGTAGGCGCCGACCAGCCGGACTACCTCGTCGCCCAGCAGGCCGAGGGTGTCTTCCCCCACACTGAACCTTTTCCATCTTGATCAGGTGGCGAGTTCGAGTGTCACGACGGCACGGACGACAGCGGTGATCCGGGTAGTGCTGCAGCGGAGCTTCCGCAGGAGCCGCCAGCATTTGAGGATGGCCATGGCGCGTTCGCCCAGGCTGCGGATCTTGGCGTGATCGCGGTTGTGACGCCGACGCCGGCCGCGCAGGTTCTTGCCCCGGAACGGGACGCGGACAGCAGGGCCTGCGCCCTGATATGCCTTGTCCGCCCAGCACTTGACGTCGTCGGCGGTCAGGGCGGCGGGAATGCCGTGGGTCCGGGCCGCGGTCAGATCGGGCACAGCTCCGGGTAGGGCGTCCGAGGCCCAGATCAGACGGCCGGCTGGATCCGCGAGTACCTGCACGTTCATCCCGTGATGCTTCTTCTTCCCCGAGTAATACGGCTGGTCGGCAGCGATGCGGTCGATCGGCAGCACGGTGCCGTCGAGGATCACGTACGCCTTCTTCCACACGGTCGTCATGGCCTGTTCCAGCGTGGGCGCGAGTGCGGCCAGAAGATCGACGGTCTCGCGTATGTACCGGTGGACCGTCGTGATACCGACGCGGAAGCCTGCTGCGAGGCGGGCGTAGGTGTCGCCGCAGCGCAGGTGGGAAAGGACGAGCAGGGCCTGCCGGCCGCAGGTCAGGCGACGCCACCGGGAGCCGATCCGACGACGGTGACGTGCGAGGAGACCGGAGAGGTGTTGCAGGGTGCGGCTGGACAGATCGATACCGGACGGGTAGACAAGCACGCGAAGCTCCTGGCGGACACAGGCGATCTCGGTCGAGAACCCGTCTACCAGGAGCTTCGTCGTTGCGCAGGACAGTCCAACTCACGGCCAGGCACCGCCGATTCGAAAAGGGCTCATTGTTCGGCTTTGCGTCGCCAGTACAGGAGGCCCGCGCCGGAGAGGACGAAGTTGCGCAACGTCTCACAGTCCCAGTTCGGATGCGGTTCCCCAGGGGGATGCAGGATGCATGAGCGGTTACGGTTTGCGGTGCTGGGGCCCGTCAAAGCCTGGCGAGGTCAGGACGAGATCGAACTGGGTCCGTCACAGCAGCGGGCGGTCCTGGCCGTGCTCCTGCTGGCGGAAGGTTCGCAGGTACTGACGAGCGGCCTTGTCGACGCCGTCTGGGGGGCTCGACCGCCAGCGTCTGCGCTCGGAAATCTTCGGACCTACGTACACGGGCTGCGGAGGGCACTGGATCCTGCCGGGAAAATCACGACATCAGCGATCCGTTTCACAGGGGATGGGTATCAGCTCCGCATCTCGCCGGACCAACTGGACCTTCATGTCTTCCGGGAATTCCTCGCCCTGGCTGAGCAGGCGCGGCGCTCGGGAGACACCAGAGAATCGGCAGAGCAACTGCGCCGGGGATTGGCGCTGTGGCACGGAACGCCGCTGGCCGGCATCCGAGGAGAGTACGCGCAAGCTCAACGACAACGATTGGAAGAGCAACGCCTGTCTGCACAAGCAACCCACCTCACGGCCGAACTCAGCAGCGGGGCCCATACAAAGGCTGCCACGGAGCTGACCGGCCTGGTTGCCGAGCATCCGCTGGACGAGCGATTCCGGGAACTACTGATGCTCGCCCTGTACAGGTCGGGACGACAGGCTGCAGCTTTGCAAACATATCGCGAGGCACAGACTGTGCTCGTCGATGAGCTAGTGTCTCGTGATCCCGTT
>NZ_LIPP01000206.1 GCF_001418335.1 Streptomyces aurantiacus | reverse complement strand
GGGCGGGGGGTTCGGGGGAGTCAGCGGACGGTCTCCAGAACCTCCGCCGCCCCGAGGACCTCGGCGATCTCGCCGAGTGCGTCGGTGCTGTCCAGGGTCAGCAACTCCTTCTCGTTCACACCGAGATCGACAAGGACCTCGCGGTCTCCGATGGGTCCGGACGGCACGATCTCGCCCTTGACGGTGGTGCCGACGCCGTCTTCTTCGTCGGCGTCGGCTTCGTCCTCGGGTTCACCGTCCTCCGTGCCGTCGAGGTCGAGGGAGTCCAGGTCGGCGACGCCGTCGTCGCCGGGATCCCTTCCGAGCAGTTCGTCCGTGAGCAGGATCTCGCCGTACGAACTGCGAGCTGCGGCCGCGGCGTCCGAGACGTAGATGCGAGGGTCCTCCTCGCCGTCCACGCGGACGACTCCGAACCACGCGTCCTCCTGCTCGATGAAGACGAGCACCGTGTCGTCGTCGACCGAGGCTTCACGGGCCAGGTCGGTCAGATCGGACAGGGTCTCCACATCGTCGAGCTCTGTGTCGCTCGCTTCCCACCCGTCTTCGGTGCGCGCGAGCAGTGCGGCGAAGTACACCGTGACTCTCCCACTGGTCCTAGGTGTGCCGGTTGGGGGTCCCCCCGGCGGAGGTTGTGGGCGGGGAATGAGTGCTCCGAGCCCCGCCCACTCGGAATCGTGGCAGAAACAGAGCGTTCAGGAGAGGTCTTCGGCTCGCTGTGTCCCGGGCGCGTCTTCCCGCCCGGTCACGTGGCGCGTGCGTCACGCCGCCGCATGGCCTCACCCGGGCGCCCGGCGCCCACCGACAGCGGGATCGTACGCCGCCGGAATCCCCACTTCCTACGCGGCTGTCCGGGGCTGCCCCGAACGGTCATGGGCAGTCGTGGGCAGTCGTGGCGGCCACAGCCGGAGCCGTGGTCAGAGTCAGAGTCACGACCACGACCACGACCACGAACGACCACGGCCGCGGCTACGGCGATCCGTGCGTGTCGCGTGTCGGTTCTCAGGCGGAGGAGGAAGTCATCAGCGGAAGTCACCAGCGGAACGTACGCATGCGCATGGCGTGGCGCAGCCGGGCCGTCTTCGCCCGGCGCGGCTGAACCCTGTCGCGCAGCTCGCGTGCCTCCGTCAGTTCCCGCAGGAACTGGGCACGGCGCCTGCGGCGCTGAGCGTCGCTCTCCAGGTTTCCCGGATTCCCCAGGTTCTCCGGGTTCTCTGGGTCCTCCCGGTTCCGTTGCTCCGGTTCCGGCATCGGCAACACCCCCAGTCGATCCCTCCCACTTTCCCTCCGACGGGCGGTTTGATGCCAGCGGAGTCTCCGGGGTGGCATCGGCGAAGCGTTCTCCCACCGAGCTCGGACGGAACCCGAAGCCGGTGGTCACGGGGCGACGGGCGGGCTGGACGGGCCCGGATACCCTTGGGGCATGCGTCTCCATGTCGTCGACCACCCCCTGGTCGCTCATAAGCTCACCACGCTGCGCGACCGCCGCACCGACTCCCCCACCTTCCGTCGGCTCGCCGACGAACTGGTCACCCTGCTCGCCTACGAGGCCACGCGGGACGTGCGCACCGAACAGGTCGACATCGAGACCCCGGTGTCCGGCACCACGGGCGTCAAGCTGTCCCACCCGCGGCCCCTCGTCGTACCGATCCTGCGGGCGGGCCTCGGCATGCTCGACGGGATGGTGCGCCTCCTGCCGACCGCCGAGGTGGGTTTCCTCGGCATGATCCGCGACGAGGAGACGCTCCAGGCGTCCACGTACGCGACCCGCATGCCGGAGGACCTCTCCGCGCGCCAGGTGTATGTCCTGGACCCGATGCTCGCCACCGGCGGCACCCTCGTCGCGGCGATCAAGGAACTGATCAAGCGCGGGGCCGACGATGTGACGGCCGTGGTCCTCCTCGCCGCTCCCGAGGGCGTCGAGGTCATGGAGCGCGAACTCGCGGGTGCCCCGGTCACGGTCGTGACCGCGTCGGTCGACGAGCGCCTGAACGAGCACGGCTACATCGTCCCGGGCCTCGGCGACGCGGGAGATCGTATGTACGGCGCAGCTGAATAGGCCTGTACGGCGCCGCCGAACAGGCCGAACAGGACGAACAGCCGCTGGTGCCCCGCCCGTGTCAGCAGAGCACCAGCGACACCAGCCGGCAGCAGCGACACCAGAGGCCCTAGTGGTTAGCGGTCCTAGCAGTCCTTCTTCGTCGCCGAGGGCGCCGGTGAGGGCCTGGCCAGAGTGGTCAGGGCCTTGGCGGCGTCCTTCTCTTTCGTCAGGGCCTTGAAGGTCTTGCCGAGGATCAGGTCGACCTCCGCGGGCTTCGCCCGGGTGTCGGTCTTCGTCTCGGCGCCGGTGAGCTGGGTGGCGAGTACGGGAAGGGCGGTGCCGGCAGCCGCCTTCGCGCCGAGCACCAGGCCGGGCCCGTCGACCTTCTTGTCGTACGTCTTGGTGGCGTTGCCCACCTCGCCGATCTTGAAGCCGCGCTTCTTCAGCGCGTCCGCGGTGTCCTTGGCGAGGCCGGCGCGGGACGTGGCGTTGAGGACGTTCACGGTGATCTGGCCGGGCTTCGGGACGGCGTTGACCGGGTTCGCGGAAGGCGAGGGGGACACCTTGCAGTCCGTCGCCGAACCGACTGCCGTCGCCTTGTCGCCGCCGCCCGTGAAGACGTCGATGAGCTGCAGGGTTCCCCAGCCGACCAGTCCGAGCGCCGCGACGGAGGCGACGACCGCGAGCACGATCCTGCGGCGCCCCCGGTTTCTGCGCATCCGTGGGTACTTGTCCCCCGTGATCCGGTACTGGCCGCCCATGCCAGGGGGAGTGAGCATGCTCATGGGCGCAGCGTAGTGCGCCGGAGCGTCGATGCCTACTAGATGATCATTGAGCGGTGTCCAGTCCAACCCAAAAGGTCCAACACGGGCACGAGTCGAACCCTGGAGACTCAGCCCAGTTCGAGGACACGGGCGTGGAGGACCTGGCGCTGCTGGAGTGCGGCGCGGACGGCGCGGTGCAGGCCGTCCTCCAGGTACAGGTCGCCCTGCCACTTCACGACGTGCGCGAAGAGGTCGCCGTAGAACGTGGAGTCCTCGGCGAGCAGTGTTTCCAGGTCGAGCTGGCCCTTGGTCGTCACCAGCTGATCGAGGCGGACCGGGCGCGGCGCAACGTCCGCCCACTGCCGGGTGCTTTCCCGGCCGTGGTCGGGGTACGGCCGTCCGTTTCCGATGCGCTTGAAGATCACACGGAAAGCCTACCGGTCAAGAGCTTCCGGGCGCAGCCATGACGGTGGAGTGCGACGCTGGAAATGACGTTGTAAATATGGGCAAACCGGTAATTCTCCCGGATCACCCGTTCATGATCCGTTCGAGAACGGGTCGTGGATGATCAAGGGTAAAACGGGAAAAACGGGGACAGAAGCCTGAAACGGCTGACACTGACGCGCCAGTGAGGCGCCGCTGTTCGAACCGGTCTCGGTGGGGGCGGCGGCGGGCGGAGCCGTACGGGCCCGGCGTGTCGGCCCGCGGGCAGGTGCGGCCCGCCGACGGCCCACCGGCGACTCGCCCGCGACCCGCCCGCGGCGTTCGCTCGGCGTGCGCTCGGCCCGAGCCGCCTGTCCGACGCGCGATGGCCGACGCGCGATGGCCGGTGCCCGAATGACCTGGCCTGGCTACGGAACCTTCACTTGCCGGAGGCCTTAGTGGCCTTCTCCGCCTTCGCCGCCGCCTTCATCTCCTGCTTGTGCGCCCGTACCTTCGTCAGCGACTCCGGCCCTGTGATGTCCGCGACCGAGCGGAAGGACTTGGCCTCGCCGTACGGACCCGCGGCCTCGCGCCAGCCCTTCGGGCGTACGCCCAGCTGTTTGCCCAGCAGGGCGAGGAAGATCTGGGCCTTCTGGGCCCCGAAGCCGGGCAGCTCCTTGAGCCGGCGCAGGAGCTCCGCGCCCGACTCCGTGCCCTCCCAGACCTTCGCCGCGTTTCCGTCGTAGTGCTCCACGAGGTACTGGCACAGCTGCTGGATCCGCTTGGCCATCGAACCCGGGTAACGGTGCACGGCAGGTTTCGAGGACAGCAGGGCCGCGAACGCCTCGGGCTCGTACGCCGCGATCTCGCGCGCGTCGAGATCGTCCCCGCCGAGCCGCCGCGTGATCGTGTACGGGCCCGTGAACGCCCACTCCATCGGAACCTGCTGGTCGAGCAGCATGCCGACGAGTGCGGCGAGCGGGCTGCGCCCGAGGAGTTCGTCGGCCTCGGGCTGCTGGGACAGGTGAAGGGTGACGTCCATGCTCCGATCATGGCGCGTGCGGGTTCGGCCCGCTCGCCGGTGCCCCCGACGCCCCCGATACCCCCGGTACTCCAGTGCGTTCACCTACTGCTTCCACTCCCGGTGGGGCATGGTCGGTGGGTGGTCAATGACATCACTCCCGAAGCCCTTGTCGCTCACTACCGACTGGAACCCATCCCCAAGGAGGGCGGCCTCTTCCGCCGTACCTGGGCGGGACCCGAACGGCCCGACGGGCGGCCCGAGGGGACCGCGATCGTCGCCCTCCTGACCTCGCGGCCCGGCGACTTCTCCGCACTGCACCGCCTCCCGGCCGACGAGACCTGGCACTTCTACCTGGGGGATCCGCTGGAGCTGTGGCTCCTCTCCCCCGACGGCACATCCCGTACGGTTCTGCTCGGTCCGGACGTCCTCGGCGGGCAGCACGTCCAGTTCACCGTGCCCGCGCGCACCTGGATGGGCGCGCGGGTCGGCACGGACGGAGCCTGGTCGTTCTTCGGGTGCACGATGGCGCCCGGTTTCACCTACGAGGGGTACGAGCACGGGGACGGGACCGAACTCGCGGCCCGCTACCCCGCGGAGGCAGCGCGGATCGCCGCGCTGAGCCGACCGTGACCGGAGCGACTGACGTCACCGGTGCGACTGACCTGACCGGTGCGTTCGGCGAGTCGCGTGGTGGGCTGCTGGACGGTCAGGTGGCGCTGGTCACCGGGGCCGGCGGCGGCATCGGGCGGGGGATCGCGCTGCGGTTCGCGGCGGCGGGGGCGGCCGTGGCCGTCCACTTCCGTACGAACGCCGCGGCGGCCAGTGAGGTCGTCGCTCTCATCACGGCCTCGGGCGGACGCGCGGTGACCCTGCGGGCCGACCTGACCGTGGAGTCCGAGTGCCACCGGGTGGTCCGCGAGGCCGCGGACTGGGGAGGCGGCGTGCTGACGGCCCTGGTCAACAACGCGGGCGTACAGCCGGTCCAGGAGTTGCCCGGCATGACGGCGGCGGACTGGCGGGCGGTGGTCGACGCCAACGTGTCGAGCGTGTTCGCCTGCACCCAGGCGGCGGCCGGACTCCGCGTGCACAGCATCACCCACATCGCCTCCATCGAGGCCACGCACCCCGCCCCGCACCACGCGCACTACGCCGCGTCGAAGGCGGCCGTCGTCATGCACGCGCGCTCGGCGGCCCTGGAGTACGGTCCGTACGGAATCCGCGTGAACACCGTCTCCCCGGGCCTGATCGACCGCGAAGGTCTCGCGCAGGCGTGGCCGGAGGGCGTACGGCGCTGGCAACAGGCGGTTCCCACCGGCAGGCTGGGGCGCCCGGAGGACGTGGGCGACGCCTGCGTGTTCCTCGCCTCGCCGATGGCCTCCTGGATCACCGGGCACGACCTGGTCGTGGACGGCGGGGTCTCCGCACGGCCGACGTGGTGAGGACGCGAGCGGTCCTGTGGCGCGGGCCGGGTGGGTGCGGGCAGGGTGGGCGCGGCCCGCGTTGAACAACGTGCCGCGTACATCCGTACCCCCGCGGAGGCGGCGCAGACGGTGCGCAGGCGGTGCGCAGACGGTGCGGAGACGGCGGAGGCCGCGGGCGGTCGTACGCGGCAGATGTATGTGGGCGAGCGCGAGAAGCAGGGAGAGGCGACGTGGGCCGAGTGCGCCGCACACACCAAGTGCGCCGGGTGCCAGAGATACCGGTAGCAGTCGCGATACGAATACCGCGGCTGCTACGGGTGTCGGCGCCGGCGCCTCGCCGGGCCACGGCCCTCGTCGCCCTGCTGGGCACGCTGTCGCTGATCCTGCTGGGCGGCGCGGCCTCCGTGTCCGCGCACTCGGCCGTGCGGGACACCGACCCCCGCGAGGGGTCCGTCCTCCGGTCCGCGCCGCGCGAGGTCACCATGACCTTCACCGAGTCGGTCGGCATCACCGACGACTCGCTGCGCGTCCTCAGCCCCGAGAACCGCCGGGTGAACGCGGGCGACACCCAGCACGTCCCCGGCCACTCGGACCAGGTCCGGGTACGGCTCCGCGACGGTCTGCCCGACGGCACGTTCACGGTCGCCTGGCGTGTGGTCTCGGCGGACAGCCACCCCATCGCCGGCGCCTTCACCTTCTCCATCGGCGAGCCCTCCGCGACAACGGCCGCCGTCTCCGCCGAGCCTGCCGTGAACCCCGCCTCGGGCGCCCTCTATGACATCGCCCGCTACGCCGCGTACGCCGCCGTAGCCCTGCTCATCGGCGTGGCCGTCTTCGTCCTCGCCTGCCGTCCGCCCAGCCCGGAACCGTTGCGAGGACTCGTACGGGCCGGCTGGTGGATCCTCCTCGCCACCACGGTCGGCCTCGTCTTCCTGCGCGGCCCCTACGAACGCGGCACCGGCCCGTCGACCCTCCTCGACCCGGCCCTCATCGAGAACACGCTGACGAGCCGGCCCGGTTGGGCACTGCTCGCCCGGCTGGCGCTGCTGGCGGGGGCGGCGGTCTTCCTCGTACGCACGGGTGCCGGACTGCGACGGGCCGCGGAACGGAGTCCGGCCGTGGAACGGAGTCCGGCCGCGGAACCGAGTTCGACCGCGGAACGGAGTCCGGCCGCGGAACCGAGTTCGACCGCGGAACCGAGGCGGGCCGGTCTCGCGGTGGTCGGCGGTTTCCTGGCGGTCGCGCTGGCGGGTACCTGGGCCGTCGCCGAGCACGCGTCCGCGGGCATCCAGGTCCCCGTGGCGATGGCCTCCTCCGTACTGCATCTGCTGGCGATGGCGGTCTGGCTGGGCGGTCTCGGGGCCCTGCTGACCGCGCTCCACCGGTCGGAGACCCCGCTCCCGGCCGCCTCCGTGCACCGCTTCTCGCGTCTCGCGTTCACCTCGGTCACGGTCCTGGTGCTGACCGGCGTCTACCAGTCCTGGCGGGGGCTCGGCTCGTGGGACGCGGTGTTCGGCACCTCGTACGGCCGGCTGCTGGTCGCGAAGGTGTGCGGGGTGGTGCTTTTGCTGGCCGCGGCGGGCTTCTCGCGCCGTTGGACGGCCCGGCTGACGGACGCTGCACAGCCGTCGAAGACACAGCCGTCGAAGGCGCCGGCGTCCAAGGAGCTGGTGCCGGCGCTGGAGATGGCCGAGCCGCGGTCCGAGGCGTCGTCCGAGCCGTCGTCCGAGGGATCAGCCGAGGGACCATCCGAGGGATCAGCCGAGGCGATTTCCACACCGGCGCCGGCCGGCTCTTCGGGAACGGGCGCCCGCCACCGGTTCCTGCGTCGCTCCGTCCTCGCCGAAGTCGTCGTGGGCGTGGCGGTGCTGCTCATCACGACGGTACTGACCGGCACCCAGCCCGGCCGCGCCGAACTCGAAACGGCGGCGGCCGAGTCCGCAGTGGCCGCCGCGGACGACCCCACCACGTCCACGACCCTGATCCCCTTCGACGTCGGCACCCCGGGCGGCCAAGGCAAGGTCCAGCTCGTCCTGGAGCCCGGCCGCGTCGGCGAGAACACGGTCGAGGCGGTCGTCATCGGCCCCGACGGAGGCATCGCCACCGTCCCCGAGATCCGGCTCTCCTTCACCCTCCGGTCCCAGAAGATCGGCCCCATCGACGCCAGGCTCACCGACCAGGGCGGCTACTGGGGCACCCGGTCCCTCAACCTCCCCCTCGCCGGCACCTGGACGATGAAGGTCACGATCCGCACGTCGGACATCGACCAGGTGGCGGAGACCCGGCAGGTGAAGATCGCCCGCTGAACCGTCCGCTGAGCCGGGCCGCCGTGCCGGGTCGCCCCGCCGGTCACCAGGAGGGCATGATCGCCTCGGGATAGCGGGACCCGGCGGCGCCCTTGGGCAGGATCTCCTGGACACGGGCCAGGTCCTGCGGGGTGAGCGTGACGTCCGCGGCGGCCACGTTCTCGGCGAGGCGCTGCGGACTGCGGGTGCCCGGGATCGGTACGACGTCGTCGCCCTGCGCCAGCAGCCAGGCCAGGGCCAGTTGCGTGACGGAGATCCCCTTGGTGGCCGCGAGCGCGGTCAGCTCGCGGATGGCGGTCAGGTTCCGCTCGTAGTTGCCGGGCTGCCAGCGGTCGTCCCAGCTGCGCATGTCGTCGGCGGGATACTCGGCGGCCGGCTTCACCGCGCCGGTCAGGAACCCCCGGCCGAGCGGCGAATACGGTACGAATCCGATGCCGAGCTCGCGCACCACGGGCAGCACGTCGGCCTCCACGGCCCGCTCGAACACGGAGTACTCGGTCTGCAGCACGGACACCGGATGGACGGCGTGGGCGCGCCGGATCACCTCGGGCCCGGCCTCGCTGAGCCCGAGGTACCGCACCTTGCCTTCGGCGATCAGCTCGCCGATGGTGCCCGCCACGTCCTCGATGGGTACATCCGGGTCGACGCGGTGCTGGTACAGCACGTCCACGTAGTCGGTGCCGAGGTGGCGCAGGCTGTTCTCGGTGACCTCACGGATGTGCTCGGGCCGGCTGTTGAGGGCGTAGCCGTCGGCGTTCTGCGGCGCGCTCATGTCGAAGCCGAACTTGGTGGCGATCACCACGTCACCGCGGATGTCCCGCAGGGCACGGCCGACCAGCTGCTCGTTGCTTCCGGTGCCCAGGCCGTACAGCTCGGCGGTGTCGAAAAGGGTGACGCCGAGCTCGTACGCCCGGCGGATGGTCGCGATGCCGCCGGCTTCGTCGCCGGCGCCGTAGGCCATGGTCATGCCCATGGTGCCGAGGCCGATCGCGCCGACGGTCAGCCCCTGGCCGCCGAGAGCACGGACCGGCATGCCGCTGCGCTTCTGTTCATTGCTTCGCTGTTCATCGCCTTGCTGTGTCATGCGGTCAACGCTAGGAGCGGGAACGTCTCGGGGCATGGGCCGTCGACCGCATAGGATTGCCTGATACTCTCAGACCAGTACAGGGAGAACGCATGCTGGACGAGCTCACCGAGGCCATCGCCCGGCACGGCGGCGACATGTGGTCCGACACGGCGGTGCCACGCCTCAGGCTGGTGACGCTCGACGAGCCCGTCGCGCCGCTCGACATGCTGTACGAGCCGATGATCTGCTTCATCGTCCAGGGCGCCAAGAGCAGCGTCGCGGGCGACCGGAGCTGGACGACCGGTCGCGGCGAGGTGTTCCTGAACTCGCTGGTCCTGCCGGTCACGGCCACCTTCCAGGAGGTGCCGTACCGCTCGGCGGTGCTGCGCCTGGACGGCGGCATGCTCGCCGAACTCCTGCTGGAACTGGGACCTGGGCCGGGACCGGAACCGGACGGCAGCGACGCGAGCGGGTTCCCCGCCCCGGACCCGGCCGGCCGGCTCACCACACCGATGACGCCCGAACTCGCCGACGCGGTCACCCGCTGGGTACGGCTGCTGGACACCCCGCAGGACATCCGCGCCCTGGCGGGCCGTATCGAGACGGAGATCCTCTACCGCCTGCTCGGCAGCACCCTCGGTCCGACGCTGCGGCACTTCACCCTGGCCGACTCCGCGGCGGCCAGGGTCCGTACGGCGGCCCGGTGGATCTACACCCGTTTCAGCGAGCCGCTCGGCATCGACGCGATCGCGGCGGCGGCGCACATGAGCCCCGCCAGCCTGCACCGCCACTTCAAGGCGGCCACCGGCATGAGCCCGCTCCGCTTCCAGAAGCACCTCCGCCTCCAGGAGGCCCGTCGGCTCCTCCTCGCCGGTGACACCACGGCGGCCCTGGTCGCCGAACGGGTCGGCTATGTGAGCGCGACCCAGTTCAACCGCGAGTACCGACGGGCGTACGGTCTGCCGCCGGGGCAGGACGCGGCACGCCTGCGCGACCGGTTGGCCGACGTGGGCCGGGGGGCGTAGGCCGGCCCCCTCGGGGCCTGTCAGGACCGGCCGCCATGGCCGGACGACCGCCGAGAGACCTGCCTACGGGGCAGCGCCGCGCCGTACCGGCGGGCACGATGCCTGTCCTGGTGGGCTCTCCAGCCGCTGACGCCTTGCCCGACTCCGGTACGGGCCGATGGGATGGGGCTCATCCTCCACAGCCCAACGGCGGTATGAACGCGTGAAAAGCAGATTCGACCCGTTGTCCTTGGCGGCCATGACGGTGACCATCGTCTCCATCTCCGCCACCGCCCCGCTCACGGCCTACGCCTCCGCCTCGCCGCTGGCCATGGCCTTCTGGCGCAACTGCCTGGGCTTCGCCGTACTCGGGCCGTTCCTGCTGTTGTTACGCCGCCGCGAGGTGGTGAAAGTCGCGCGTGGTGAACGCGGCATCCTGCGCCGGGAGCAGTGGCGGCCCCTGGTGTTCGGCTTCCTCGCGGCCACCTCGCTCGCCCTGCACTTCGCGTCCTTCATGACGAGCACACGGCTGACGTCGGTCGCCATGTCCACGGCGCTGGTGGCCACGCAGCCCGTCTGGCAGGCCCTCATCGCAGCCGGTCAGGGGGTCAGGACGGCCCGCAGGACCTGGGCGGGGCTCGGGCTCTCGGTGGTGGGGGCGGCCACGGCCGCAGGTCTCGACATACAGGCCGGCGGTACGGCCCTGATGGGTGACCTGCTCGCGCTCCTGGGGGCGATCGCGCAGGCCGGTTACACAGCCCTGAGTGAGAAGTCCCGCGCGGATGTGAGCACTCCACTGTACTCGACCTTCACCTCGCTGGTGTGCGGTCTGCAACTCCTGGCCGTCTGCTGGCTGGCCGGCATCTCGCTGACGGGTTTCGACCGGTCCACCCAGCTGTCGCTGCTCGGGCTGCTCATCCTTCCCCAGATCCTGGGGCTCGGTTCGCTGAACTTCGTCCTGGGCAGGACATCGGCGACGACAGCGAGCGTCCTGCTCCTGCTGGAGACCCCGGTGGCCGCGCTCGCGGCGTGGTGGCTGATGGACCAGAACATCAAGCCGGCGACCGTGCCGGGGCTCGTGCTGATCATCGTCGGGGTCACGGTGGTGGTGACGAGCGGCGGCGGGGAGCAACGGGACGCCGCCGCCGTGGCCATACCGCCGTACCCGGCCTACGCCCCGCACACCCCCCAACAACCTCTCGCC
>NZ_LIPP01000205.1 GCF_001418335.1 Streptomyces aurantiacus | reverse complement strand
ACGGTGTATTTCGCGCCGAACTTGTACTCGCCCCAGGCTGCCGCGTTCGCGTCGTTCTCGACCACGACGGGCAGGCCCACCCGGGCCTCCACCGCTGCCTTCAGGGGCTCCTGCCGCCAGTCGATGTTCGGCGCGAAATACACCGTCGAGCGCTGCCGGTTGACGTATCCGGCGGCACCGATGCCCACTCCGACGATCTCGTGCCCGGCCCTGGCGCCCTCGACGGCCGCGGCGATCGCGTCCACGATCGCCTGCGGCGTGGTGGGGGTCGGCACCTTGAAGGTCGAGAGGATGTTGCCTTCCTCGTCGACCACCCCGGCCGCGATCTTCGTGCCGCCGATGTCGACGCCGATGGTGAGTCCCATGAATCCCTCAGTTTCGGTCGAGCCCCGCTACGGCCAACCGTACCCGAGCGGCTTCAGTCCAGGTCGATGTGTTCCCCGCTACCGGTGCCCTCGTCCCGGGGGCGCGCGGCGGTGTCACGGGTGGTCCAGCGCCGCTCCTGCGCCTCGACGGCGGAGCGGTACGCGGCGAGCAGTTCGGAGCCGGCGCTCGCCAGGTGGTCGAACACGTCGGGATTCCGCTCGATGACAGGCTCGACGGCGGCCTTGGCCTGCTGCACGACCTGGTTCACCACCTGCTGGGCCGCGCCGCCCGCGACCGCGCCGAGCAGCGGCGACTGCAGTCCGGACAGCTTGTCGGCGACGGCGTCGACGAGTTTGCGCAGTTCCTCGGCGGCCGAGGCGGGCGGCCTGCCGTGCTCGGCGCGGCGGCGGGCCTTCTCCGCGGCGAGGTCCTCGGCGCACGCCGTCGCCCAGGCGTCGTCGTCGGTCGCCCGGACCTCGTGGCGCGCCTCGTCCCGGACCGTGGCGTCGCGGACCGTGGCGTCGTGCACCGTGCCGAGTGCGTCATCCCCTGCGTCGGATGCGTCGGGCGTGGGGCGCTCATCGCTCATGGCGGACTCCAAGCATTGGCTCTGTGTCTCTCGACGTTACCCGAACGGGGTAGGGCGTTCACCGTGTCCGCGGCCACAGATCCGGGTCCGGCGCGAACCGGACACGCAGTTCGCCCTCGCGCAGGGAGGCGCCGTCCACCGCGCAGCGCCGCAGCGCGGAGGGGAGGGAGACGATCCGGTGGAACCGTCCCGCGGTGACGAGGAGTTCGTCCCCGCGCCGCACGAGGTCGAGTTCCTCGCGGGCCGCGCCGGGGAGCGGGATGTGCCAGACGAGCACGCCCTCGTCGGCGAGCCGGTCGACGACGGGCCAGTCCAGCGGCACGGGGGCGCCGCCCGGCGTGGGCACGGGGAGCGCGGCGAGGTCCTCGGCACCGCGCGGGTCACGGCCGAGGTGGGGCACTTCGTATACGTCGTACGTCTGTCCCCATGCGGCATGCCACTCGTCGAGGGCCTTGCGCTGCTGGGCGGCGAGGCCGGCCAGCCAGGTGTCGGGGGACGCGTCGGGCAGGACGCGATTGCCGATCAGGGCGTCGGTGCGCAGGCCGCGCAGGGCGAGTCCTGTGACGGCCGACCGTACGGCGTCGGTGCCCGCCGGGCCCGGCTCGGCGACCAGCCGTACGGTCGTGGCCGGGTCCTCGACGGCCAGCTGGACCGCGGCCAGTTCGACGTCCCAGCGGGCCGCCGTCTCGTACAGCCGGTCCGTCGGCATCGGCACGCCGGCCAGGCGGCCGAGGACGGGGCGCAGGGCGCGGGCCGCCTGGCGCTCGGCGGGCAGCAGGCGGCGCAGGTACCGGCGCAGTTGTTCGGGGAGGGCCAGCAGGGCGAGGGCCTGCGGGGCGGGCGGCAGGTCGACGACCAGCAGGTCGAACGTGTCGGCCGTGGCCGCGTCGCGCAGGGCGCGGAGCAGGGCGAGTTCCTCGGCGCCGGGCAGGGGGGTGAGCTCCTCGGCGTCCAGCCGGGCCGAGCCCAGCAGGCCGAGGGCGGTGGAGGCCTGCTCCTGGAACGCCAGGAGGCCCGCCCGGAAGCCCTCGGTGGCGTCCGGCCGCCAGGCGGTGAGGCCCGGGGCGGTCTCGGCCGGTGTGCCGCCGGTGGGGACGCCGAGGACGGCACCGAGGGTGTCGGTGCGGTCCGCGGAGAGCACCAGGGTGCGGGTGCCCCGGCGGGCGGCCTCCAGAGCGGTGGCCGCGGCGACGGTGGTGCGGCCGGAGCCGCCGGGGCCGGTGATCAGGATGGTGCGCATGGAGGTGAACGGTACGTGGTGGAGCGGCGGTGGCGGGCCGCTGCTTGTCGCCTACTTGTCGCCGGGCTCCACGCCGGTCCCGCCAGTCCTACCGGTCCCGCCCGTCTCTCCGGTCCCGCTCGTCCCGCTCGTCTCTCCGGCCTCGACGCCCGTCGCCTCCACGCGCTTCTTCAGTCCCGCCAGCGCGCGGTCGATGATGACCTTCTCCGCCTTGCGCTTGATCATGCCGAGCATCGGGATCTTGACGTCGACGGTGAGCCGGTAGGTGACCTCGGTGGCGCTCAGGCCCGCAGGCCTGAGGGTGTACGAGCCGTCCAGGGAGCGGAGCATCTGGGACTTGACCAGGGTCCAGGAGACCTCGTGGTCGCCGGTCCAGGTGTAGCCCAGGGTCTGGTCGTCCTTGATGGCACCGGCGTCCATGACGAGGCGCACCTGCTCCGCGCGGCCCTTCTCGTCCGTCGCGAGCACCTCCGCCGACTTCACCTCGCCCGTCCAGTCGGGGTAGCGGGCGAAGTCGGCGATGACCGCCATGACATCGGCCGGTGCCGCCTCGATCGTGATGTTCGAGCTGGTGTGTTCCGCCATCGCCGTGGCTCCTCCAGATGCGGTCCGGACAGGGGGTTCTGCGGGTTCTGCGGATACGAACGCTTCTACCTGTGTGCGCAGCGTGAAGGCTACCCCGCGGCGGCGCGCCCGCCGTCTTCGGCCCTGCGGGTGCCGGTGGCCCTCACCACTCCAGCGCCCACGGCTTCCCGGTCCCGGCGAAGTGACCCACGTTCACGCACTCCGTGGCGCCGATCCGCATCCGCCGGGCGAGCGGCTGATGGACGTGCCCGAAGAGCGAGTAGCGGGGCCGGGTGCGCCGGATCGCGTCCAGGAGCGCCCGGCTGCCCCGTTCGAAGCGCCGCGCCACCGTGTCGTAGACGAGCTCGGGCACCTCGGGCGGGATGTGCGTGCACAGCACGTCGACCTCCCCGACGGCCTCGATCTTCGCCGCGTACTCCTCGTCGCTGACCTCGTACGGCGTCCGCATGGGGGTACGCAGTCCGCCGCCGACGAAGCCGAAGACCCGGCCGCCGATCTCGACGCGCTGCCCGTCGAGCACGGTGGTGCCGGGTCCGGCGTACTCCGGCCAGAGAGACGGCATGTCCACGTTGCCGTAGGTGGCGTACGTCGGGGTGGGGAACGCCGCGAACAGTTCGGCGTACTGCTTCCGTACCGCCTTCTCGATGGCGGGGCGGCGGTCGACACCGGCCCACAGCCGGGCGCCGAGGTCGCGCGCCTCCTCGTACCGGCGGGCGGTGCGGAGCTCGACGATGCGGTCCGTGTTCTCGGCGCCGAAGAGGTCCGGGAAGATGCCGCGGGAGTGGTCGGCGTAGTCGATGAAGAGCACGAGATCGCCCAGACAGATCAGGGCGTCCGCGCCTTCGCCCGCTCCGGCCAGGTCACGGACGTTGCCGTGCACGTCGCTCACGACGTGGACCCGGGTCCGCCGGGACTCCCGGATGTCGCCTCGGATGCCGTTCCGGCCGCCGTCGCGGATGTCGCCGCTGTCGCCGCCGCGGTCGCCGTCTTGTGTGCCTGCCATGGCGATCAAGGGTAGGCCTGTGGAGCAAACGTGTGTAGACGCGGGCGGACCTGCGCTTACTACCCCGTCAGTAACGGGTTGGACTACTGTGCGCGAAGGAACGCCAACACGTGTGACGCGGGGAACATCTCAGCGGAGCCCCTGTCGTAGAGGCAGTACCGGCGGGTAACGTCCGGGCAGTCCAGTCGTGCTCAGGGTTTCAACAACCGACTCCCGGAGCACCTGCCCGAGCCTTGGACCGCTCCGTCGCATCACACCACGTCGTGGCGCCGGCGCCCTATGAGGAGCAGCAGTCTTGCGCGAGTTCAGCCTTCCGGCTTTGTACGAGGTCCCCGCGGACGGCAATCTGACCGACATCGTCCGCAGAAACGCCGCGCAGCATCCTGACGTCGCGGTCATCGCCCGCAAGGTGGGCGGCGCCTGGACGGACGTCACGGCCACCGTCTTCCTCGCCGAGGTGCAGGCCGCCGCCAAGGGTCTGATCGCCTCGGGCGTGCAGGCCGGCGACCGCGTCGCCCTGATGTCCCGCACACGGTACGAGTGGACGCTGCTCGACTTCGCGATCTGGAGCGCGGGCGCGGTCACCGTACCGGTGTACGAGACCAGCTCCGCCGAGCAGGTCCAGTGGATCCTCGGCGACTCGGGGGCGTCCGCGATCGTCGTGGAGCTGGATTCGCACGCGGCCACCGTGGAGTCGGTGCGCGACCGGCTGCCGCAGCTGAAGCACGTCTGGCAGATCGAGGGCGGTGGTGTCGACGAGCTCGGCCGGGCCGGCAAGGACGTCACGGACGCCGCGGTCGAGGAGCGGGGCTCGCTCGCCAAGGCCGACGACCCGGCGACGATCGTCTACACGAGCGGCACGACCGGACGCCCCAAGGGCTGCGTGCTGACCCACCGCAGCTTCTTCGCGGAGTGCGGCAACATCGTGGAGCGGCTGCGGCCGCTGTTCCGTACCGGCGAGTGCTCGGTACTCCTCTTCCTGCCGCTCGCGCACGTCTTCGGGCGGCTCGTGCAGGTCGCGCCGATGATGGCGCCGATCAAGCTGGGCACCGTACCGGACATCAAGAACCTCACCGACGAACTGGCCGCGTTCCGGCCGACGTTGATCCTCGGTGTGCCGCGCGTCTTCGAGAAGGTCTACAACTCGGCGCGAGCCAAGGCGCAGGCGGACGGCAAGGGCCGGATCTTCGACAAGGCGGCGGACACGGCGATCGCGTACAGCCGCGCGCTGGACACCTCGGCGGGCCCCTCCATCGGCCTGAAGATCAAGCACAGGGCGTTCGACAAACTCGTCTACAGCAAGCTGCGCGCGGTGCTCGGCGGCCGGGTCGAGTACGCGATCTCGGGCGGCGCTCCGCTGGGCGAGCGCCTGGGCCACTTCTTCCGCGGCATCGGCTTCACGGTCCTGGAGGGCTACGGCCTGACCGAGTCCTGCGCGGCCACCACCTTCAACCCGTGGGACCGCCAGAAGATCGGCACGGTCGGCCAGCCGCTGCCCGGCTCGGTGGTCCGCATCGCCGACGACGGTGAGGTGCTGCTGCACGGGGAGCATTTGTTCATGGGGTACTGGAACAACGAGGCCGCGACCGAGGAGGCGCTCGCCGACGGCTGGTTCCACACCGGCGACATCGGCACCCTCGACGAGGACGGCTACCTGCGCATCACCGGCCGCAAGAAGGAGATCATCGTCACCGCGGGCGGCAAGAACGTCGCCCCGGCCGTGATCGAGGACCGTATCCGCGCGCACGCGCTGGTCGCGGAGTGCATGGTGGTCGGCGACGGGCGCCCGTTCGTGGGAGCGCTGGTCACCGTCGACAACGAGTTCCTGGGCCGCTGGGCCGACGAGCACGGGAAGCCTGCCGGCTCGACCGCGGCGTCGTTGGCCCAGGACCCGGATCTGCTCGCGGCGATCCAGAGCGCGGTGGACGACGGCAACGCGGCGGTGTCGAAGGCGGAGTCGGTACGGAAGTTCCGGGTGCTGGCGCACCAGTTCACCGAGGAGTCGGGGCACTTGACGCCGTCGCTGAAGCTGAAGCGGAATGTGGTGGCGAAGGATTACGCGGCCGAGATCGAAGCGATCTATCAGAGCTGAGGGCGCGCGCCCACTCGCCGTGGGTGGGCGGGGTGTACTCGCGGCTTGCGCGCCGCGGGGGCTGGTCGCGCAGTTCCCCGCGCCCCTAGGTACCTAGGGGCGCGGGGAACTGCGCAATCTTTTGGGCCCGCCCCCACCGGCCCGCAGGCGCCACGGAACCAGCGAGCCGCATCCCCGTAGGCGCTACAGCAAAAGCCGGAGGCGGGTCGCCAAGAGGTCCCAGCGCCACCTCTCCTCGACCCACTCCCGCCCCCGCTCCCCCATACGCCGCCGCAACTCCCCGTCGCCGAGGAGCGCGACGATCCGGTCCGCCGTGTCGTCCGCGGAGTCGCCCCGGACGACCCACCCCGTCTCCCCGTCGAGCACGGCGTCGGGCGCGCCGCCGGAGTCGCCTGCGACGACGGGAAGGCCCGTCGCGGAGGCCTCCAGGTAGACGATGCCGAGCCCCTCCACATCCAGCCCCCCGCGGCGCGTACGGCACGGCATGGCGAAGACGTCCCCCGCGCCGTAGTGGGCCGGGAGCTCCGACCAGGGCACGGCTCCGGTGAAGCGGACGGAGTCGGCGACCCCGGTCGCGTGCGCGAGCCCCCGCAACTCCTTCTCGTACGGCCCGCCGCCGACGATCAGCAGCACCGCCTCCGGCTCGCTCGCCAGGATGCGCGGCATGGCGCGGATCAGCGTGTCCTGGCCCTTGCGCGGCACGAGGCGCGAGACGCAGACCACGACCGGCCGGTCGGTGAGACCGAGGCGGGCCCGGACGACGTCCCCGCCCGAGCCGGGGTGGAAGGTCTTCTCGTCCACGCCCGGGGGCAGTTGCACCATCCGGCCGGCCGCCTCGGGGCTCAGCGCGGCGGCGATCCGTGAGCGGGTGTACTCACCGAGGTACGTGATCGTGTCCGTCGACTCGCCGACCCTGCGCAGCAGTTGGCGCGCGGCAGGCAGCTGCGCCCACCCCGCCTCGTGGCCGTGCGTGGTGGCCACGAGACGCTCCGCGCCCGCCTTGCGCAGGGCAGGGGCGAGCAGCCCGAGCGGGGCCGCCGCGCCGAACCACACCGAGGTGCAGCCGTGCTCCCTGAGCAGCCCGGTGGCCCGTCGGGAGACGGCGGGAGTGGGCAGCAGCATGGTTGTTCGGTCGCGTACGATGACGAAGGGCTGTTCGGCGTCGAAGGCGGCTGTGGCCTCGGCTCCTTCCCGGCTCCGCTTCCACGTGGAGGCGTAGACGACGAGCCGTTCGGGGTCCAGACGCAGCGCCATGTTGTGCAGGAAGGCCTGGATGCCGCCCGGTCTCGGCGGAAAGTCGTTGGTCACGATCAGGGTCTTGTGCATCGCCGTCGACAGTACCGAACCCGCCCCTCGCCGCCCCGCCCGGCCGCGTTCCACGGCTCGCGCACAGCCACACGAGGGAGCATGACCGCGCAGAAGACGGCACGGCGGAACACGTACGGAAAGAGGCAGGTGGGCATGGCGGGAGCCAGGGGGCCGAGGTTCCCGTACGTACTGCTGGCGACCTGGGGCCTGACCAGACTCCTCCTGCTGCTCTTCGTCTTCAAGGTGTTCGTCTTCCCCGGCCCGGACGTCACGAGCGACGTCTCGGTGACCTACCAGAACTGGTACGAGGTCCTGCGCACCGGCACCTTCCCGCTGGACGACGTGACCTGGCAGTACCCGCCGGCCGCCGCGCTCGCGATCCTCTCCCCCGCGCTGCTGCCGTTCCTCGCCTACACGCAGGCGTTCTTCGTCCTCGCCTTCGTCGCCGACCTGATCGCCCTCTCACTGCTCCTGTACGCGGGCCTGCGCCCCGACAGGTCGCTGCGCGGCGCCTGGGTGTGGGTGGTGGGCGTGCCCCTGCTCGGGCCGACGGTGTACGCGCGGTACGACGTGATGGTGACCGCCGTCGCCGTGGCCGCGATCCTCGCGGGCGTCCGGCATCCGAAGGTCATGGGCATACTCGCCGCGTTCGGCGGGCTGCTGAAGGTGTGGCCGCTGCTGCTGCTCGTGGGCACGGCCGGGCGCAAGGCGGGAGGCAGGGCCTGGGGCTCGGCGGCCGCGACGGCCGTGGGCCTCGCGCTGCTGTTCACCGTGGCGATGCCGGGCGCGTTCGCGTTCCTGACCTTCCAGCGCGACCGCGGGACCGAGGTCGAGTCCCTCGGCTCGCTGGTCTTCCACATCGCCCGGCACCACGGCTGGCAGGGCGAGGTCCTGCTCAACTACGGCTCGGTGGAATTCCTCGGCCCGTACGTGGACGTGGTGAGCACGGTGGCGCTGATGCTGACCGGGCTCGCGTTCGGCTGGCTGCTGCTGTGGCGGCTGTGCGCGACCCGGTTCCTGGTGCACACGGCCGCGGACGCCGCGTTCGTGGCGGTGCTCCTGTTCACCACGACGAGCCGGGTCATCAGCCCGCAGTACATGGTGTGGCTGATCGGTCTGGCCGCCGTGTGCCTGGTGTTCCGCGGCAGCCGGATGGGCCTGCCGGCGGGGATGGTGGTGGTGGCGAGCTTCTTCACCGTCCTGGAGTTCCCCGTCTACTTCGGGGACGTCGTCGCCAGCAACGGCCTCGGCATCACCCTGCTCGTGATCCGCAACGGCATGCTGGTCGCCGCGACCGTCACGGCGGGCGTGCTCCTGTGGCGCGACACCGTCTCGCCCGCGGTCCCGGCCCCGGTGACCCGCCGGACCACACCCTCCGGCGAGGAATCACTGACCCCCTGAGGACCCCTCGACGACCCCCGGATGACTCCCGATGGCCCCTGACGGCCCCTGACGGAAGCTCACCCGAGAGCTCACCCGAGCCGATCGCGCACGTACTCCCGCCACAGCTCCGTGAAGCCCTCCGGTGACATGTCCAGGACCTCTCGCAGCCCCGCCGCCACCGCCCCGGCCCGCTTCCCGTGCGCCCCCACGACCCCGTAGAACTCGCCCAGCCGCGCCTCGCCCCACCGCTCGGCGATCATCCGGCAGGCCAGCCATCCGCTCTCGTAGGCCCGCGCCAGCTTCCCCGCGTCGCCGTCGAACCCGAAGTCCCCGTCGGCGGGCAGCGCCGCGGGCGCACGCCCGTCGACCACCGCCCTCGTCAGCTCGGGCGCGACCTGGGCCGGCGTGCGGCCGGTGCCCCGGTAGCCGACCCAGTCCGCGTACCCCTCCGACAGCCACAGCGGGGTCGCCGCCGAGGTCGCGGCGCGGGTCGCGACATGGGTCGTCTCGTGCGTGAGCACGACCTGCCGGCCGAAGGAGCCCAGCACCCCGTACGCGTCCGGGTTCACTATGATCCGGTCGGCGGGCGCCTTCCCCGAACCCCCCGCCTCCCCCGTGGTGACC
>NZ_LIPP01000204.1 GCF_001418335.1 Streptomyces aurantiacus | reverse complement strand
CCACCGCCCCACCCGAGGCCGCTACCGCGGCAGCAGCAGCGGCTACGAACTGGACCTGCGCGTCGACGTCGACAGCGTCCCCGGCGGGCCGAAGGTGCTGAGGAAGGTCAGCGGTGACTTCTTCAGCACGGGCGGCGGCACGAAGGCGTACTTCGGCTCGTTCATCGTGGACGCGCCCACCGTCTCCCGGAGCGCGACCCGCGTGGTCATCAGGGGAATCGCCACCTACACCTGGACGACCGCGTTCACGCTCGTGCGGGTCACCGTCCCGCGCAGCAGGACCAACCAGCGGCCCGGCGCCGCGACCGTCGAGTTCCTCCGCCCGCCGGGCCAACTGGGCGCCACCTACGTCTGTCCGTACGTCTCGCCGTACTTCCGTACGGTCGAGTGGGAACAGGACTCCGTGACCGGGACGGTGCCCTTCCTCTCGTACGACACCGGGGCGCTCCCGCAGCCCGCCAACAGCCCGGCCCGTACGCTGACCGTGCCCCGCGCCTACGCCGAGGCCGGCATCGAACTGCTGGTCTCCGGCACCGCCAACACCATCGCGAACAGCCGGAACGGCTGGACCAACACCGAACTGCACGGCGCCATGGAGACCAACTTCAGCCTCTGGCGCAACGTCCCGCAGTGGAAACTGTGGCTGCTGGTGGCCGGCAGCTACGAGGGAATGGAAGGCGTGCGCGGCATCATGTTCGACGCCGCCGACACCTTCCAACGGCAGGGCTGCGCGGTCTTCTACGACCTGATCCGCGGCACCGACCCGGAAGCGCAACGCGCCATGCTGCGCACGTACGTCCACGAGCTCGGCCACTCCTTCAACCTGCTGCACTCCTGGCAGAAGAACCTGGCGACACCCCCGGCCCCGCTCGGCGGCAACAACGGCTTCGCCGACCTGTCCTGGATGAACTACCCGCAGAACTACCAGCCGTTGAACGGGAACGGCGGAGCGGCCGCCTACTGGGGCGCCTTCCCCTTCCAGTTCACCGACAACGAGCAGATCCACCTGCGGCACGGCTTCTACCGGAACGTCATCATGGGAGCCAACGCGTTCGCCACCGGCGCCGCCGACATCGAACCGGAGCTCTTCGACGAGCCCCTCACCGACGAGTCCGGCCTCCGGCTCGACCTGCGCGTCGGCAAGAGCGGCTTCTCGTTCGGCGAACCCGTCGTCGTGGAGCTCAAGTTGGAGACGACCGACCTGCGCGGCCGCTCCACGCACAACCACCTCCACCCCGACGACGAACTCGTCAGCGTCGCCATCCGGCAGCCCTCCGGACGCACCGTGCTCTACCGGCCGCTGCTGCGCCGCTGCGTCGACCAGGACCGGACCGTGCGCCTGGACGCCGGCCGGCCCGCGATCTACAGCAGTGCCTACATCGGCTACGGCCGCGACGGCCACTACTTCCAGCAGCCGGGCACCTACCAGCTGCGCGCGGCCTATCTGGCCTCCGACGGGTCCCGGATCGTCTCGCCGGTGCTGCGGCTCGACGTACGGCATCCGGTCAGCCAGGACGACGTCCGGCTCGCCGAGCTGATGATGGGTGAGGAGCAGGGCAAGATACTCGCCCTGCGCGGTTCCGACTCGCCGTCGCTGCAGTCCGGCAACGACGCGCTCCAGGAGATCATCGAGCGGCACGCCACGCACCCCTTCGCCGTGTACGCGCGCCTCGCCAAGGGGCTCAACTTCGAGCACGAGTTCAAGAGCCTCAGCCCGGACAAGTCCGAGCTGGTCGTCCGGCCGCCGGACCCCAAGTCCGGGATCGAGCAGCTCACCCACGTGGTGAAGGCCTCCGAGCAGGGCAAGGGCGTCGACAACCTGACGCTCAACCTCGCCTCGCGGCGCCTCGCCCGCGCCTACGCCCGCCAGGGCGACCTCGAAGAGGCCAACACGACGCTCGACCGGCTGGTCCAGCACTTCGACACGCCGGCGTTCAAGCCGTACGTCGTGGACGCCGTACGCGACCAGGCCGACACCACGAAGGCACGGCTCACCGCCGAGTTCGGCGGCTGACCCGCGCCCCGCACGCCGCGCCCGGGAGGGCGCTCACGGGCCCCTCTGCCCGTGAGCGCCCTCCACGGCCGAGTGCGGGGCCAGCCGTGGCAGTTGTGACAGCATCACGGGCAGGCGGCTCCGGACGACGGCGGACGGGGCGGCACAGGAAGGAAGGTGTCGTGTGATCGACCTCGTCCTGTACGGGCCGGGCGGCCCCCAGCCCCTCGGCCGCCCGGCCCCCGTGCGGGTGGAGATCCGCAATACGGGCCGGAGCGACCTGTGGATCGCGGGAGTGCTCGACGGCTCCGAGAACGGACTGCGCTTCCCGCGCTATCTGCCGACCGTGACGCGTGCCGAAGACGCCGAACGTGTCGAAGGTGCTGAGGGCGTTGAGGGTGTTGAGCGTGGCGGGAGTGCTGGAGGCGGCGCCGTCGTGGCGTCCCCCGCGCCCGCCGAGGACCCCCTCGTCGGACCGCTCAGGCCGGCGGATCTGCGCAGGCTGGCGCCGGGTGAGTCGTGGGACCCGGCCTCGGGGCCGGGCTGCCTGCCGCTCATGACCTTCGCGCACTTTGCCCCCCGGCGGCCCGGCCGTTTCCGTTACGCTCTCACGCTCGACACCGAGGCCGCCCGGCCGCAGGACTGGCTGGGGGGCTTCGGGCTGCCGGCCGGCACCGAACTGGACGAGCTGCTGGCACTCGTCGCGCGAGTGCCCCGTACGACGGTCGTGGCCGATCCGGTGGAGGTGGACTTCCGCTGAGCGGCGGTCGGCGGTCAGTGGTCACGACCGCGTCGCGAGCCGCACCGAGGACTCCACCAACGACACGGTGAACGGATGCGTGGGCGCCGTCAGGATGTCCCTGGCCGGTCCTTGCTCGACCACGTCTCCGGCGTCCAGCACCGCGATCCTGGCGGCGAGTCGGGCCGTGTCCAGGTCGTGGGTGATGAGGACGAGGGAGAGGTCGTCGCGGTCGCGCAGCAGCCCGGCGAGCAGGTCGAGGATGCCCCGGCGGGTGACCGTGTCGAGCCCGGAAGTGATCTCGTCGCACACCAGCACCCGCGGCCGGGCGAGCAGCGCTCTGGCGAGCGCGGCCCGCTGGAGTTCGCCCCCGGACAGCCGGGCGGGAGTGCGGGCCCCCAACTCGTCGGACAGACCGAGGCTGTTGAGCACGTCGGAGGCCTCGGCCCGGGCGTCCGCCTGCGGCACCCTTCGGAGACGTACCGCCGTACGGGCCACCTGGTCGAGAACCGGCCGGTGCTCGTCGAAGGAGGCACGCGCGTCCTGGAAGACGTACTGCACGGCAGCCAGGCCCTGTCCGGTCGATCTTCGTGGATCAGCCCGCGGCGTCTGGTGCGGTGCATCGCAAGGCGGAGGATCGCCCTCGTACTGGGTGTACTCGGGTGTGTCCGACAACGCGGCGAGGTGCCGTGCCAGGCGTCGCGGGCCCGCGAAGATCGACCGGACAGGGCCTGGTTGCGCCCGCCCCCGGTCCCGCAGGCTGCGCGGCAGCCCGACCCCGTCGAGCAGCACCTCTCCCTCGTACGTGCGATGGAGTCCCGCCATGCAGCGGGCGAGGGTCGTCTTCCCGCTGCCCGAGCGGCCGAGGACGGCGAGGCATTCGCCGGGGTGCACGGTGAGTTCCGGGACGCGCAGCACCTCGACACCGGGTCGGTGGCGGGCCCGCAGGCCGCGGACTCGCAGTACGGCCCCCGGGCGGGGCCCACTCGGCGCGTCCTGCGCCAATGGTGGCTGCTCCGCAAGGAGTTGGCGTGTCCAAGGGTGCGCAGGGGCCAGCCACACCCGCTCCGCCGGGCCGGACTCCACGACCCGGCCGTCGCGCATGACCAGTACCTCGTCGGCGAGCGCGCGTACCGTCTCCAGGTCGTGGCTGAGCAGGACGACCCCGATGCCGCGCGCGGCGACCGCCGCCAGTTCGTCGACGACCCGGCGCTTCGTGAGCGCGTCCTGACCGGTGGTGGGCTCGTCCGCTACGACGACCCGCGCGCCGAGCAGCAACGCCTGGGCGAGCACGACACGTTGCTGCTGGCCGCCCGAGAGCTGATGCGGAAAGCGTTTCAACAGGTCCTCGGCCTGCGGTAGTTGGGCCGCCTCCAGGGCGTGCAGGACGCGCTGGAGGGCCGCCGGGCGCCGCTCACGGCGAGGCAGCTCGCGCACCTGGCCCCGCGCGATGTCGTGCAGCAGCGCACCGACCCGCCGTGCCGGATTGAGCACCGCCGCCGGATGCTGCGGTACGTAGCCGACCAACGCCTCCGCCACCCGTACGGAGCCGCTGACGACCGCGCCCGACGGGAACTCGCCCAGCAGCGCGCGCCCCGTGGTCGTCTTCCCGCTGCCGGAGGCCCCGACCAGCGCGGTGACCTTCCCGGGCAGCACCCGCAGACTCACCCCGTCGACGATGCGTCTGCCGCCGACCTCCACGGTCAGCCCCTCGATCTCGGCGACCGCTGTCGACCCGCTCACGGACGTGGCTCCTTCATGACATCCCGACCAATATCCCGAACGATGTCCGGCACAGCGTCCCGTTCGGTCCTCAGCATCGCGTCGAAGAGCAGATTGCATCCCATCGTCAGCGCCACGATCAGCAGCGCCGGGACGGCCACGGCCCAGGGCTGCACGAAAAGGCCCGTGCGGTTCCGGTCCACCATCACGGCCCAGTCGGCCGCGTCCGGTGCCACCCCGATGCCCAGGAAAGCGGCCGTGGCCACCAGATACAGGACGCCGGTCAGCCGGATTCCCGCGTCGGCGGCGAGCGGTCGCAGGATCGACCGGCCGACATGACCCACCGCGATCCGCCACCACGACTCGCCCTGCATCCGCAGCGCCTCCACCGCCGGCCGCGACGCCACGTCCGCCGCCGCGGCCCGGACGATACGTGCGGCGTCCGGGATGTTGACGAGCGCCACCAGCAGCGCGAGCCCGGTCGTTCCGGGCGAGAACACCGAGGCCACCAGCAGGATCATCAACAGGGACGGCACGGCAAGGAGCACGTCCAACGGCCGCATCAGTGTCTCCTCCAGCCAGGTCCGGTGCGTCAGCGCGCTGATCAACCCCAGGGGCAGTGCCACCAGATACGCCAACGCCGTCGCCGTGAGCGCGACGACCACCACGGGCCGGCCGCCGAGCAGCACCTGCCGCCACACGTCACGCCCCACGAAGTCCGTGCCCAGCCAGTGCCCGTCGCCGAGCGTGAAGGAGGTGGCCCGCGGCCCCGGCCCGCCCACGAGCAGCGGCCCGCACAGGGCGAGCACGAGCGGCACACACACCAGGACGGCCCCGAGCGCGAAACGCCCGAACGGCAGCCCTCCGCGATGAGATCTCACGCGGCCACCTCCGCCCGCGGCGCGAACCGGTGGGCGACGACGTCGGCCCCCAGGTTCAGCACCACCGTGATCACCCCGAAGACCACCGCGAGCCCCTGCACCACTGGCACGTCCCGCTCGGCCACGGCGTTCATCAGCACGGTTCCCAGACCGGGGATCACGAACAGGGCCTCCACGACGATCACCCCGCACAGCAACCAGTCGACGGTACGGGCGAGTTGCTGGGCGGCCGGCGCGACCGCGTTCGGCAGGGCGTGCGCGTACCGCACCCGGGCGCCCGCAATCCCGTACCGCCGGGCCTGCGCGACGTACGGCGAGGCGAGCGCGTCGATCATGCCGGCGCGCACCAGCCGGGACAGTGAGCACACCGGGCGGGACAGCAGGACCAGCACCGGCAGGACGAGCGCGGCCGGATGGCCGAGCAGATCCGTGCCGTAACCGACCGCCGTCGGCGGCAGCCAGTCGAGCCGCAGCGCGAACACCGTCACGAGCAGCACGCCGAACGCGAACTCCGGCACCGCGTACACCCCGAGCGTCACCGCACTGACCAGCCGGTCCACGAACCGCCCCTCGAACCGCGCGGCCAGCACCCCGAGCCCGACCCCGATCGGCACCAGCAGCGCGACGGTGAGCGTGGCGAGCAGCAGCGTCGGACCGAAGGCACCGGAGATGTACGAGGTGACGGGCCGCCCGGAGGCCAAGGAGGTCCCGAAGTCCGCGTGCAGCAGCCCGGCCGCCCAGTCGGCGAGCCGTTCGTACGCGGGCCGGTCCAGGTCCATCGCCTCGCGGATGGCGGCGATCCGCGCCGGGTCCGGCTGGTCCCCGGCGAGGGCCACCGCCGCGTCGCCCGGCAGCGCCTCGGTGAGCGCGAAGACCAGCACCACCACGGCCACGGTCTGGGCACCGCCGAGCAGCAGCCGCCGGGCGGCCCACGAACCGAGTCCGCTCACGCCAGCCAGACCTTGTCGAACCGGGCCCAGTCGAGCGTGTTGGCGGGCGCCTTGCGGTCGACGCCCTTGACGCCCTTGGCCGTTCCGATGATCCAGTCGGCGAACCCCCACACCAGGAAGCCGCCCTCGGCGTAGAGCCTGCGCTGCATCCGCCCGAACACGGCGGCGCGTTCCTTCGCGTCCTTCGTGGACTGCGCCTGCTGGTAGAGCGCGTCGAAGTCCTTGTGGTGCCACTTGGTGGCGTTGGTGGTGGAGTCGGTGAGGAGCCGCTGCGAGATGTGCGACTCGATGGGCATGGCTCCCGAGCGGTAGCAGCACAGGGTGCCGGAGTCGAGGATGTCGGCCCAGTACGAGTCCTTGCTGCCCATCCTGACCTCGACCGTGACACCGGCCTTGGCGGCCTGGTCGCGGAAGATGCCGGCCGCCTCGGTGAACCCGGCCGCGACCGCCGATGTGTCCAGGGTGACCTTCAGCTTCTCGGCGCCCGCCTTCTTCAGGAGGGAGCGGGCCCGGTCGAGGTCCTGCTCGCGCTGCGGCAGGCCGTCGGCGTAGTACTCGTATCCCTTGCCGAAGAGGTCGTTGCCGACCACGCCCGCTCCGGACAGTGCCCCGTCGATGAGTTCCTGGCGGTCGGCGATGAGGAAGAACGCCTCCCGGACCCGCTTGTCGTCGAAGGGCGCCCGGTCG
This sequence comes from Streptomyces aurantiacus, assembly GCF_001418335.1. Lineage (GTDB taxonomy): Bacteria > Actinomycetota > Actinomycetes > Streptomycetales > Streptomycetaceae > Streptomyces > Streptomyces aurantiacus. The sequence goes on along the minus strand of NZ_LIPP01000204.1, from coordinate 31,107 downwards.
GTCTTCATGGCGAAGGCCTGCATGGCGCTGTTCCGCAGCCGCACGATCTCGATCTGCCCCTTGCCCTCGTGGGCGCGCGCGGTCGTCGGGTTGAGCTCGTGGGCGTACTCGACCTGCCCGCCGAGCAGCGCGTTCACCCGCGCGGACTCCTCGTTGGCGACGACGAACTCCACCTCGTCGAGGTGCGGGGCGCCGTCCCAGTGGTCGTCGTTGCGGCGGAAGACGGCGGAGCGGCCCGGTGCGAACGACCCGAAGCGGAAGGGGCCCGAGCCGACCGGCTTCTTGTCGAAGTCGGCCGCGGAGGACCCGTCGGGAACGATGTACGCGCCGAACGCGGCCAGCACGTTGGGGAATTCGGCGGTGGGCCGCTTGAGGACGAACTCCACGGTCCGCTCGTCCACGGCCCGGCTCGCCTTGAGGTCGATGGGTTCGAGGGAGGCCTTGGCGCGGAACGCCTTGTCGGGGTCGGCGATGCGGCGGTAGCTGAACAGCACGTCCTCGGCGGTGACGGGCTTCCCGTCGTGGAAGTTGGCCTTCCGCAGGGTGACCTTCCAGCGGTCGAGCCCCGCGTTCGGCTCCCAGCCGGAGGCCAGGCGTGGCTGGGCGGCGAGGTCGTCCCCGTAGTCGGCCAGTTTGTCGAAGAGAGCCTTGGCGCGGGCCGCGTCGGCGAACAGGTTGGCCAGGTGCGGATCGAGCGTCTCGCTCGCGCCGCCTCCCGCAAAGGCGGCCCGCAGCCGTCCGCCCCGCTTGGGCTTCCCGTCGTTGCCGCCGGTCCCGTCGCCGGAGCCGCCCGCGCCGGAGTCGTCCGAGCCGCCGCAGCCGACGAGGGCGAGGGCGCCGATACCGGAGGCCGCCGCGAGAAAGCCTCTGCGACGGAGGCCGGGGTAGTCCTGCATGAGGAAGTCCTTGCTGTGTGAGGTGCCGGTGAGAGGTGTCAGGGAGTGCGGCGCGGCCGGCCGGTGATCAGCCGGTGAGACGTGCCACCACATGCAGTCGGTCGGCGTCCGCCGCCGTGCCGGGCAGGTCGCCCTCCCGCCAGGGCGGTTCGGTGCGCGGCCCCGGACCGTCGTGCAGCGCGAGCACGGTGAAGCCGTGCGCGGCCAGGAAATGGCGCAGTTCCAGGGGGAGGAGCAGCCGCCACGCCGAGTGCTGTTCGACGGGAGCCGAGCCGTCGTCGGCGGTCCAGGTGCGGATACGGCGCAGGAGTTGCGCGGTGCGGTCGATGTGCAGGGTGGTCGTCGACCGGTACGAAGTCCCTTGCCATTCGAAGCCGTTGACCTTCGGCGTGTTCAGCAGGTCGTCGCGGCCGAGGAAGTAGGCGCCGTTGCGCATCTCGGCGACGAGAAGCCCGCCGGGGGCCAGACTGCGACGGCAGGAGGCTAGGAATCCGTCGAGGTCGTCGTTGGTGTGGCAGTACAGGAGCGAACTGTCCAGGCACACCACCGCGTCGAAGGCCCCGAGGGAGAAGTCCCGCAGATCGGCGCGTACATAGCGCGGGCCGGGGTGCCGGTCACGGGCGTACGCCAGCATCGCCTCGGAGAGGTCGGCGCCGACGACCGAGCGGCCGGCGGTGTGCAGGTAGGCCGCGTCCCGGCCGGTGCCGCATCCCAGGTCGAGGACTGTCCGTACCGGTACGGAACCGGCCCCGTACCGGCGCAGGCAGTCCTCGGTCCACCGCCCGGCCAGCCGGTCGGGGTCGGGGAATCTGACCTCGTACAGTTCCGGGTTGTCGGTCAGCAGGTTGCCGCTCGTCATGCCGTCGCCTCCACGAGAACGGGGCGCTCGGGCAGTGCCCCGAGGCGGCGCAGCCAGGTGACCCCGCCCGCCGACGCCAGTCCGAACACCAGGCAGCAGGCCCAGGGCAGCCAGGCCGCGTCCCGCTGGTCGCCTGCGTCCATGGCCCAGCCGACGACCGTGTTGCCGATGGCGGCGGCGATCCCCGACACCATGTAGAAGATCCCGAAGTAGGTGCCGGTCAGCTCCGGTCTGCCGAAGGCCGGGATCAGCTCCATCACGAAGGGCTGAGCGACCATGACGCCGACGTAGAGGAGCAGGACGCCCAGGAGGACGGGCACGGCGTGCCACACCGCCGGAGAGGCGCCCGACACCAGCATCGGCGGCAGGAAGGCGAGCCCCATCAGGGCGAGTCCGACCCCGATGACCCGCCTGCCGTACGCCTTCAGCGCCCGGGTGAGCCGCATCTGCAGCGCGAGGTTGGCGAGCGTTCCCACGAGGAAGACAAGCCCGGCCGCGCCGTCCCAGCCCGTGGCCCGGCGGGCCCCGTCGGGCAGCAGCAGATACAGCTGGTTCTCCAGGGTGAACATGCCGACCATGGCCAGCGAGAAGGCCAGGAAGGCGCGGTTGCCGACCACCTCGCGCCAGTCCGCGAGCACACTGCCCGGACTCGGCGGCACCGCCCGCGCGGGCAGCACCAGCGCCTGCGCCACGGTGAGCAGCGCGAAGATCCCGGCGGCGGTGAGCGCGGAGGCCCGGAAGTCGACGAACAGCAGCACGCTGCCGAGCAGCGGCCCCACCAGCGCCCCGGTGGCCGCGAAGACGTTGAACAGCGCGAACGCCTCGGCCTTGCGGTCGCCCGCCTCCTGCGAGACGTAGGTGCGCACGGCCGGGTTGAACAACGCCCCGGCGAGCCCGCTCAGCACGGACGCGGCCAGCAGCACCGCCAGTCCGTCACCGAGCGCGAACAACGCGAACCCGACGGTACGCACCGCGCAGCCGGCGATGATGACCCCGCGTGCCCCGAGCCGGTCCGCGGCCGAGCCGCCGATGAGGAAGAGCCCCTGCTGGCTGAGGTTGCGCACCCCGAGCACGATGCCGACGACGGCCGCCGACATGCCCAGGTCCTCGCCCAGATGCGTGGCCAGATAGGGGATGAGCAGGTAGAAGCCGGTGTTGACGCCGAACTGGTTGACGAGCAGGAGCCGGATCGCGGGCGAGAAGCCGCGTATCTCGTGCAGCGTCTTCACGGCCCGCCCGCCTCTCCCGCGCGCTTCTCCCGTACGCCGAGTCCGGGCAGTTCACTCGCCCGTACGACTCCGTCGGCGCCGCCGATCCCGGTCCAAGGGTCGTCGGCGAGCAGCAGATGCCCGTCGAGGTCGGCCCAGCGGGCACGGTCGGCGAGGTGCACGGCGGGCGCCAGGCCGAGCGTGCTGGCGGTGAGGCAGCCGAGCATCAGCTCGGTGCCGCTGCCGGCGATCAACTCGGCGATGCGCAGCGCCGCTCGGGGGCCGCCGCACTTGGCGAGCTTGACGTTCACCCCGTGTATGCGGCCGGCGAGACGGCGTACGTCCTCGTGCCCGACGGCGTCCTCGTCGGCGATCAGCGGCAGCGGTGAACGCTCGGCGAGCCGCGCCAGGGCCTCCGGATCACCGGGGGCGACGGGCTGCTCGACGGCTTCCACGCCCAACTCCGCGAAATGCGGAATGAGTTGACGGGCTTGGTCGGAGGTCCAGGCGCCGTTGGGGTCCAGCAGGAGCCGGGCGTGGGGCGCGGCGGCGCGTATGGCACGTATCCGGTCGAGGTCGTCCTCGGGGTCCGGGGTGCCCGCCTTTGCTTTGAGGAGGCCGAATCCGGCGGCGACGAGTGCGCGCGCCTGCGCGGCGGCGTGCGGGGCCGGGACGATGCCGATGGTACGGGCGGTGCGGGCACTCGGAGCGCCGCCCGCACCATCGGCGCTGGATGCGCGGAGGAGCCGGTACACGGGGGCGCCGGCCCGTTTGCCGCACAGGTCGAGCAGGGCCGCCTCCACGGCCGCGGTCACCGCGGGCGGCCGTTCGCCCGACCGCCGTTCGTCCGCCTGCCGCGTGTCCGGCGACCACTCGCGCAGCGCGCTCTCGGGGTCCGGAAAGCGGCTCAGCTCGCGGCCGGACTCGTACAACTGCCCTTCCAGCGTGGCGGTGTCGAGGCCGTAGTAGACGCTGGTGACGGCCTCGCCGTGGCCGCGCAGACCCTCGTGCTCGACCGTCAGCCAGACGGCGTCACGGGCGGCCATCGTCGAACGGGAGATGCGCAGCGGCTCGGCGAGCGCCAGCCGTACGGTGCGCAGGGTGGCCTTCACGGGCTCCCTTCCAGGAGGTGCAGGGGGTCGGTCACCGTGGCGCAGCGGACCCAGCCGGTGGCCTCGACGGCGCGTGCGTGCGGGATCTCGACGGGGCGGGTGGCCGCGGCGGCCGGGTCGAGGCCGTGCGCGGCGGCGAAGTCGTCGTCGTAGACCGTGCCGAGATAGCGGTGCGGGCCGTCGGGGAAGACGGTGGCGACCACCGCACCGGGATGGACCCGGGCCGCCCACGCGGAGACCAGCGCGACCGCTCCGGTGCTCCAGCCGCCGCTGACGAAGCTGCCGCGGGCGAGGCGCCGGCAGGCGTCCGCGGCCTCGGTCGGACCGACCCAGTGCACCTCGTCGAAGGCCTCGTAGGCCACGTTGCGCGGATGGATGCTGCTGCCCAGGCCGCGCATCAGCCGGGGTCTGGCGGGCTGGCCGAAGATGGTGGAACCGGTGGCGTCCACCCCGATCAGTCGCAGCGCGGGCCAGTGCCTGCGCAGCGGCCCCGCGATCCCGGCACTGTGACCGCCCGTGCCGACACTGCACACCAGCACGTCCAAGTGGTCGAGCTGCGTGGCGAGTTCGGCGGCGAGCGAGGCGTAACCGGCGATGTTGTCGGGGTTGTTGTACTGGTCGGGCCAGTACGCGTCCGGCAGCGTCCCGAGCAGTTCGCGCAGCCTGGCCAGCCGGGCCGCCTGCCAGCCGCCCACGTCGGCGGGGCGGTCGACGAGTTCGAGACGGGCTCCGTACGTGCGCAGCAACTGCCGCATGGACGGTTCGAGTTCGGTGTCGCCGACGAGCACGATGGGGTGGCCCAGCGCCTGTCCGGCGAAGGCGAGACCGATGCCGAGCGTCCCGGAGGTGGACTCCACCACCGGGGCGCCGGGGAGCAGTTCGCCGCGTTCGCGGGCGCCGAGCAGCATGGACACCGCCGCCCGGGCCTTCATGCCACCGGCGGCCAGCCCTTCCAGCTTGGCCCAGAAACCGGGCTGCGGGAACGGCAGATCGGTGCTCACCCTGGCCAGCGGTGTGCGGCCGAGCAGTGCGAGCAGGTCGGGGTTGGCGGCGAGGGGACGCAGTGCGGCCGTGGTCACAGGGCCGCCTCCGCACAGCCGTAGCGGTGGATGACACCCGGACCGCCGTCCAGCCAGAAGAAGGGGTACGGCTCCGCGCACACCGCGCTCACTCCGGCGCCGAGGAAGTACGGCAGCACGGCACTGCCGGTCTGCGCGAACATCACCAACTGCTTTCCGGTGCGCAGGGCATGCTCCCGCAGGGGTTCGAAGGACCCGTTGCCGAGGGCCATGCCGGAGGCCAGCACGGCGTCACAGCGGTCGAGTTCGGCGTGTGCGTCGGTCGCGACCTGCTCGCCCCACTCCGTCGTGCCGCCCTTGAGGTCACACGGTATGTACGGGACGCCCCGCGAACGCAGGGCCTCCAGAAGGGAGTTGACGACGCCGATGACGAGTACGGTCTGCCCGGGTCCGACGTCCAGCAGCTCGACGACGGCCCGCGCCCGTTCCCGTGACTTCTCCAGGGAACTCCCGGCGGGCAGCGGGCGGGGGAGTGCCCCGTTCTGCGGCGTGTGCGGGCGGACATGCATCAGGTAGGCGTCAAGGGCCGCCACCCGGACCGGCGGGAGCGGATGCTCCAGCAGCCGTGCGACCTCCGCCCCGGCGCAGTCGTCCACCGCGCCGTCCGGCAGCGCGCCGGGCTCGACCGCACACGAGCCGACCGCCCGGCCCAGGCGCAGACTGAGCACCTCGTTGCGGTAGCCGCCGCGCCGCCCGTCGTGCCGTACGGCCTGACTCGTGGTGAACGCCACGGCGATGCGCAGGCCTCGCGGGTCGGGACCGAGCTCGGCGCCCAGAACCTGCCGCACCAGATCGTCGTACGAGGCCGAGGCCGGCGCCGGCGCTGGTACCGGCACCGGTGACGTGGCGGCCGGGGCCCCGTACGAGGGTGAGCCGATCGCGTCCGTGTCCCGCGTGGTGGAGGACGGCTGCGCGTCGATCCCCGCCCTCATCGGGCGGACACCAGCGGCCGCAGCCCGGACAGCAGCGTCTCGACCCGGGCCCGCGCTCCGAGCCCTTCGGCGTCGCCCGCCATCACATGACCGAGGTACTCGTTGTTGCTGCCCGCCGCCTTCACCGCGCGACCCGGCTCGGCGAGCTGGACCTCCAACACGCCCTGCGCGCCCCGCACTTGCGTGGAGCCCTCGATCGACTCCAGTGTTCCCGCGGTGTCCGGCACGAGAAAGCCCACGGCCGCGCTGCGCAGTCCGGTGGCACGCCGGCGCAGGTCGGGGGTGCGGCCGAGCGCCACATCGACGCAGGCGGCGGCCAGGTCGAGTCCGGTGACATGGCGGATCAGCTCGGTGATGCGGTTTCCGGCCGGGCGCGGGTTGACCTCGACGACACGAGGCCCGGCGGCGGTCAGCTTGATCTCGGTATGGGCCACGACCGAGTCGAGACCGAGCGCCTTGATCGCCCGCACCGCGGTGTCCTGGGCGGCCTCCAGGTCGGCCGGAGCGAGGGCGGCGGGGAACATGTGACCGGTCTCGATGAAGGCCGGTGCCCCGCCGAGGCTCTTGTCGGTCACGCCCACCACCTGCGTCGTACCGTCGAACGACACGGTCTCCACGCTGACTTCGGGCCCGTCGAGGAACTCTTCGAGGAGAAGGACGGGCGCGCGCAGCTGACCGCGGGCGTTCAGCGGGAAGTCCGCGATCGCCCGGCAGGCCTCGCTGAGTTCACGCTCGTCGTCCACGCGCCGTACGTACATGCCCGCGCAGAGGTCGACGGGCTTGACCACCAGCGGGAAGCCGAGCTCCCGGGCGGCCTGCTCGGCCTCGGCCCGGTCGGCGCAGACGGCGAACCGCGGGCCGGGGACACCGGCCTCGCCGAGTACCCGGCGCGTCGTGTCCTTGCGACACGCGTTCTCCACGGCCTCGGGCGTCGGACCGGGAAGCCCCAGCCGGGCGGCGATCCGTGCCACGGTGGGCAGGTAGTAGTCGCAGGACGTGACGACCCCGTCGAAGCCGAGCGCCCCGTGCAGCCGCTCCACCTCCGGGAGCAGTGGTCCGACGTCGTTCGTCTCGGCGGTCAGCACGTTGCGGGCCGCGAGCAGGGGATGGGCCGTGCCCTCCGGGGCGGAGCGCAGGTAGTGGTGCAGGTCCCGGGTGAGGAAGGTGAACTCGTGCCCACCCTCGCGGATCGCCCGTGGCAGCAGTCTGCTCATCGACCCGACCCAGCTCTCGACCACCAACAGATGAGCCACAACTCCCCTTTCGCGCACTCCGACCGAGCTTCAGGGCATGGCGGGGGCACCCCTTGGCGGGGCGCGGACGGCATGACCTACGCTCACCGTATCGACAATCATTTTCATTGTCATCCGGTTCCCGGTCCCTGTTGCCGGCGCGGCGGGAGCCGCGCCGTTGAACGACCGGGCAGGGGTACTCGTATCTCTCCTCGAAAGCGCCCGGAGGGAGAGCAGGTTGTCGACACCGTTCGACCCCGAACAGCCATCGCGTCGGTCGCCACTCGAACCGACCCAGGTCCTGCGCCGCCGCCGGCACGAGACCCTGTCGGATCTGGTGCGGCGGGTGCAGGAGCGAGAACGTGACCCGGAAGAGGGCTACGAGACCGTCGCCGTACCGGGGGCGGCAGACACCGCGCCGTTGAACGACCGGACAGGGCCCGGCCCCGCGGAGGACGACACCCAGGAACTGCCGCCCGTCGTCGCGGACGACGAAGAGCCGGCGCCACGCGAGCGCCCGGCCGCGCACGCGCCGGCCCACGGCCGTGACTCCATGGTCCGCCGTACGGTGCTCGCCGTCGCCGCGGTGGTCGCCGCGACGGCGGCCTTCAGCGGGGCCCTGCTGCTCACCCTGGACGAGGAGCCCACCGACGCCGCGGCGGCGCCGCCCCCCGCCGCGTCGTCCGCGCCTCCCGCTTCCGCCCCGGGTCCGGAAGACGCCGGCCCGGCAGGCGCCGACCCGGACGGTCCCGGCACCCTGCGCGAGGGCGACAGCGGGCCGGCGGTGAGCGATCTACAGGAACGGCTGCTGCGTATCCCGAACGTGTACGACCAGGGCACGCCCAGCGGTGTGTACGACGCCACGCTGACGGCTGCCGTGGCCCGCTTCCAGCTCTGGTACGGCATCAGGGGCGACGAGACGGGCGTGTACGGCAACGACACCCGCACCGACCTCGAATCCCGTACGACCTCCTGACGCGCCGCCGCCCCGGCATTTTCCTGATCCGGCACCTTCCGGTCAGCCGTCAGCCGTCAGCCGTCAGCCGGAGGCCGGAGGCCGGGGAGCCGGGGAGCCGGGGAGCCCGCCGGGCGACGCGTCACGCGTCGCCCGGGGGCGTTCGCTCACCGGGAGACGGTGGGCCGCGCCACGAACTCCCAGCGCCCGTGCGCCACTTCGTACACGACGGACCCGGGCTCCACCCGCAGGAACTTCGCCCCGTCCGGAGCGCGCACGGCCGAGCGGCCGGACCCCGGCACATGCACCTCGGCGGTCGACCCCACCGGCACCCCCACCGAGAGCCGTACCGAACCGTCCACCACCGACCACGCGGTCGAAGCCTCGCCGCGGACCGTACGGATCGACGTGCGGGCCCAGTTCACCCCCGTACGGCCGTCGGGGCGCACCGTGAAGGTCCGGTAGCCCGCGTCGCCGGGGCGCAGTCCGGCCACGTTCTCGTACAGCCACTGCACGACCGTGCCCTGGAAATAGTGGTCCCGGGACCGTGAGTCGAGCGGCCACATCTCCCACATGGTGTCGGCGCCGTTCTCGAACCAGTAGCCCCAGCTCGGGTACGTGCGCTGCGTGGCGATCGCGTGTGCCACCTCGGGGTGTCCCTGTGCGGACAGCTGCCGCAGCAGGACGCTGGTGCCGAGCGCGCCGGTGTTCAGATGGTTGCCGCGCTCCTCGATGTCGGCGAGGAGCGAGTCGACGACACCGGCCCGCGCGCCCGGCGGGACAAGACCGAACGCGAGCGGTATGCAGTTGTTCGTCTGCCGGTACTCGGGGTCCTTCGCCGTGCGGTAGTGGCCGTCCGGGCCCAGGAAGGCCGCGTTGAACGCTGCCTTGAGCCCGTCCGCGGCCCCGCGATAGCGCTCCGCGACCGCGGTGTCGTGGAGCAGGTCGGCGAGTTCCGCCGTGCCGACGAGCGCCCGGTGCAGATACGCCGTCGCGGTGAGCCGGGTGTCCTCCGGCGGGTTGCCGCCGTAGCCGGGCGGCAGGTAGTCGCCGAGCGCGGTCACGGCGAGCCCGTCCTTCAGCCGGGAGATCTCCCAGTCCAGGTAGCGGGTGAGCGGCGTCCAGTGGTCGCGGGCCAGCCGCTCGTCCCCGTACACGCGGTACATCTCCCGCAGCAGGAACGGGTACACCGTCGTCCACTCGGGGGACGGACCGAGGTCGCCGTACCCCCAGCCGCCGCTCGGCACGATCACCGGCAGTTGGCCGTCCGCGTTCTGGCTGTCCTTCAGGTCGCCGAGCCACTTGGAGAGGAAGCGGTGCACGCCGAGCGCGTACGCCATGATCGGTGCGCCCAGCTGGGCGTCACCGGTCCAGCCATTCTTCTCGTACATCGGGGTGTCCGTCGGGATGCCGTGCAGGTTGTTGAGGAGCGTGCGCCGCATCGCCTTCTCCAACCGCCCGTAGAACGGCTCGGAGCTGGCGAAGGTGCCCGTCGCCTCCACCGGTGTGTGCACGACGCGGCCCAGCACCTGTGCCGGCTCGGGCTTCGCGGGCAGCCCGCTGACCTGCACGTAACGGAAGCCCTTGTACGAGAACCTGGCCTCCCACACCTCGTCGGCGCCGCCGCCCGCGCACACGTATTCGTCGGTCTGGAACCGTCCGGGTACGTGCCCGGTCTCGGCGTGCACACTGCCGTCGGACTTCAGCTTCTCGCCGTGGATCAGCCGGACTGTCGTGCCTGCCGGGGCGCGCACGGTCAGCTTGGTCCAGCCGGCCATCGTGCGTCCCATGTCGACCACGTACACGCCCTCGGTCAACTCCTCGACGGCGACCGGGCGTACGGTCTCGATGACCTCGATCGGATCGTGCGGCTGTGCGTGCAGGGTGCCCTTCGGGGCGTCCCGGCGCTGCGTCTGCTGCCAGCCGCTGTCGTCGAACCCGGGGCGCGTCCAGGCCCCGGGTGCCTTGCGGGCGTCGTAACTCTCGCCCGCGTACAGGGAGTTCGAGCGGGTCGGGCCCTCGGTGATCCGCCATCGGCCGTCCGTGGCGACCGTGGTCCGTGAGCCGTCGGGGTGGTCGATCTCCAGCTGGCCGAGGAGCTGCGGTTCGCCGTGCCACGGGGGGCGGTGCCAGTTCCAGACGTTCGGTGTCGTCATGCCGAAGAAGCCCCGGCCGAGGGTCACCCCGATGGCGTTGGCGCCCCGGCGCAGGTGGCCGGTGACGTCGTGCACCGCGTACAGCACGGTCTCGTCGTAGTCGGTGAAGCCGGGGTCGAGGACCTGACGACCGACGCGCTCACCGTTGATCTCCGCCTCGTAGTAGGCGAGTCCGCTGATGTAGAGGCGGGCCCGGGCGACGGGCTTGGCGACGGTGAACTCGCGGCGCAGCAGCGGAGCCGGCTGCTCGGGCGCGGTGATCGACACGCCGTCGCCCCAGGGACCCTGCCCGTACGGGGCGAGCACGGCCGCCTCGGGCCACGCGGAGTCGTCGAACTCCGGTTGCTGCCAGTCCCGTTGTTCGTCGTCGGCGCTGCGCCAGCCCTCGCCGGTGACCAGCTCGACGGTGCGCTCCCCGCTTTCTATGACCAGCCGTACGAGCAGTCCGCCGGGATTGACCGACGCGTTGCCGCGGTTCGTCGCCAGGGCGGCCACCACGAGGCGCGCGGAGCCCGCGGCCCGCACCTGCTCGGTGACGTCGACGAGATGGCCCTGCCGCCAGGCGTCGGTCTGTTCGTCCTGACGCAGCACCTGGTGGCCGTCGAGATACAGGGTGAAGTCGTCGTCGGCCGTCGCGAGGAGGGTGGCTCTGCGGATCTCCGCACCCGCGGGCGGCGTCAGCGCGCTGCGGAACCAACGGGGCCCGTTGGGCGCGTCGTTGGCGGTCGAACCAGGCGACCAGATCCAGGACGCGCCCTCGAACGTCGGCGGCTCGGGCGCGGCGGCCGCACCGATCCAGAAGCCCTGCCAGGCGTCCGCGGACAACGTTGTCTCCCACCAGCGCGGCGCACTCCACGCCGACGGCCGGCCCTCGCCGTCCCAGACCCTGACCTGCCAGTGGTAGCGGGTGCGCGGGCGCAGGGCGGGACCCGCGTAGGCGATGGAGACGCTGCGGTCCGACGCGACCCGTCCGGAGTCCCAGACCGCGCGACGCCCCGCGCGCAGGTCCTTCTCGTCCAGCGCGACTCTCACGTGATAGGCGCTCTGCCGGGCTCCGTGCCCGTCGGCCGTCAACTCCCAGGTGAGTCTGGGGCGTTCCACCTCGGTGCCGAGCACGGTCTCGGCGTACTCGACGGTGGTGCGCTCGACGCGCAGCCTGCCCGGCCGTGACGCGCCGGCCTCCGGGTGTGCCGAGGCCGAGGCGGCAGCGGCGCCGGAGGTGAGGGCGGCGGAGGCGCCCGCTCCGGCGACCGAGGTCCGGAGAAAGGCGCGGCGGTTCCAACCCTTGGTCATATGGGGTCCCTTGGTTGCGTACGTGCGCGGATGCGGGTGACGAAGCGAGGGGCGGAAGGAGAGATGTGCGGTGCCGAAAATCGACGTGAGATGCCGTGAAACGTCTCTCCCTCTCTCTTGAAACGTTTCATACATCGCTTGCACGATCCTATGGGTGCCCGCCACGGGGCTTCAAGGGGTGTGCGTGTGCCGGCATGGGGCCGTGGGCCGGGCCGGCCTTGTCATCGGCGACAACCGCGCACGCCCGGCCCGGAACAGGGCCGACCGCGGCTCGGGGCCGCGCAACCTGTTCCGGCCGGGCCGGAGTGCGTCAGGGGGAGGGGGCGTCAGGGCTTGCGGGCGACGCCTCCGTACACATCCGTCGGCTGCGGGTCGGTGCCCGGCTCGGGGCGCCACAGCGGACAGGAGACGATGCCGGGCTCCAGCAGCTCAAGACCGTCGTAGTACGCGGCGACCTGCCGGGGGCTGCGCAGCACGTACGGGACGGCGCCCGTGTCGTCGTAGCCCTCCTGGGCCCGCTTCAGTTCGGCGTCGGTGTCGGTGCTGTCGTAGTGCACGAAGTAGCTGCCCGCCGGCAGTGCGGCCTGGAGGCGGCTCGCGATCGACTTGGCCTCGTCGTAGTCCTGGATGTGGCCCAGGATGCCCATCAGCATCAGCGCGACGGGCTGCTTGAAGTCCAGTATCTTGCCGGCGGCCTCGATGATCTTCTCCGGCTCGTGCAGGTCCGAGTCGATGTAGTCGGTGACGCCCTCGGGTGTGCTGGTCAGCAACGCCTGGGCGTGCCGCAGTACCAGCGGGTCGTTGTCCACGTAGACGATCCGGGACTTCGGCGCCAGGCGCTGGGCGACCTGATGGGTGTTGTCGTACGTGGGAAGACCGGTACCGATGTCCAGGAACTGGCGGATGCCCAGCTCACCGGCGACGAACGTCACGGTACGGATCAGATATCCGCGGGAGGCGCGGGCCATCGTCTCGATGTTCGGCGCGATCTGGCGGTAGGCGTCGCCCGCCTCGCGGTCGACCTCGTAGTTGTCCTTGCCGCCCATCCAGTAGTTCCAGATGCGGGCCGAATGCGGCACCGTGGTATCGATCTTGGACAACGGGTCCTGGTCGGGGGTGGGCCGGCCGTCTGTCATGGGGGATCTCCTGCCGTGCGTCCTCGGTCTGTCACCAACTTACCGTCAACTTCCGTGCGTATCGCCCCAGTTGGAAGGCGGGCGCGTTGGGTGCACGGATGGGGGGACCGGGATTGCGGGCGTCGAGTACGACGACGGGGACATGCTGGGCGAGGGTGCGGAATGCGCGGTCGTAGGCGGCGGCCGCCTCTGCGCTCTCGGTGTCCGCCTCGTGCCCGGTGTCCGCCTCGCGCTCCGAGTCCGCCTTGCGTCCCGAGTCCGTCAGATGGAGGAGCGCGCCCTGCCGTTCGGCGACGGCCTCGGCGAAGTCGAGCGCCTATCCAGGTCACCCGGGAGTGTCCGCGGCGCAGCGGCCCGTAGACGAGTTCGTGGATGACGGTGCCGTCGAGGGCCAGCGGGCCGGGAGCGGCGAGGAGTTCGCGGTACGGACGGGTCGGGTCCACGTGGTGCAGTCGCCCCCGTGAGTGCCGGATCGTGAATCCCGCGCGGGCCAGCTCGGCGAGGAGCGGGCTCCTGTTGATGCCGTCGGGGCCCTCGACGACCAGTGTCCGGCACTGGGCGACGGCCTCATGGAGTGTGCGCATACCACTCCCTCCAGGACGGCCGACTTCCTCAGTGTGACCGGACAACCCGCACGGCGGGAGTGCGCGTGCGGGTTGTCCGGTTGTGCGACCGTAGTGATGGACGGTTGTGCGGGTGGGGTGGTGCCGCCGGGGGACGGCGGGCGGCGGAGGCGTCCGGGCGCGAGTCACCGACACGCGAGTCACTGGAACGCCCATTCCTGGCGCGGCGTTCGAGGCGGGCCCCGGCGGCGCGGACTTCGGCTCGGGTCGGGCGGTGAGGCTCGGACGTCGAGGCTCAGACGCGAGGTCGGACGCGGAGGTTCGGACGGCGAGGGTCAGGCGACGAGGAAGTCGGCCTCGCCGGACTTCGCACCCGCCAGGAACGAGATCATCTCGTCCCGGGTGTAGACCAGCGCGGGCCCGTCCGGGTCCTTGGACTGCCGCAGGGCCACGCTCCCGTCGGGCAGCCGCTTGGCCTCGACGCAGCTTCCGCCGTTGGTGCCGCTCCAGGGCTTGTGCCAGCCCTCGGTTCCCAGGTCGATGGCCGGCATGCCGCTGTAGATGGGGTCCATGGAGGTCATGACTCACAACTCCTTACGCAGTTCGCCCAGGATGCTCCTGGTCCGAGCGACCGGCGCCGCCTGCACGGACATCCGGTCCAGTACTTCGAGGTACGTCACGACGTCGGCGGGTTGGTCGACGTAGACCGAGCCGACGAGGCTTTCGGTGTAGACGACGTCGGGAAGTTCGGAGAAGCCGAAGCGGAAGTAGTGGAAGGGGCCGAACGCGCCGGGGTGCGCGCCCACCGTGAAGCGCAGTATCTGGATCCGGACCTTCGGCATGTCCAGAACCTCGGTCAGGTGGTCGATCTGGGCCCGCATCACGTCGGGCCCGCCCACCGGGCGGCGCAGCACGGTCTCGTCCAGGATGGCCCAGACGGCCGGTGCTTCAGGCTTGGCGAGCAGGTCCTGGCGCTTGAGGCGCAGGGCGACGCGGCGGTCGATGTCCTCCTTCGTCGCGTTGGGAAAGCCCACGTGCATCAGCGCGGCCGCGTAGTCGTGCGTCTGCAACAGGCCCGGAACGTAGTGGGGTTCGTAGAGACGGATGACGCTGGCTTCGCTCTCCAGGCTCACGTACGCGCTGAACCACTCCGGCAGCACATCGCGGTACGAGTACCACCAGCCGGGCTGGTTGGCCTCCCTGGCCATCGAGAGGAAGTCGTCCACTTCGGACGGGGCGACTCCGTAGGTGTGCAGCAACTCCCTCACGTAGGGGATACGGAGGCCGACTTCGGCCTTCTCCATCCGGCGGACCGTCAGAGCCGTGACCTCGATGGCCCGCGCGGCGTCCTCGAAAGAGATCCCGGCCTCTTCCCGCAGATGCCGGAGCCGCTTTCCGAGAACCATCCGCAGGACGGTCGGTGCGCTGCCGCCCGAGCGGTTGTCGCTCACGTCGTCCTACCTCCCGGAACGGCCGTCACAGCGTGCAGTGTGCCACGCCCTCGCTGACACAGACAGGGCAGTGCGGATCGTTCTGAAATTATCAGAACGCTTGTTACGAGTTGAGTGTGTACGCAATCATAGTGATCGAGTGACCTGCCGCACAGTCCGCCGGCGCCGGCGCAATCGCGTTCGGCCGTACCGGAATTGGCGTCGCGGCGGGTCCGGCGAGCCCGCAGCACCATGACGCGAGACCTGGACGGCCATCGTGACCGAAGGACAACCGAGGAACCCGGGCAGGGGTACCGCCGGGGCCAACAAGGCGCTGGCCGCGGCCATCGGGGACGCCGGCTGCTCCTATGCCTCACTCGCCCTCCGGGTCAACGAACTGGGCCGCAGACAGGGCACGGAGTCCAGCTACGACAAGGCGTCGGTCACCCGCTGGCTGAACGGACAGCAACCGCGGGCGAACACACCCGAGTTGATCGCCGCCGTCCTGTCCGAGCGGCTCGGCCGGCCGGTCTCGCCCACGGACCTCGGTTTCCTGCCCGACCCGCAGCGTCCGGTGGTGGGCAGGGCGCTCGTCTATCGCGAGGACCTGGCGGACACCTTGCACACCTTGGCCGAACTGGGCTCCACGGACATCTCACGCCGCAGCCTCCTGGGCGCGGTCCCGTTCGTCGCGAGCGCCCTGATGAACCCTCAGCGCGAGTGGCTGCTGTGGCTGGTGGAGAGCCCGGAGTCCGCCCGTCTCGATCCGGTGACCGCGGGCGGTCCCGTCGAGCAGGTCCACGCGATGATCGGCATGTTCGACCAGATGGACAACCACTTCGGCGGCGGGGGAGTGCGCACCAGCATCGTGCACTACCTGTGCACCGAGGTCGTCCCCATGCTGCAGCGCCGCGGCACACCCCCGCACCAGCAGCGCCTGCTGTTCGCCGCCGCGGCCCGCCTGGCCGCGATGGCGGGCTGGAGTTCGTACGACGCGGGGGAGTACGGACTGGCGCAGCGGTACATGACCCAGGCGCTGCGACTCTGCGCGGAGGGCCGGGACCGTGTGCTGGGCGGGCAGATCCTGGCCGGCCTCTCCCACCTGGCCACCAACCTCGGCCGCCCGGACGAGGGAGTGGCGCTGGCCAGGGCCGGCATCGCCACCGCGAAGGGCTCGGGCAGCCCGCTCGGCCTGATGCGTCTGTACGCGATGTCGGCGCGCGGTTACGCGGCACAGAACCGCGCAGGTGAGACGGCCGAGGCCCTTCGCCTGGCGGAGCAGCAACTGGCCGTGAGCCGGGGAGCGGCGCAGGAGTCCGCCTGGGTCCGGTTCCTCGACCATCACTATCTGCAGGCCGAATCCGCCCTGTGTTTCCGGGATCTCGGTCTGGGGGCGCAGGCGGAGCGCACGGCCGGGGAGTCCGTCGTCGCCAACGAGGGCCGGCGCAGGCGCCAGGCCATCAGCCGTTCCGTGCTTGCGACCGCGCATCTGCAGCAGAACCGGCTCGACGAGGCCATCGGCACCGCGACCGAGGCGCTGAGCACGCTCGGGTCCGTGCACAGCGAGCGTTCCGTCCAGGCGCTGCGCGACTTCCGCAAGCGGCTGGTGCCCAGCCGCCACGAGCCGCTGGTCCAGGAGTTCGAGCACAAATCCCGCCCTGTCCTGGGGGCCGTGGCATGACGGCGGACTCAGGGGGCTTCTGATGGATCTCCGTGACGGTTCAGTAGCCGTCGGGGGAAGGCGCGTTCTGGGCCCGGTCGACGGGCAGGTTGGCACCGGAGATCCCGCTCGACCAGTCGGACAGCAGGAACGCCACGACACGTGCCACCTCGTGCGGCGCGACCGGCCCTCCGCTCGGCAGCTCCGCCCGGGTGAAGGCGGCGAAGGCCTCCGGTTCCTCCGTGCGCATGCGGTCCCAGCGGCGGCCCGGGATGAGCATCGACCCCGGCGAGACGGCGTTCACCCGGATCCCGTCAGGCCCGAGTTCGCGGGCCAGCGAGGCGGCCAGGTGGATCTGGGCGGACTTCGCGCTTCCGTACTGCGCGTTCGGACCCGGCTTCCAGCCGGAGATGGACGAGATGACCACGACCGAGCCGCCGCCGGCCGTCCGCAGATACGGGACCGCGGACCGCACCAGCCGCGCGGTGTGTCCGACGTTCAGCTCCCAGGTCGCGGCCCAGTCCTCGGCGTCCGCCAGTTCGAGACTCCGCCCGCGAGAACCACCGGCGCACGCCACCACCCCGTCGAGGCCGCCGAAACGTTGTGCCGAAGCGGCGACGAAGTTCTCCAGCCGCTCGGGTTCGGTGACGTCCAGGGGTTGTGTGAACAACCTCCCGGAGTCGTCGGCGCTCAGCGACCCGCGCAGCGCCTCAAGATCACTTGCCGTGCGCGCGCACGTCGCCACCCGGGCGCCCTCGGCCGCCAGCAGCCGCACGATCTGCTCGCCCAGTCCGCGCGTACCACCGGTGACCAGCAGACGCTTGCCGCGCACCCCGGGCCGGTCGCGGACGCCCTGCCCGCGGTCGACGCCCCGGCTCTCGCTCACATCTCTCACCTGATCGAACATACATGCCACACCACTACGCGGCTGCAACCGGACAACCCCCTCACTCCCTGGTCGTCCCACCTGTCCGGAGGGTTGGCTGCACGGGCAGCCGCCGAGACCTCCCCCACCCGTGCTGCACACGAAGGAGGCACGATGACGGCATCCCGTGCGCACCACCATCACCGGCCGTCACCCTCACTGCCGCACGGCACGGACCTCGACGCGCCCACCGCCCGGACGCGGACGGGTGAGAGCGCCCGGACCGGAGCCGTCACCTCCGCGACGGCCCCGGCGACCCCGGTCCTCCCCACGGGCGTGAGACCGTCCAGGTTCCTGCGCAGCGTGGTGCCCGCCCAGCCGTCACGCGCCTCCGGCGTGCGCCGCATGGTCGCAGAACAGCTGTCGCACCTCCGGTTGCCCGCGGAACTGCTGGACAACGCCGTCCTGGCCACGGACGAGCTGTTCGCCAACGCCGTCAAACACGGCAGCCCGGACCCCGGCGAAACGGTCACGGTCAGCGTCGAGTGCACCGACCACGAGGTACGCGTCACGGTCGCCGACCGCTCGACCGATCTGCCGCGCCACCGCACGGCCGGCACGGCGGAGGAGTCCGGACGCGGACTCGCCATAGTGGCCGCGCTGACCGACGACTGGGGCATCGCGTCGCCCGAACCCGGCGAGACGGGGAAGCGGGTGTGGTTCTCGTTGGACATCCGGGAGGTGCCATGACCGGTACCGGCAGCTCGGCCCACCTCGCGCACGCCGCGGCGCGGGGGAACGGACGCACGGGGTTCCCGCGCGACGAGACACCGGATACACGCGGGATACGCGGGATACGGGAGACGCAGGTGCTGGGGGAGGAGGTAGGAGAAGCAGAGGAGGTACAGGAGACCGGGGAGGTACGAGGGACGCGGGAGGGCCGGCCGGCCGTGCTCCCGGCGCTCGCCGCCGCCCTCGCGCGTGAACTGGTCCGCCGGGTGGAGGAGGACCACCGGGCGATGAGGGAAGCGCACCGCCGTCCCACGCAGGCCGCGCGCCACCGCCTCGTGAAGTGCCGCGCGGACAACGCCGAGGCGCTCAGGACGATCGTTGGGCGCCATGGGTGGCCGGCGGCGGATCTGGTCGGGGCGCCCGCTTCGACGGCGGCCCTGATGATCCTGCTGCACGCCCGGGATCTCGACTTCCAGCTCACCTGCCGCGACCTGATCGCCCAGGCCGCCGCGGACGGGCGCTGCCCCCCGCCGCATCACGCGTTCATCGCCGACCACTGCGCCGTGGAACTGGGCCAGCCGCAGTTCTACGGGACGCGGGTCGACCCCGCGACCTTCCACCCGTATCCGGTCCGCCGGCCCCAGACGCTCGACGAGCGCCGCCGCGATGTCGGTCTCGCCCCCCTCGCCGAACAGATGCGGACACTGCGCCTCAGCGGGTGAGGCCGTTGGGCCCGACGGGTGAGCCGGCGCCACGGCTCAGGGATCGAGGCGAAGCTCCCGCTCCTGCTCCTGGTCGCCCGGGGCCACCCCCTCCTCGTGGACGGTGAAGGCCGCGGAGAGTGTCTCGTCGGCCCGGCGCACCGCCTCCGGGCTGCCCTGCAGGGTGACGGCCACGGACGTGGAGAGCCCCGACGCGGAGAGCCCGGACGCGGCGGGCGGAGTCTCACCGCCACCGGCCGGGGCGCCGTCGCCGAAGGACGCCGTGTAGACCGTGGCATCCGTGGCATCCGTGGCATCCGTGTCGCCGGGCAGGGCGTCCGCCGATCCGAAGACGGGTTCGAGCGTATGGACGACAGCCCGCGCGTCGGCGGCCGTGCCGCCGGTGAGAGTGAGCGTCAGAGCGAGATGCGTACCGGACGTCATGAACAGCCACCTTTGCTTGTACGGATGCGCGCCACCCGCTCGTGTAACCGGTTGCCCCTGCCACAAACGGCGGCCGGGCCCTGCCTGGGCCTGTCTCCATGACACCGCCATCCGCCGGAGCCCGCAGCCGCGGCGGCGCACCCGCCCGGTCGCGGGTCACAGGTCACGGGTCGCAGGGTGCGGATTGTGGGTCAGGCCGGTCAGCCGGAAGCGGACGGCTCCGCCTGGACCAGCCCCTCGCGGTACGCGATCGCCACCGCCTCCGTACGGCTCGCGGCGCCCAGCTTCCCCAGGATGTTGGAGACGTGCACGCTCGCCGTCTTGCCGCTGATGAACAGTTCCTCGCCGATCTGCCGGTTGGTGCGGCCACGCGAGAGGAGCAGCAGGACGTCGTTCTCCCGGGCGGTCAGCGCGGGGACCCGGTCCGCGGGCGGGGAGGTCTCCGCGAGGCGGCCCCGCCGGATCAGCCGCTCCACGTCGTCGCGCAACGGCACAGCGCCCAGCCGGACGGCCGTGCCGTGTGCCGCTTGCGCCTGCGTGGCGGCCTCTTCGCGACGCCCCGACGCCACCAGGGCCTCCGCGAGCCGGAGCCGACAGCGCGCCTGCTCGTAGAGGTCCCCGTAGCCGAACGCCGCGACAGCCTTCTCCCAGGCCTCGGCGTCCGGCCCGGCGCCGGCCCGCGCCCAC
This sequence comes from Streptomyces aurantiacus, assembly GCF_001418335.1. Taxonomy (GTDB): domain Bacteria; phylum Actinomycetota; class Actinomycetes; order Streptomycetales; family Streptomycetaceae; genus Streptomyces; species Streptomyces aurantiacus. Next base: position 11,167 of record NZ_LIPP01000204.1, on the reverse strand, counting down.
TCGGCCTCGGCGCGCGCCAGCCAGGCCAGCCCCTCGCGGCCCTGCGGCAAGCCGTTCTCACCCACGGCCGTCGTGACCCGGGCCGTCTCCACCAGCTCCGCGCCGGTCTCCGTCCAGCGCCGGACGCCCTGCTCGTCGTCGGCCAGGCGGGCGGCCACGGCCGCGTCCGCGACGGCGGCCAGGGCGAGCGCCGCGAGCCGCACCGCCACGTCGGGCGTCGTGCCGGAGTCGTCGACGAGAGCCGTGACCGTCGTACGGACCTGCTCGACGGCCGCCTCGGGATCGTGGCGCAGGGCCGCCGCGTCGGTCAGGAGGATGCCCGCCACCAGTGTGGCCATGTAGTCGAACGGTCCGTCGAGGAGGGCCCGCGCCCGCTCGGCCGCACCCTGGTCACCACGCGCCAGGGCTACCGACAGCGCAGGCCCGGTCGCGTGGCCGCCCGCGGCCGGCAGCCGCTCGGCGTCGGTCTCCGCCGCGCGCACGCATTCGTCCCACTGGCCCAGGGAGTAGAGCACCAGGTTGCGCAGGTAGCGCATCTCCAGCGGATAGGGCGAGGAGAGCAGCCCGGTGCGGCTCGCGCGCTCCAGTCCCTCCGAGAGCCAGCTCAGGCATTCGTCCAGGTCACCGGACTCGTACGAGCCGATGGAGAGGTTGAACAGGGCGCGCATCTCGATGGAGGTGTTCCCCGAGCGCCGGGCCAGCTCGCGGGCCTCCCGAAGCCGGGCCCGTCCTGCCGCGACGGTCCGGCCCGCTCCCTCCAGACCGACGAGGGAGATCATCAAGTCGGCCCGGGCGTCGGGTATGCCCAGTTCCTCCGCGATCCGCAGGGCCTGGTGGGCCACTCGGCGAGCCGTCTCGTCGTCGCCCACGTATCTCGCCGCCATGACGTGGGTGGACGCGGCCCAGACCCAGGTACGCGACGGAGGGTCGGCCGGGATCATCGCGAGGGCCTCGCTGCTGTACTCGAACGCGGCGGACAGGCTGTCGATCCGCATGAGGTCGCCCGCGAGCGTGTAGCGGACCCGGGCGGCCAGTTCGGAGTCCTCGTCCGAGCCCACGCGCGCGAGCGCGGCCCGGGTGAGCGAGACCGCCCGGTGGGTGTCGCCCGCATGGGCGGCCGCCGCCGAGGCGCGCAGCGTCAGGGTGACCGTGTCGAAGCCGTCCGGCCGCGCGTCGGGGGACACCGCCGACCACAGATCGAGGACCGCTTCCAGGTGACGCAGCTCCTCGGCGGGCGCACGGACCCGCCCGGCGTGGTCGGCCGCCGCCAGCGAGGCCGCCAGCGCGTCGGGCAGGTCGTGGCTCTCGCGCGAGTGGTGGGCGCGCTCCGCGGCGCTCTCGGCCGGCCGGCCCCGCGCGGCCAGCACCCGGGCGAACGCCCCGTGCAGCCGCACCCGCTCACCCGGCAGCAGGTCGGCGTAGACCGCCTCGCGGATCAGGGCGTGCCGGAACGAGTAGGTGTTGCCCTCGCCGGAGACGAGGAGCTGCCGTCCGACGGCCTCGCGCAGCGCCGACTCCAGCTCCTCCTCGGGCAGTTGGACGGCGTCGTGCAGCAGCTCGTGCTCGACGCGGCGCCCGGCGACCGCCGCCGTGCGCAGCACCTGCTGGGCGGTCGGCGGCAGTTGCTCGAAACGGATGAGCAGTACGTCGGCCAGCCCGCTGGGCACGGCGGACCCGGACCCGGGCGTGCTCTCCGAGGTGGCGGCGAGCAACTCCTCCGCGTAGAAGGCGTTTCCCTCGGCGCGCTCGACGATGCGGCGGACCGTGGCGTCGGGCAGCGGAGCGGCCCGCTGGGAACGGACGAGCCGGGCCACCTCCCCGTCGGGCATCGGCCGCAGTTCGACCCGCTCGACGGCGGGCAGCCGCACCAACTCGGCGAGCAGGGGCCGCAACGGATGTCTGCGGTGCAGATCGTCGGCGCGGTACGAGGCGAAGACGGCGAGACGCTGCCCGAGCGCCGCACCGGCGCCTCCCGTGCCGCCGGTGTTTCCCGCACCGCCGGTGACTCCCGTGCCGGAGTGCACGTCGGCTGCCCGGGGCCGTGCCCGGGGGTTCTGCAGGATTCCTCGGCTGAGCAGGAAACGCAGCAGGTCGCGGGATGACTGGTCCGCCCAGTGCAGGTCTTCCAGGACCAGCAACAGTGGGGCGATCCCGGTCAGTTCGGCCAGGAGCGCGGCCATGCCCTCGAACAGCTGCGGACGTCCGCCCGCGTCCCGCGCGCCCCCGCCGCCGTCACCGATCAGGCGGTCGACGACGGGATGCGCGGCCAGCACGCCGGAGAACCGCTCGTCCCCGGCGAGGACGCCCAGGATCTCGGTGAACGGCAGATACGGCAGACCGACGTCACCGAGGTCGACACAGTGCCCCGTGACCACCGTCGTGCCCGTCCGCTCGGCATGGCCCGCGGCCTCGGCCAGTACCCGGGTCTTGCCGACTCCCGCGTCCCCCGCGAGCAGTACGGCCCGCGCCTCACCGGCCCGGGTGCGGTCCAGCACCAGGGTCAGGCGGGCGAGCTCGTCCGCACGTCCGATGAACGGCGTGGTGAACGGCGTGGCGAATGGGGTGGTGAACGGCGTGGTCGGCACGAATCCATCCTGGCACGCGCCACTGACAGGCCCCCCGGCCCGCGGGCCGGGGGGACGGTGTGCGCGATGTGGGAGCGGGCGATGGGGGAGTGGGCAGTGCGAGTGCGGGCGGTGCGGGAGCGGGGCGACGTCAGCTCAGCGTCTGCGCCCAGTTCGCCGGCACCCGTCCCGCGGGTCCCGGCGCGGGCTGGTCCGCCGGGTGGCTGAGCGGTGGGGCGAGGTCGGGTCCTGACTCGTACAGCTCGGACGTCTCGAAGTTCCAGAACCAGGCCTCGCCCGGCTCGAAGCTGCGCATGAAGGGGTGGCCCGTGCTCCGGTGATGGGCCGTGGCGTGCTTGCCGGGGGAGTCGTCACAGCAGCCGACGTGACCACACCGGGCGCAGCGCCGCAGATGGAACCACCACCCCTGCGCGGCCTCGCATTCGACGCAGCCCGTGCCGCTCGGCGGGACGCTCGGGTCGATTCCGTCCGACGGGGTCATGACGTTCCACCTTTCTGGTGGGTCTCCTGAGGGGTGTCGGCCTCCGCCGCGGTGAGCGGCAGGAAGACCTGGAAACGGGTGTCGCCGGGCACGGAGTGCACCTGGAGATGCCCGTGGTGCTTGTTCACGACGATGCGCCAGGAGATGTCGAGGCCGAGCCCGGTGCCCTCCCCCACCGGCTTCGTGGTGAAGAACGGGTCGAAGATCCGGCCGCGGATCTCCTCGGGCACCCCGGGCCCCGTGTCGCGGAACTCGACGAGCAGCTGTTCCCGTTCGAGCGCGGTGCGCACGGTCAGCGTGCCCTCGCCGCCCATCGCCGAGACGGCGTTGTCGATGAGGTTCGTCCACACCTGGTTCAACTCGCCCGGATAGGCGGGGATCCGGGGCAGCGCGCGGTCGTAGTCCTTGACGATCCGGACGCCCGTGCCGATCTTCCCGGCGAGCATCATCAGGGTGCTGTCGAGCAGTTCGTGCACATCGGCGACCTGATAGGGCGCCCGGTCGAGCTGCGAGTACTGCTTGGCGGCGTTCACGAGATTCGAGACCCGGGTCGTGGAGTCCTCGATCTCGTTCATCAACAGCTCGGTCTCCACCGTGTAGTTGAGCCACCTGATCGCGCCTTCGAGTGTCCCCTCGTCCACGGTCGCCGCCACCTGGTCGAGCCAGTCGGTGTCGAGGCCCGCCTGCACGAACGTCGGCGCGAGTTCCCAGCCGCCCGCGATGCCGTGGTCGTCGAACCAGTCGCCCAGCGCGTCCTCCCGGTCGGAGGCCTCCAGCGGGCTCAGGGGCGTGGCCTTGGCGACCTGGTCCGCGGTGCGTTCCTGGATCTCGACGAGTGTCCCCATGGCGTCCCGCGCGAACGAGCCCGTCGCGATCATGCCGAGCTTGTGCCGCATCCCGGCCACCCGCTCCCGCAGCGCGGACGTCGCCCGGACCGCCGCCGCGGCCGGGTTGTTGAGCTCGTGCGTCAGCCCCGCGGACAGCGAGCCGAGCGCCAGGAGCCGTTCCCGCTGCCCGACGGTCCGCTGGGTGTTCTGGCTGCCGAAGAACAGTCCCTCCAGCAGGTGCACGGCCATCGGGAACCACTCCCGCAGGACCGCGGAGAACGTCTCGGAGGGCAGGATGAAGAACCGCGAGGGCTCGGTGACCCGCAGGGAGCCCTTGTAGCGCGCCTCGTCCGAGGTGCCCAGATAGGCCTGCATGGCCCCCGCGTACACCCCGCGCTGGGACGTACGGTTGATCTCCACGTCGTCGCCGCCGACCCGCCGCGACATCACGAGCGTGCCTTCCAGGAGGACGAAGAAGCACGTGGCGGGCTCCCCCTCCTCGTACACGTAGCCGGGTTCGAACAGCTCCACCCGGCCCTCGGCGCACAGCCGCCCCAGCTGCTCGGCGTCCAGCTCCTCGAACAGGAACAGCGTGCTGAGTTCCGTGATGTCGCACGGCATCGGCCGCCCGCTCACGACTGCTCCAGATACCGGTGGACGAGCATGACGGCCATGGCTCCCTCTCCGACGGCGGAGGCGACACGCTTGGCGGACTCCGCGCGGGCGTCACCCGCCACGAACACCCCCGGCACGTTCGTCTCCAGGTGGTACGGCGGCCGGTCCAGCTCCCAGTCGGGCGGCGGCTGCCCGCCGGCGGCCAGGTCGGGCCCCGCGACGATGAACCCGCGCTCGTCCCGCAGGACCGTGCCGTCCAGCCAGTCGGTCAGCGGCGCGGCGCCGATGAACACGAACATCCATTGCGCGTCGACGAGTTCGCTGTGGCCGCTCGCCAGGTCGCGCAGGGTGAGCTGCTCCAGGTGGTCGGAGCCGTGCACCGCGTCGACGACCGTCCCCGTGCGCACCGAGATGTTCGGCGTGTCCGTGATCTGCTCGATCAGGTAGTGGGACATCGACGCGGCCAGGGAGGAGCCGCGCACCAGCAGGGTGACCGACTTCGCGCCTCTGGCCAGGTACATCGCGGCCTGCCCGGCGGAGTTCGCCCCGCCGACGATGTACACGTCGTGTCCCTGGCACGCGGGGGCCTCGGTCAGCGCCGACCCGTAGAAGACCCCGCACCCGGTCAGGTCCCGCGCGCCCGGCGACTCCAGCTGCCGGTAGGACACGCCCGTCGCCAGGATCACGCAGTGCGCGGCGATCGCCGAACCGTCCGAGAACCGCACGGTGCGCGAGGCGCCGGTGACCTCCAGGCCGGTCACCTCGCGGGCGGTCAGGATCTCGGCGCCGAACTTCGACGCCTGGCGCCGCGCCCGCTCGGTGAGCTGTCCCCCGGACACGCCGTCCGGGAAGCCGAGGTAGTTCTCGATCCGGGAGCTCTGGCCCGCCTGCCCGCCGGTCGCGGAGCGCTCCACCAGGACGGTCCGCAGTCCCTCCGAGGCGCCGTACACGGCCGCGCCGAGTCCGGCCGGGCCGCCGCCGATGACGACCAGGTCGTAGAACTCGGCGGTCGGCGTCGTGGCCAGACCCACCCGGTCGGCCAGCTCCGGATCGCCGGGCTCGACCAGCACCGTCCCGTCGTCGGTGACCACGAGCGGCAGTCGCCGGCCGTCCTGTCCCGCGCAGGCCAGCAGCCGCTTGCCCTCCGGCTCGTCCGACGAGTACCAGCGGTACGGCACCTGGTTGCGGGCCAGGAACTCCCGTACGTCCGAGGACCGCGCGGACCAGCGGTGACCGACCACCTTCGTGACCGGGACGGCCCGGTGGTCGGAGGTCCGCCAGGCGGCCAGCAGGTCGTCCAGGACGGGATAGAGCTTCTCCTCGGGCGGGTCCCAGGGCTTGAGGAGGTAGTGGTCCAGGTCCACCACGTTGATCGCGTCGATCGCCGCGTTCGTGTCCGCGTACGCCGTCAGCAGCACCCGGCGGGCGCTCGGGTACACGTCCAGGGCCTGCTCCAGGAACTCGATCCCGTTCATCTGCGGCATGCGGTAGTCCGCCAGGATCACCGCGACGAGATCACCACGCAGCTTCAGCTCGCGCAGGGCGTTGAGGGCGCTCTCGCCGGACTCCGCGCGCACGATCCGGTATCTCTCGCCGTAGCGGCGCCGCAGGTCACGGGCCACGGCACGCGAGACTCCCGGGTCGTCGTCCACGGTCAGGATGACGGTCCGTGCTGCCTCTGTGCCCTGTGCCATTCGTCTCCCACCCCGAGCGGTCGGCGCCCCGCGGGCCTCGCGCGACGCCGTTCAAGTTTCCCGCCCATCGTATGTTCGATCGTCCCGCTTCGCTCCGAAAAAGGACGTGCGCCGAGCGGGGGCGCCCGCCTCGGCAGCCCGGCCGGGTGTCGTACGGCCGAGCCGGGGCACCTGGAGACGGGAGGCGATGATGGACACGAGCACGTTGACGCGAGGCAGCCGGGCGGGGAGACGAAAGGCCGCCCCGACGATCGAGGGCGCGGCCCGGGCAGGTCTCACCGCGCGGGGTGTCATCTACCTGCTGGTGGGCATGCTGGCGCTGCAGATCGCCTTCGGCGGCAGCGGCAAGCAGGCGGACCAGGGCGGCGCGCTCCAGGAGGTCGCGGGCAAGCCCTTCGGAGCGGTCGTGCTCTGGGCGCTGGGCGTCGGACTGACCGGCATGGCGCTCTGGCGGCTGTCCGAGGCGGTCTTCGGCGCGGCGGGCCCCGACGGCCGCAAGGGGAAGAAGCGGCTGGCGTCGGCGGCCCGTGCCGTCTTCTACGGCTTCGTCGCCTACTCCGTGCTCTCCTTCGCGGCGGGTTCCGGTGGGAGTGGTTCGAGTGACGGCAAGTCCCGGGACGTGACGGCCGAGGCCATGGACCTGCCCGCCGGGCAGTGGCTCGTCGGGGTGGCGGGCGTGGTGATCCTGTGCGCGGGTGTCTGGATGGTGGTGCAGGCCGCGCGCCGGACGTACCGCAAGCACCTGAGGCTCGGTGGGACGTCACACCGGGTGCGCCGGACAATCGACGTGACGGGTGTCGCCGGCGGTGTGGCCCGGGGTCTGGTGTTCGCCGTCGCCGGGGGCTTCGCGGTCCGCGCGGCCTGGGACTACGAGGCGGACAAGGCCAAGGGCATGGACGACACCCTGCGTTCGTTCACCGAGACGCCGGTGGGGCCGTGGCTGCTGGTGTTCATCGCGGTCGGTCTGATGCTGTTCGGGGTGTTCTCGTTCGCCATGGCCCGGTGGCGCCGGGTCTGAGAGCCGCGGGAGGGGCGTCGCCCGGAGTCCGAACGGACTCCGGGCGACGCTCATTTCACGCCACATGGTGTCGGCGGTCGTGCCAGTGGTCGTCTCAGTGGGGCAGGCCGGCGGGTGTGGTCGCCCACCGGGTGTTCGGCTCCGCGGCGAGGCCGAACCTGAGGGTGCCGCCGGTCCGCAGGAGGCTGCCGTCCGTCCAGGACCTGTCGTGCGTACGGCCGTTGAGACGGACCGCGTCGACGTACGGATGCCCGGCGTCCGCAAGGGGCGCGTCGATGACGATGTCGGTGCGGCCGGGCCGGTCGATCACGGCGTGCGGGAACAGCGGCGCGCCGAGCAGCAGGTTGGCGGTGCCCGGGGTCTGCGGGTAGACGCCGAGAGCCGAGAAGACGTACCAGGCGGACATGGTGCCGAGGTCGTCGTTGCCGGGCAGTCCCGCAGGGCCCGTGCCGTAGACGGTGTCGAGGATCTGCCGCACGGTCGCCTGCGTCTTCCACGGCTGGCCCAGCGCGTTGTACAACCAGGGGGCGTGGATTCCGGGCTCGTTGGTCGGGTCGTAGCGCAGCGCGTCGCCGCCCTTCACCGACCAGGAGCCGTCGGCCTTGTGGAAGAAGTCGTCGAGCCGGCCGGCGGCCTTCTCCCGTCCGCCCATCGCCTCGGCGAGGCCCTGGACGTCCTGCGGCACCATCCACGTGTACGTGGCACTCGTGCCCTGGGCGAACCCGCGGTCGCTGCCGGGGCTGAACGGCGTGACCCACGATCCGTCCAGGTTGCGGGCCTGGATGTAGCCGTCGGTGCCCGCTCCGTTCGTGGCCTGCGGGTTGAAGACGTTGCGCCACCAGCCGCCGCGCTCGGCGAAGGAGGCCGCCTGCTCGTCGAGGCCGAGGAGCTTCGCCCAGCGGCCGAGCGCGTCGTCGGCGACCGCGTCCTCCAGGGTCTCGGCGGCACCGCCCCAGCAGTGGCAGACGTCCTGCGCGGCGTACCCGGAGGTCATGTACTGGGCGAGATTGGGCCGTTGGCCGGTGCACTGGCCGGGACAGCCGGCGTCCGAGAGCCCGTCGGGGTGCGGCACGGTGGCCTGGCGGGCCAGGGAGTCGAAGGCGCCGCGGTAGTCGAAGTTGCGTACACCCATGGCGTAGAAGGTGGCGAGCGTGGCCGCCGTGGGGTCGCCGGTCATCACATGGGTCGGGCCGTTGATGTGCACCCAGCGGTCCCAGACCCCGCCGTTCTGCTGCGCGAAGTTGTAGAGGGACTGGGCGAAGTCCCCGGCGATCCGCGGTTTGAGCAGGGCGAGCAGTTGTATCTGTGCCCGGTACTGGTCCCAGCCGGAGAAGTTGCTGTACTGCGCCCCCTGCCCGCGCGCGAGGCGGTGCGGCTTGCCGTCCATGCCCGGATAGCGGCCGTCGGTGTCGCTGACCAGGTTGGGCTGCATGAGCGAGTGGTAGAGCGCGGTGTAGAAGGCGGTGAGCTGTGCGGTACTGCCGCCGCCGACGTGCACGGAACGCAGTTCGCTGTCCCAGGCCCGGCTGCCGGCGGCGGCCACCTGGTCGACGCTCGCCCGCGGCCTGATCTCCTCGCGGAGATTGGCCTCGGCTCCCGCCTGGCTCACGTACGAGATGCCGAGCCGCATGTGGACATCGTTGTCGGAACCGGTGTCGAAGCCGACCCAGCCGCCCGAACCGCGGCCCGCGCGGTCGGCGCCCGTGGCGTATCCCTCGCCGCCTGTGCCCGTGGTGGCGCCCGGGGAGAGGGTGCCGTCCTTCCACGTACCCGTGGTCGAGAAGGCGCGGTCGAACGAGGCGGTGAAGTAGAGCCGGTAGTAGCTCTTGCGGTTGTTGGTACCGCCGTTGGCACGCCGGCCACAGAACGCGCCGGTCAGCACGGAGCCGGTCACCTTGCGGTTCGCCCGGTCGATCGAGACCTGGGCGTCCTCGCTGCCGTTGAGGGAGTTGGAGACCCGGAAGAGCAGGTTGGCGGGCTTGTCGGCGGGGAACGTGAAGTCGGCGACGCCGGCCCGGCGGGACACCGCGAGGTCGGCGCGGGCGCCGGAGTCGAGCCCCACGGAGTAGCGGCCCGGCACGGCCCGCTCGTCGGCGTGTGAGAAGTTCGCCGCGTAGACGGCGTCCTTGGTGTCCGCCGAGGGGGACGAGGTGACGTCCCCGACGAACGGCATGATCGGTACGTCGCCCGCGGCGCCCGGGTTGCAGCCCGCGCCGTTGACGTGGGTGAGGCTCAGCCCGCGCAGCCGGGTCGCGCCGTACTCGTAGCCGTTGGCCGCGCCGGTGCTGGTCTGGTCGCCCCTGGTACTGGTCGGCGACCAGCCGATCATGCCGTACGGGAGGGTGGCACCGGGGTAGGTGTTGCCTCCGTTCGCGGTGCCGATGAGCGGGTCGACGTACGCGGTGGGACGGTCCGGCGCGCCTGAGGTGGAGGTCGCGGACGAGATCGGGCCGGGCAGTGCGGCGGCGAGCGCGGTGGTCAGCGCGAGAGCGGCGGCTCTCCTGCCGAACCTCCGCGTCACGGCGGTGGATCTGAGGACCATGTGCCAGGGAACCTTCCGTGTGGACGGACAGCGGGGCCGGCCGCCTACCGAGGAGCCGGCCCCGCGAAGTGTCGCCGAGCGTAGGCCGTCGGGATACGGGGCGAACCGACACGAGCGGCAGCCCCGATGAACGGGCGGTGAATCCAGGGCGCCGAACACCCGTGCCCCGCAAGGGACGCGGGGAACTGCGCGCTCAGCCCCCTGTGACCCGCACCCGACATCGCCCCGTGCGGAGCGCGAGGCCCACCCGGACCCGGACACGGAGCCGGACCCGGGTCCGGACCCGGACAAGGCGGGACGGGCCCCGCCACCTCACGGCGGCGGAGCCCATCCCGCGGGGATGCCCCGATGTCAGGCCGTGTGCAACGTCAACCCGTACCGGTTGAGGATCTCGTTGATCGGCTGGTACCACGTCTCGCCGCCGGTGGAGCAGTTGCCCCAGCCGCCCGACGTGACGCCCTGCGCCTGGTCACCGCTGATGAAGGAGCCGCCCGAGTCGCCCGGCTCCGCGCAGACGCTGGTCTTGGTCATCTGGTGCACGGCGCCCTGGCTGTAGTTGACGGTCTCGTTCTTGGCCAGCACGTTGCCGCAGTGCCAGTGCGTGGTCGATCCGGACCGGCAGATGGAGGCGCCGACCGGTGCCTCGTTGGAGCCGCGCACGAGCTGGTCGGAGACGGTGCCCCAGCCGAGTACGACGGGAACCGTCCACCAGCCACTGCCGACGTTGACCCAGGCGTAGTCGTTGTCCGGGAACGACGAGCCCTGGATGTTGCCTATGTACGAGCGGTCCCAGCCGCTGACGCCTTGTCCGGCCCCACCGCAGTGCCCGGCGGTGACGAAGCCGCCGTGCACCGAGAAGCCGATGGAACAGCGGACGTTGCCGGTGTAGAAGGGGTCGCCGCCGACCGTTCCGGCCGCGAAGGTCTCGGGCGCCGCGGTGGTCTCCTCGACGGTGACGGGCCCGGTGGACCTGGCCCGCGCGAGGAAGGCGCGGACATCGTTGTCAGCGCGCTGTGCCGCCACGACGCCCACGACGACCGAGCTGGACTCGGCGTCGACGTACCAGTTGCTGACTCCCTCCGGCGCCTTCAGCTTGTCGATGCGTGTCTTGGCCGCGTCGAGCTGTCGTGCGCTGTACTTGACGGTGCGGACGGCCGCCCCGGTCTCGCGTACCGAGTCGAGGGTGGCGGGGGAGGCGCCGGTCTTGACGGCGACGGTCAACTTCCCGCTCCCGGCGTCGAACCAGGAGCCCCCGTACGCGGCTCCCGCCGCGCGCCGGGCCTTCGGTTCGGCGGCGGTCGCCGTCTTCTCGGCGGCGAGACGTGCTTCGGCCCCGGCCTTCGTCAGGCCGAAGTCCCGGCGCATGGCGTCGATGAGGGCGTCGGAGGCGGGGGCTCGGGAGGTG
>NZ_LIPP01000203.1 GCF_001418335.1 Streptomyces aurantiacus | reverse complement strand
CGAAGAAGAGGTCATTGAGCACCACCTCAGTGCTCGACTCGCACGGCAGTCCCTCCTGACGCGCAAGAACCCGTGCGTCGTGTTTTCGTTCGTCCTCGAAGAGGGCTCCCTTCGCCGACTGGTGGGTGGAAGAGACGTAATGAAGGAACAGCTCGCGCGGCTACGGGACTGCACCCGCATGCGGAACGTAGAGATCCAGGTGATGCCGACCCAGCGGGCCGCGCACAGTGGAGTCAACGGCCAGATGGTCCTGTTGGAAACCCGTGAGCACCAACAACTCGTGGCCATCGAGGCCCAGGGGATCATGAACNNGGTTCAAGAGCAGCTACAGCGGCACAAACGGTGGCGACTGCGTGGAGGTAGCCGCAGACCTGGACGCCGTATTCATACGGGACTCGAAGGCCCTGGGAGGCGGGCCCATACTGCGGGTCCGCCGAGGCGAGTGGGCGGCCTTCGTGGCGCTCGCAGTGGAGTAGGGCCGAGCACAGCCTATGAGTGGAACAACGGGCTCGCTCGCGTCACTTGGGGTGACAGGAGCGAGTCCGTTGTCATGCTTACGGCTCAGAAGAGGGCGCCCTCAGCGCCCTCGCCGAAATCCGACCCACCTCGGGTAGCTAGTTGCTCCTTGCGCTGCCGGATAGCTTCGGGCGACGGCGGGGGCAGGTCGGGGTGCTTCTCCCTCGCCTTCTTCTCCGTTACGCCCTTGTGCAGACCGAGGTGAACCTCGTCGGTATACGCCTGGTGGTTCAGCTGGCGCAGGCGGTCAATGATCTCAGTTCGGGCAAGAAGGCCGATGGTGTAGCGGATACCCTGGTCTGTCTCATGAAATCCGTGGCCAAGGGAGACCGATTCGTGAGTTGGGTCTACGGGTGGGATCCCTTGACACTCATCCAAGAGGTCGCACCAGCCGTACGCCTCAACAACAGCTTTATCAATTTCCTCATGAATCCGCCGCAATTCAACTATGTCCTCACTATTGCATTCAGGATCATGCACGAGGTTGTAGGTGTCAGTTAGGCCCGCACCACGGGCCATCATAACGCGCCGACGAAAGGCATCCAGGCGCATTCCAGCATTCCTGAGCCGACTGGACATATCAGGAAGGGAAAGTGTTTCGAAAACGTCAGTCGGGCTGTAGTTTACTCTTGTCTCTAGCGTCGATGTGCGATCAAGAGTCCACCAGAAATGCAGCGAGCTACTGAGAACAGCAAGCATGGCCATATCGCTTGACGCAAAGACGCTTAGCCTGTGCGTCAACACAGCTCCCGTCGGCACCATCACAGGCATCACAGCCTTGCTGACGATGGTGATCACGATGCAGCGATCCAGAGATGCAAGTACTCTCACCATTCCGGGACGCTTGTCCGCGTAATGCCAATAGCGCTGCGGCAGCGGTTTACGAAGGGCGAAATCCCCGCTCTTCGTCCGCTTCTGCCTCTCAGGCTTTACGTCATTCACGATCTTCCCAAAAGCCCGGGGATACTCCGCAGCTTTCGACTCCGACCAGTCATGAAAGTTGATCACCCAGCGTTCGGCCGAGTGTTCTGGGTGCCCGTTGATGTCCTGACCATTAAGGTACGGAAAGAGGACTTCCGAGTAGCGCCTGTCTTCAGCGATCCATTGCCTCGCCTCACTTTCTGCAACAGTGAACCCAAGACCTAGAACATAAGAGCCAATAAACGACTGGCCGCCATTTCGATCAAGAACTTCTGCCCACGATGATTCCCGAGTCGCCGGATTCAGGGATGTTGAGATACCGTTCAGTACCGTTTCCCTCCCAAGCACAACCGAAGCTCCCTCCTCGATACCGCGCTTAGTGGTCCATACTGCGCAGTATTCAAGCACTGCCGAAGCAGATGGCCAAGGAGCACTTTTCACGGCTCTGCGAATCGTTACACCAGACGCAGCGATCTGATCCAGGCCGACTTCACGCGAATCACCCTGGGCCAGAGTATTCGTAGCAATCAACCCAGTCTGTCCAGATATATTCAGTAGCTTGTGCGCCCGAAGCTCAAAATAGGCCACAAGATCAGCACTCCCACGCCTGCGAGAGGCAAGAAATTCCACGATGTACTCTCGGTAACTCTCTCCCAGCGCGCCGGTGATTTTCTTCCCACCCAGGAATGGAGGATTTCCTACAAGCGCATCAAAACCGCCCCGCCGCGTAAATACCTCCGGAAAAACCAACGGCCAATGCACAGGCCGCCGTTCCACTCCCCCCTCCGGCAACTCCGCCCTCAGCCACTCCTCCGCCGTAGCCCGAGCCGCCCGCACCACCTCGGAGTCGTCCTCGACCCCGTCCTCCATGATCCGCTGCACGATCCACGCAGCCCGGGGGAACAGATCCCGAACCCGCTCCCCGCCCTCCTCCTCATACCAAGGAACCCGCCCCGAAGCGCAAGTGGCCAGCGCCGCCCCCACGATCAGGTCACCCACCAACCGCAGGCGCCGCGAGTGACGGTTGACCTCTTCCAACCGTTGCCGCTTCTGCTGAAGCGCCGGCAGGTCGACACCCTTGATGGCCGTGATGGCCAACCGCTCCCGCGTCAGCTGGTCCACCAACTGCCGGGCCTGCTCCGCCAAGATGTCAGCCTGCTGACCGGGCTTCATGTGCACGGACTGGATCTGCTCCATGTTGTGCACACCCAGCAGCGAGTCCCCCACCACCAACCGGTCGTCCAGGAACGTGAACGGGCGCCCCGGGTCCATCGACACCAGCCACAGCGACAGCTTGGCCATCTCCACGGCCATCGGGTTGATGTCCACCCCGTACAGACAGTGCTCGATGATCTGGCGGCGGGCCTCGACCACCACCGGGTCCTGCTCCGCGTCCGCCGAAGTGACCGCGTCCACGGCTCGCCCCGCCCGGTACGCCATCGCGTCCGCGCGGCCCTCCGACTCCCAGGCCTCGATGAGACGGTCACCCAAATAACGGCACGCTGCCACCAGGAACGCCGCCGAGCCCACCGCGATGTCCGCGACCTTCAGGCCGAGTATCTGATTCCTCGACTTCAGGCGCCACTCCCCCGTGTCCGCCGTCTGGAGCGGGCCCGGCTCGTAGACCAACGGCTCCAGGGCGTGGAGGACTACCTCCTCCGCCAGGAAACGGGGCGTGTAGTGCGTCCCCGTGATCTTCCTCAGAGAGGACTCAGTCACGTACAGCGCGCCGTTCGGGATGACTGTCGGCAGGCCGCGCAGGTCGTCTCGCAGGATGCCTACGAACGGCAGCAGCCGGTCCGTGAGGCCCGGTTCCTTCGTGACCGCGTTCAGGCGGCGCCTTGCCTCCGCCGTGTTCTCCGTGCCCAGCGGCGCCAGCTTCTTCTCCAGCTGGCCTGCCGTCGCCGGGGGCTTGGGGTCCTTCCACTTCTCGTGGATCGACTTGGCCAGGTTCGGCAGTGAGCCGGCCGACTTCGCCGCCAGCGACTCCAACTCCCTCAGCGGCACCTCGTGTTCCAGGCCCTCCGGGCCGATCAGCCCCACCATGTGCTCGGTTGCCCGGCGTCCGTCGAAGGACAGCAAGCCCTCGTAGACGTAACCGATCTGCTCGACGTGCAGCGCGCGGAAGCTGAGCGTGCGGACCTCACGGTCCTTGCCCTTGCCGACGCGGACCTCCTGCACGGCCTGGAGCATGTGGAGCACCGCCCGGTCGTCGATCGGGAGGAGTGGGGTGGTGCGCTCCAGCCACGGGTATGTGTCGGGGTCGAAGATCGAGCCGTCGTAGGCGGGGAGGTGGAAGCCCGAAGCCGGGTGGTCCACTCCCCCGTGCACCGCGTGGAAAAGGGCTATCAGGCGGTGCCACGCCGACGTCGTGTGTTCCAGTGACGTCTCGCCCTCCTCGTCCGCCCGTGTCTTCAGCTCGTCGCGCAGGAATCGCGCCGAGTACGAGCGGGCGTACACCTCGTTGTCCGCCGGGAGCAGGCCCCGTTCCTCCGCGAAGAGGAGGAAGACGATGCGCATCATGACCGCCACCGCGCCCCGGTAGACGTCACCCGCGCTCACGCCCGACGCGTGCAGGCCCGGCGCGCCGTTGTCGACTCCGCGTACGTCCGCCCGCCCTATGGCGTCCACGAGGAGTTCGACCGCCTGGCGGACCTGGACGCCCAGCGCCTCGGTAACGTCCTCGCCCGCCGCCAGGCCGGCCTTCAGCAGCCCGATCAGCGTCTCGGCGTCGTCGTACTCGAAGAAGCGGCGGCGGCGGAGAAGGGACACGAACGCTCGGACCACGTTCCGTTCGGCCGCCTCGTTCCAGCCGATGGTGTCGAGGACGGCCGTGGTCGTGACGCCGCCGAGCGGGGCCCAGACCAGGCACCACCAGCGGCCGTCGGTGACCAGGCCGAGCGGTACTCCGTGGTGGCGCAGGAGGCGGGCCAGGCGGTCGGCGGGGGCCGCGGCCCAGTCGCCGCCACCGCCCGCGCGGGCGGTGGGTGCCGTGCCGGCCGGGACCGTGATGCCGAGCAGTTGTACGCGCTTGGCGGCGGATTCCGCATCGGGTTCGGCGGCGAGGTCCGCTCCCGGTTCGACCAGCGCGAAGTCGGGGCGCACCTCGGTGCTGTGCTCCGCGACCCGCAGGGTCAGGCGGTCCAGGCCGTGGTGCTCGGAGTCTCCCTGGCGCAACGTCAGCGCGTCGTCCCAGCCGAGCAGGCGGCCCAGGACGTAGGCCACCCACTCGTCGCGCCCGGCGACGGTGTCGGTCTGCCAGTCGGCGTGCCGGGCGCGGAGCCTGGCCCGCTCGTCCTTCTCCAGGGGGTCGAGCTGGGGCCAGGCGCGCAGCAGAACGGGCATGGTCAGGAAGGGGCCGGAGACCTCGGTGAGGTCGAGCCACTCCTGGTGCTGCCGACGGCCGTCCACGGCCTGGGCCTTGGCGGCGGCTATTCCACGGCTCATGGGGCGGCGGGGGCTCATCGGCGGGCTTCCTTTGCGGGGATCACGAAGACGACGGCGGCGGGGAAGAGGTGGGAGAGTGGCTCGCGGTAGCGGGCGGCGATGGCGGCGAGTTCGCGCTCGCGTTCGGCGGGGAGGCCTTCGAGGCGTTCCTGCCAGCGGCGGCGGTCGTCCTCGAACTGGCGGCGTTCGTGGCCCGTCAGTTCATGGGCGGTGAGCAGGGCGAGCTGTTCGCCCTCCCCGTCGCCCTCTTCCTTGAGCTTGGCGCGCAGGGTGGCCTCGAAGCGGTCGAGGGTGCCGGTGATGCGGCGCTCCTCCTCGGTCCGGCGGTCGGCGAGGCGGCTCTCCAGCCGGCGGCCGAGTTCGCCGGCGCGGGCCTCCAGGGAGCGGTAGAGCGGGTCGCGGAGCCTCGGCCAGGACTCGGTGAGTTCCTGTCGGAGGTGCGGGGCCGCCTCCGTACCCTCGGTGAGGGCCTGGGACAGGACGCGGCCCTGTTCGCCGACCGACTCCCAGCGGCGGAAGCGGCCCGTGTCGCCGAACCAGCCGCCCGCGTACAGGACTTCCTCGTGCAGACGGGTGCCGTCGGTGCCGACGAGGACGTAGCGGGCGTACGCGGAGACGAGCGTCGTCGTGACGGCGGGGTCGTCGGAGACGACGGCGGTGACACGGCTCAGGCCCACCGTGTCGGCGTTCCAGACGGCGGCCGTCAGCAGGCGCGTGGAGAGCGCGACGAGCGGGTGCTTGAGGTGGGCAAGGACGACGTCGTCCCTGGCCTGCGCGGACACTTGCGGGGAGAAGGTGAGCGGGCGCTGCTCGCCCTCGCGGAGCTTGTGCGCGAGGCCGCGGGTCGCGCGCTCCCAGCTTCCGGAGAGCGGCTGTACGTCGAAGAGGTCGCCCGGTTGGAAGCTCTCGGCGCCGAACGTGGCGGGCAGGAGCGGCGGTTGGTGGTCCAGGGCGAGGGCCGTCTCGACGACGCGCTTGACGTTCGCCGGCGTGAGGCCGAGCGCGGTCACCGTCTCGTCGTACTGGTCGGCGAGCCGCTTGGTCTGCGCGGTGACGTTCTGCTCGGGTGCGACCTCGCCGCCCGTGCGGCGGCCCTTGATCGGCTTCGGCTTGGCGTTCTCGATGTCGACGTGCGCCGTGTCGCCGGTCATACGGCGCTGTACGGCGTCGGCGAGGACGGCATTGACGGAGCCGAGGTCGCGCTCCATGCGGGCGACCTTCTTGGCGACGCGGGAGAGGAACTCCAGGTCGGCCTCGTACGAGCCGGCCTGCGCCTGCTGCCAGCCGGAGCCGATGAAGTGGGCGATCTCCGGATCCTGCTGCTGGCCCCAACGGTCGATACGGCCGATGCGCTGTTCGAGCTTGTTGGGGTTGAAGGGTATGTCGTAGTTGATCAGGCGGTGGCAGTGGTTCTGGAGGTCGATGCCTTCACCCGCGGCATCGGTCGCCAGCAGGATGCGGACCTTGCCCTCGGGGCGGGACGGGTCGGCCTGGAAGCCGAGGCGTATGCGCTCGCGTTCCTCGGCCGGCAGACCTCCGTGCAGGCGCTCCACCCGGCCGCCGTCGGTGAGTTGCTCCTGCTGGAGGAGGTCGTGGAGCCACTTCTGGGTGTCGCGGTACTCGGTGAAGACCACGACCCGTTGGTCGGTCCAGCGCTTGCCGTCAGGCGTACGGCATATTCGTGTCAGTTCCTGAATGAACGTTTCGGCCTTCGAGTCCGGGGCCGCTTCGTGGGTGAGGGCCCAGCGCTCCATCTCCTGGAGCAGTTCGAGTTCCTGGCCGTCCTCCGCCGGGGTGAGCGAGGTGGAGCGGGTCAGCGCGTCGTCCTCCGCGTCGACCAGGCCGGTGTCGTCGAGGTCGGCGACCAGGTCCGCGAACTCCTCCAGCCACTCGGGGACTTCGGCGGCTGCCGTACGGCCGCGCTCGGGACCGGTGTCGTCCAGGTGGGAGAGGTAGACCTGGACGGTGTGCAGGAAGGCGGCCGGGGAGGAGAACAGACGCTTCTTCAGGAGCAGCGTCACCAGGTCGGCGGCGCGGCGTCCGCCACGGGCCTTCGGCGTCAGCTTGGTGCGGCGCAGCGCGGCGAACGAGCCGAGCAACTCGTGGATCGTGCGCTCCTGTTGCGTGTAGTCGACGGAGAGCTCGCGGGTCCTGCGGGTACGGAAGCGGGGCGTGCCGTCGGCGTTGGTGACGCTCACCTTGAGGCGTCGTACGACGGTGTCCTTGAGCGCTTCCTTGTCGGGGTCGACACCGCGCGCGAAACGCTGGTCGTCGATGAGTTCGAGGAGGGCCGTGTACGACTCGGGGTAGCCGTTGTGCGGGGTGGCGGAGAGGAAGAGGCGGTGCTCGAAGTGCGGGACGAGGCGGCGTATCAGCTTCGTCTGCTGGGAGTCGACCGCGTACACCTGCTTGGGCGCGGCGGGTGCGACGTGGTGGGCCTCGTCGAGGACGAGCAGGTCGAAGAAGCGCTTGTGCTCGCCGTCGGTGCTCTCCTCGGCGCCTCCGATGACCTCGTCGAGGAGACGCTGGGCCTTCTGACCGCGCAGCCAGGGCAGGGAGACGATGGTGAGCGGGTGGACGCGGAAGGGATTTGCCGCTGTGCCATGGGTGCGGCGCAGGCGGGCGCAGTGCTCGGAGTCGACGATGGTGAACTCCAGGCCGAACTTCTCGGTCATCTCGTCGCGCCACTTGAGGGTCAGGCCGGCCGGGCAGACGACCATGGTGCGGCGGGCCCGGCCGCGCAGCATCAGCTCCTGGACGACGAGGCCGGCCTCGATGGTCTTGCCGAGGCCGACGTCGTCGGCGAGGAGCAGGTTGACGCGGGGCGCGCCGACGGCGCGGGAGACCGGCTCCAGCTGGTACGGCTCGACGGCGACGCCGGAACGGAACGGCGCCTGGAGGGTTTTGGCGTCGGCGGAGGCGACGGCGGACCAGCGGACGGCGTCCAGGAATGCGGCCAGGCGATTCGGGGAGTCGTAGGAGCCGGTTGAGGCGTCGGGAAGGGAGCCGGCGGGCAGGACGCGGCGGCCGGGCTCGACCTCCCAGATGACGGAGAGGGTGTCGCCGAAGCGGCCGTCGGCGACGGACTGCAGGTGGATCAGGGTGACCGGGCGGCGGTTCCCCTCGCCGCCCCGTGCGCCCGAGGACGGCAAGGACGCCGGGGATGCCGGGGACGGCGAGGACGGTTCGACGCGGGCGACCACCCACGACTGGCCACGCACCTCGACGAGATTGCCTTCCTCGGGGAGTTGCTCCGCCCCCGTCCGCTCGGTCTCACGCTGAGCTGCAGACGTCATGGGCGCTGTCCCCTCGGTGTTCATCTGTCGTCGTCCGTAGACAGTGGCCTGTCTCCCCCAGCCGAACGACCTGACGGCACATTAACACGAGACATTTCCTGTAAACAGAGATCACACAAATGTTTGTGACGTTTCGTCAGCGACCCTCAGCCCATGCGACGCAACCGCTCCAGCAGCTTCCGGCTCCGCCCAAGTCCGTGCTCGGCGCCGGACTTGGACTTGGACTCCGGGTCGTACTCGTACTCGGGCAGGACCGCCTCCTCCTCGTCCGCCAAGCGGCGCAACAGCTCCTTGGCGGCGTGCCGTTCACCGGCGCGGATCAGCAGGACGGCGATCTCGTAGCGGGTGTCCAGCACAGCGGGGTGCCCCGGTCCGAGCAGGTTGCGCTGTTCGGCCAGGACGGACTTCAGCTCGTCCAGGGCCTCGCGGGTGCGGCCGAGCGCCCCCGCGCACAGGGCGGCTCCGGCGCGGGCGGCGAGCGTGCCCGCGAGGTCGAGGCCCGGGGCGGCCATCAGTTCGCGGTACTCCTCCAGAGCTCGGGCGGGATGTCCTGCCCGGCGCAGCGCGGCCAGTTCGGCCAGTCGCGGGTGATCCGGCGTGGTCCCGGTGCCGGGAGCCGGCCGGGGCACCCAGGCGGCGAGCAGGACGGCCACCTCCTCGGCGGAGGCGGGCCGGTCCTCGGGCTTCTTCGCCAACAGTCGCTCGATCAGCGCCTGTAAGCCCGGCGGTACGCCGGAGCGACGGTCGGCGAGCGGCGGAACGGGTTCGTTGGCGTGCCGGTGGTACAGCATGAAGGGGCTGGCGTCGGTGAACGGGGGTGCCCCGGTGAGCAGTTCGTACAGAACACAGCCCAGCGAGTAAAGGTCGCTCGCGGGCACGGTCCGGCCGATGGCCTGTTCCGGCGCCATGTAGACGACCGTGCCGGGGGTGGCGTTGGACGCGGTGAAACGGGTCTCGCCGGACTGGGGCTCCAGAGCGGCGGCGACCCCGAAGTCCAGGACCTTGACCTCCCCCTCGGGAGTCATCATCAGGTTCGACGGTTTCAGGTCGCGGTGCACAACTCCCTGTCCGTGGGCGTAGGCCAGCACCTCGGACACGCGGCGGGCCACGTCCGCCGCCTGCTCGATGTCCAGGGGGCCGTCGTTCTTGAGGACGGTGTCCAGGGCGCGGCCCGGGACGAGATCCATGACCAGATACAGCTCGCCCTCGTGGTTGCCGTGGTCGTGGACGGCGGGGACACCCGGATGCCGCAGCCGGCCGGTCAGACGGATCTCACGCAGGAACCGGCGTTCCAGCATGCTGAGTTCGACACCGCGGTCGCGGGTCGCCAGCAGCTTGACCGCCACCTCGCGGCCGTGGTCGCGGTCGTGGGCCGCCCAGACGACACCCATGCCGCCCCGGCCCAGTTCGTGCGTCAGCTCGTACCGTCCAAGGCTCCGCCGCATCGCGCCCCGATCCTCAGTGCCGGCCCCCGCCGCGCCCGCCGCCTCCCGGGAGCGTCACGGCACCCCGGCCGACGGGGGCATTCTGTCACCGGTCACAACGCTCCGGCACCGCATGTGACCACACAGGTGCGAGCTGCGACGGCCGGGGCGGATCGGAGGGGCACCGCGACCCTGTTCACAGGGGTATCGGGCCCTGCGGAACCAGGAAGGGGCGGCGTGGGTCCTCGGGTGGGACGCGTCTGACGGCCAGTCGGGAATCCGGCCCCGGCAGGTGGGGGCCGAGGACCGCGTAGACCTCGGCCGCGGACGAGGGTCGATCGTCCGGCCGCTTGGCCAGCAAGGCCGTGATCAGGTCCTGGAGGTCCCCAGGCACGCGTACCCCCGCGTCGGCGACGAGGGGCGGGGATGAGGCGAGATGGTGGGAGGCCAGGAGCGCCGGCTGATGCGTGGAGAACGGGCTCTCCCCGGTGAGCATGTGGTGCAGCAGGCAGCCCACGGCATACAGGTCGCTGCGGCCGTCGAGCCTCTCCCTCCCGGTCAGCAGTTCGGGAGAGGCACACACGAGGTTGCCGACGCCCTCACCGGTCGTCGTCAGTTTCGGGTCGGTGTCGCTCAGCAGCTTGACGAGGCCGAAGTCGAGGATCTTCACGATGCCGTCGCGCCGGACCATGACGTTCTGGGTCTTCAGGTCCCGGTGGACCAGGTCGGCGGCATGGACGGCGGACAGTCCCGCGCACAGCTGAGCGGCGACGGAGACCGCCGAAGGGACGTCGAACCGCCCGTTCTCCCGCTGGTCGAAAAGGTACTCAAGGGTGGTGCCGTCGATCAGTTCCATCACCAGCCAGCAGGTGTCGTCGGTGACCGAGGCGTCGAAGACCGTGGCGACGTTCGCATGGTCCAGGCGCGCCGCCGCCCGCGTCTCCCTGGCGAACCGGTTCAGCGCCGCTTGCCGGCTGCTCGGCACGGCCAGCAGATCCGTGGCGACGGTCTTCACCGCGACAGGACGGTCGAGGGGCAGGTCACGCCCCCTCCACACCTGGCCCATCACTCCTCGGCCGAGCACCGACTCCAGCCGATACCGGTCATGGATCATCATTCCTGGCGCGGGACTCCGCATGTCTGCCGACCTCCACATTCCCTGCACATCACGATGGAACGTGCACACTGTGAACAAAGTCAATGACAGTAGTAGCCTGCCCACACGAACGGCGTTGGGGACGCCGGCCTGCCCAGCCGCCAAGTACCTCGGAGACCGATCGATGAGTGCCCACGACGCCATCCCCGTCAGCCTGGCCGAGATCGCCCGGATCGCCGGTGTGGGGCGAGCCGCCGTGAGCAACTGGCGGCGGCGCCACGACTCCTTTCCCACCCGGATCGGGGGCACCGACGTCAGTCCGCAGTTCTCGCTCGCGGAGGTCGAGGGATGGCTGCGGGACAACGGCAAGCTCCAGGACATCGGCGGCCGGGAACTGCTCTGGCCGCGTTTCGAGGCCCTCGGCAGCAGGAACGAGTCCGGGCTGGCCGTCGCCGAGGCCGCCCGCAGGATGCGTTCCTCCAGGGCGCGGATCGTCCACCCCGAACTCTCCGCGCGAGCCCGTGACCTGGTGGCCGAAGCGGGGAAGGTGGGGCGGGCGGAGGGACCCCGCGAGACCTTCGAGTTCCTGCTGCAACGGTGGCTGGAAACCCATGTCCGACAGCTCAGCACCACGCCGCCACAGCTCGCCACGCTGATGGCCCGCATCGCCCTCGCCGTCCGGCTCGCCCCTGCCGACGGCAACGGCGGCAGCGACAGGGACGGCTGCAGCAGCAGCGGCAGCGGACTGACCCTCCTCGATCCGGCCTGCGGCACCGGACACCTGGCCGCCGCAGCCGCGCAGGAGTACGACGGTCCCGGGCTGGAACTGCTCTCGTGCGAACGGGACCCTGCGCTGGCCGCGTTGGCGGCCGGCCGGCTCGAATTCGTCGCGGAGGGCCGTGACATCCGGACGCGGATCGCCACCGCCGACGCACTGCGGGACGACCCCTTCGCCGGTACGAAAGCCGACATCGCGCTGTGCAATCCCCCGTTCAACGAACGTGACTGGGGCTACGAAGAACTCGCCACCGACCAGCGCTGGACGCACGGTCTGCCCCCTCGGACCGAGCCCGAGCTGGCCTGGGTGCAGCATGTGCTCGCCCATCTCAAGCCCGGTGGGGCCGCGGTGGTCGTCCTCCCCCCGGCTGTGGCATCGCGCAGGGCCGGCCGCCGTATCCGCGGTTCACTGCTGCGTACCGGCGCGCTCCGGGCCGTCGTGTCCCTGCCTCCCGGCAGCGCCCAACCGCACAGCGTGTCCCTGCAGTTGTGGGTTCTTCGCACGGCGCCGGACGGGTTCGCGGCACCGCCGAGCCAGGACGCCCTCCTGGTGGACGCCACCCGTTTCGCCCGGCCGGGAACGCGCGAGCCGAGCCCCGACTGGGGCAGCCTCGGCTCGTTCGTACTCACCGCGCTGGCAACCCTCGACCGGGTGGGCCAGGAGCCGCCGGAGGGTGCCGTCAGGATTCCCCTGCTCGACCTCCTGGACGACGAGGTCGACGTCACCCCGGGTCGCTACACCGCATCGACGACCGAGCCCACCCGGAAGGAACTCGCCGCCGCCTGGGGTGACTTCGGCGCGATGCTGACCGATCTGGCCGATCACGCACAGCGTCTCTCCGCCCTCGGCTTCGAAGCCGGTGCTCCGGGGACCACGACGACGGTGGGTGATCTCGTCAAGGCCGGCGCCCTGACCCTGCGCGCCGGGCAACAGCCTCCGGAGTCGGCCGGACCGGCTCGTGGGTCCGTCGTGCCGCTCCTCAGCGTCGCCGACCTCCTGCACGACGGCACTCCCAGTGGGCTGCTCCCCACCGACTCGGCACAGGCCGTCGCGAAAGAGGGAGACGTCGTCGTCGCCGGAGTGACCCGCGCCTTCAAGGCGTGGGTCCACGAAGGACCACCGATGGCCCTGGGCGCGCAGCTCTACACCCTGGAGGTGGATACGGCGAAGCTGGACGCCCACTTCCTCGCCGGCTGTCTGCGCGCGCCCTCCAACGGACGGCAGGCAGGCACCCATGCCTCCAGCTCGTCCAGAGTCGACATCCGGCGTCTCCAGGTGCTCCAGCTCCCGCTGGAGAAGCAGACCGTGTACGCCGAGACGTTCCGTCGTCTCAGGGCCTTCGAAACGCTGCTCGCCACAGCCGACGGTACGGGCAAGGGGCTGGTACGCGACATGAGTGACCGACTCGCTACGGGCGGCCTGGCCGGCTGACCGCACCGGTTGGGCCGAGTCGTTCGGCGGGTCGTTGGGCGGGTCGCAACGCGCACACGTTCTTCAGCCCGCGGCAAGTGTTCGGTAGCATGATCGATCTTCGGACCGGAAAGGACACCGATGGACGCCGGGCACGACGTCAGCCCTCTCGACACAGCGACGAAGCAGTTCGTCGCGGCGCGTCCTCGGCTCTTCGGTATCGCCTACCGCATGCTCGGCAGCGCGGTGGAGGCCGAGGACGTGTGTCAGGACACGTGGGTGCGGTGGCAGAACGCCGACCGTACGAACGTCGTCGAGCCGGTCGCCTTCCTCACCACCGTGGCCACGCGTCTCGCGATCAACACGGCCCAGTCGGCCAGGGTGCGGCGCGAGGCGTACGTCGGTCCGTGGCTTCCCGAGCCGATCGACACCGGCGCGGACCCTCAGGTGGGGGCGGAACGTACCGAGGCGGTCGAGATGGCGGTCCTTCTCCTGCTGGAGAAGCTGAATCCGGTGGAGCGGGCCGCCTACGTCCTGCGGGAGGCGTTCGACTACCCCTACCGGGAGCTCGCCGACATCCTGGAGACGAGTGAGGCCAACACCCGCCAGTTGGTGAGCCGGGCGCGCAAGCACCTGGCCACCGAGCGACGGGAGCGGGTCAGCCGGGACGAGCATCAGCGACTGCTGAAGGTGTTCCTCACCGCCGCGCAGACAGGAGACCTCAAGTCGCTTGAGCAGGTTCTCGCAGCGGACGTCGTCAGCTACTCCGACGGCGGAGGAGTACGGGGCGCGTCGCGCATCCCGGTCGTCGGACTCCCCCACGTCTCCCGCTACCTTGTCGCCTTCGCGCCGCGTTTCTGGCCGGAGGCGGACATACGCTGGGTCGAGGCCAACGGCCGCCCGGCCGTGCTCGTCCGGTCCGGTGGGAACGCCGTGGCCCTGCTGACCGTCGACGTGTCGGCGGAGGGCATCGACCGGATCATGTGGGTCATGAACCCGGCCAAGCTGGCGCCCTACATGGCATCACTGGACAACTGAACGCCGAGTACTCCGTACCTACCGTCGGCTGCGTACCAGCAGATACAGGAAGTACGGCGTGCCGATCACCGCTGTCATCAGGCCCGCGCCCAGCTGCGCGGGGGCGATGACCGTGCGGCCGAGGAGGTCGGCCGTGCAGACGAGGGCGGCGCCCAGGAGGACGGCCACCGGCACCACGCGTACGTGCCGTCGGCCCACCAGGGCACGGGCCGCGTGCGGTGCCACGAGGCCCACGAAACCGATGGTGCCGGCCGAGGCGACGGCGGTCGCGCTGAGCAGGACACTCACCACCAGGAAGCCGAGCCTGGCCCGGGAAAGGCGCAGGCCGAGGAGCCGTGGCGTGTCCTCGTCCAGGGAGACGAGGTCCAGTTCGGTGCGGCGGGCGACGGCGACGACAAGGCCCAGCGCGAGCACGAGAGCGACGGGCAGCACGTCCGGCATGGTCCGGCCGTACGTCGAACCGGACAGCCAGGTCAGCGCCTTCGTGGCGTTGAACGGGTCGGTGAGCACGATGAGCAGGCTGATCAGCGCCGCGGTGCCGGCGGCCACGCCGATGCCGACGAGGACCAGCCGGTTCTGCTGGTAACCGCCCCGGGCCGCGAGCCCGAAGACGACGACGGAGGTCGCCGCGGCGCCCGCGAACGCCGCACCCGCGACGCTCCAGGTGCCGGCGACCGGCACGGTGGTGACCAGGAGTACGGCGCCCAGCGCGGCGCCGCCGGACACGCCCAGGACTCCCGGCTCCGCGAGCGGGTTGCGCGTCACGGCCTGCACCAGCGTGCCGGCGAGGGCGAGCGCCGCGCCCGCGCACAGGGCCGCGAACACGCGGGGCATCCTGGTTTCGAGGACGAAGGAAACGGCCTGTCCTGCCCTCCCCTGCGACCAGTTCACGACGTCGCCGAGCAGGAGCGTGCTGTCACCCAGCAGGGCACCGGCGATCGTGACGCCGACGACCACGGCGACGAGTACGACGAGCGTCACCACGAACGCCGTCCGGCTGGGAATGCGCAACCGGTCCGGCGCGTCGGCCCCGGAGGTGTCCCGCAGTCGCAGGGCCATCGCCACCAGGAACACGGCGCCGACCAGACTGGTGACGACACCGGTGGGTACGGCGACCGCCAGGTCCGAGGGCACGAGGGAGCGCAGCAGCACGTCCGACCCGAGGACCAGCCCCGCGCCGACCAGCCCTGCCACGGGCATGACCGTACGGGCGCGGGCGAAGCCCTTGAAGCGGCGGGCGAGCGGGCGTACCAGGGCCGGTGCGCACAGGCCGACGAAGCCGATGGGCCCGGCGAGCGTGACGGCCGTCGCGGACAGCAGCGCGGCCAGGACGACCACCGTCACGCGGGTGGCGCGGACCGGTACGCCCAGACCGCGCGCGGCGTCGTCGCCGAGGGCGAGCGCGTCGACACGACGGGCGGTCAGCAGCAGGCCGACGACCGCGAGCAGGGCGATGGGCAACATCTGCAGGACGCCGTCGAAGCCGTTCTGGCTGATGCTGCCCTGGTTCCACTGGTAGAGGCCCTCGGTCTGCTCGGGGAACAGCAGGAGCAGGCCCTCCGTCACGGAGTTGAGGCCCAGCGCCAGCGCGGTGCCGGCGAGGACCAGTCGTACGGTGCCCGTGCCGAGGCCGGACAGGGCGAGTACGACGGCCGCGGCCAGGAGCCCGCCCGCGAAGGCGACGCCGGAGGAGGCGAGCAGCGGGAGCGAGACGCCGGTGGCGCCGACCAGCCCGAGTGCCAGGTACGAACCGGCGTTCACCGCGAGGGTGTCGGGAGAGGCGAGTACGTTGCGGCTGACGGCCTGGAGCACGGCGCCCGCCACGCCGAGGACGACGCCGACCAGGATGCCAGCGGTCATCCGCGGCAGCCGGGAGGCGATCACGACGGACGCGTCGGCGGTGTCGGCCTGCCCGGTCAGGGCCTTGAACACCTCGGCCGGTCCGACGGAGGCGGTGCCCTGGGTGATGTCGACGACCGCGAGGGCCGCGACCAGGAGGACCAGCCCGGCCGTCACCGCGACCGCGCCCGTCCGGGACGCGGCCGTCGACGGACGGACAGCGGGCGGACGGGTGGCGGGCGGCGTTGCGGTGACGGCCATGGCTCCGTTACTTCGTCTTCCTGTACTTCGTCTTCTTGGTCTGCGTCAGCTGTTCGTTGCGCTTCGGCTACTTCGTCAGCGCGTCGACGAGGGAGTCGATGTACGCCGACATCGACCCGGGGCCGCCGAACATCCAGATGCCGTCGGCCAGTCGGTGCACGTCGCCGGCCTTCACGAACGGCAGGGACTTCCACACGGCGTTCTTCGCCAGCGCGCCGGTGAAGGGGGTGGCGGCCTCGTCCTCGTCGTTGCCTATGTAGGCGAACTGGGTGTCCTTCGGCAGGTCGGTGAGGCCTTCGACGTCGGTGGTCCCGAGGCCGTACGCCGCGTCGCCCTTGACCTTCCAGACGTTCTTCAGGCCGAGCCGCTCGTTGACCGTTCCGATGAGGGAACCGCTGGTGTACGGGCGCACGGAGACCTGGTTCGCGGTGACATAGCCGTCGGCGAACGCGATCTCCGCACCGGCGAGGTCGGCGTCGGCGAGCGCCTTCTTGCCCTCGGCCAGCTTGGCCTCGAAGTTCGCGCGGGCCGTCTTGGCCTTGTCGGTGGTGCCGGTGGCCTTCGCGATCAGGTCGAGGTTCGTCAGTATCTGCCCTATCTGGTCGGAGCCGTCCGCGGACTTCACCTCCAGCACGGGGGCGATCTTGCGCAGCTGCTTCAGGGCCGCGGGCGGCAGGTCGGAGGTGGTCACGACGAGGTCGGGCGAGAGGGCCGCGACGGTGTCCATGCTCGGCTCGCCGCGGGTGCCGATGTCCTTGGGCTCGTTCTTCAGCGGGACGGCGGAGTCCCAGGTCTTGTAGCCCTTGACGTCGGCGGCACCGACCGGGTCGACGCCGAGGGTGACGAGGCTCTCGGTCACGTTCCACTCGGTGGCGACGACCTTGGTGGCCGGGCCGTCGAGCGTGACCTTCTTGCCGGCGCCGTCGGTGAGGGTGATGGCCGCTGAGCTCTTGTCGGCCTGGCCGGTCTTGTCGGCGGCAGGCTCGGTGGTGCCGCACGCGGCGAGGGTGAGCGCTGCGGCGGTGGTGGTGGCCGCGGTGAGCAGGAGGCGTCTCATGAGGTGGTGCCGAGCCTTTCGGTTCGCGTGTGTCGCGTGTGTCGCGTGTGGTGTCGGCCGATCGGGCGGGTGCTCAGTCGGCCGGTCAGAGGGTCGGTGTCGACGTCGATCCGGATGCCGTAGACGGCCGTGAGGCGTTCCGGTGTCAGGACGTCCTCGGGCAGTCCGTCGGCGACGATCCGGCCCGTTTCGAGCAGGGCGATCCGGTCGGCGATGGCCGACGCCTGGTCGAGGTCGTGCAGGACGACTCCGACGGCGATCCCGTGGTCGTCCGCCAAGTCACGGATGAGGTCGAGGAGTTCGATCTGGTACCGCAGGTCGAGATACGTCGTCGGCTCGTCCAGCAGCAGCACGCCGGTCTCCTGGGCGAGGCAGCTGGCGAGCCACACCCGCTGCAACTGCCCGCCGGACAGGTGGTCGGCGCCCCGCTCGGCGAGGTCGGTGACACCTGTCAGCGCCAGCGCCCGGTCGACCGCGGCCGAGGCGTCCGGGTCGGGCCGGCCGAAGCGGCCCCGGTAGGGATAGCGGCCGAACTCGACGACGTCCCGCACGGTCAGTCCGCTGGGCGTGGGGCGGCCCTGGGTCAACAGCGCGACGTGCCGCGAGAACTCACGGGCACTCAGGGCGAGGCCGTCGGTGTCGGCATCGATCCTGAGCGTGGCGTGGCGGGCGCGCTGCAGACGGGCGATCGTTCGCAGGAGCGTCGATTTGCCGCTGCCGTTGGGACCGACCAGCGCGGTCACCTCACCGGGCCGGAGCGCGATCGCGGCGTCGTGCACGACATCGACGCCGTCGTACGACACGGTCACACTTGTGGCCGACAGTTCATGACCGCGCAGACGCGGCGTGTCGGCTGCTTCTTCACCAGATCTCACCTGACGAAGGTTAGCCTAACCTAAATTCATCTTGCCAGGGGTGTCCGCTTGGCAGGGATGTCCGCACACCGGATGGTCCACGCGTCCACGCACCGGATCAGCCGGCCTGCCACGACTCCGGGTCCCACACGCCCGAGCGACGCAGCGACGCCGGGCAGTGCAGATAGATCTCGTCGATCTCCAGGACCAGGGCCAGCGCGGGCCGCTGCCCCTTCAGCGTCATGGCGTCGAAGAACGGGGCGTCGGTGAGGATGCGCGCCCTGCCGTTGACCCGAAGAACCTCTTTGCTGCCGGGAATCAGATACAGCAGGCCGGCGTGCGGGTTGTCCAGGATGTTGTGGAAGCTGTCGCCCCGCCGGTTCCCCGGCCGGTCGGGCAGGGCGAGCGTGCCGGAGTCGATGACGTACGTGAAGCCCGGGGTGTCGCCGCGCGGCGAGACGTCGCAGTTGCCGTGCGAGTCGGAGGTGGCCAGCAGACAGAACGGCGAGCGGGCGACGATGTCCCGGTCCTGGTCGGAGAGCCGGTCGTGCACCTTCTCGATCACGATGGGCCACGGCTCACCCAGCAGCTCGCGCAGCTGGGCGCTCGACCCCAGCTCGACCCAGCCCTCCCCGGTCACGGCGTCCGGCCCTTGTGCGGCGGTGTCGATCGTGTGCGGCAAGGCCGACTCCAAACATGCGTACGTCCGGCACTTGCGTGCGTCCGGCGAGTAGGTGCATGCAGAACATTAACCGACATTAGGCATGCCTTACCTGATGGTCCGGACGTGCGAGCGGTTCTCGCGCGGACCCCCACCGGGGTCCGCGGGGTCCGCGGGGTCCGCGGGGTCCGCGGGGTCCGCGCAGGGATCAGGAGGCGAGCACGGCGCGCCCCTCCGCGATGATGGCCGCCAGTTCCTCGACCTCCTCCGCGCGGAGGGACGTCAGCGGCGGGCGGACCGGCCCCGCCTTGCTCCCCTCCAGCGTCACCCCGGCCTTCACCAGGGCCACCGCGTATCCGGGGACCCGCTTGCGCAGCCTGACCAAGGGGTGGAAGAAGGCCCGCTGCAACGCGTCGATCCGCCGGTGGTCGTCCTCCTCCACCGCGCGGTGGAAGGCGAGGGATATGTCGGGCGCGAAGGCGAACGCGGCCGAGGAGTACAGCTTCACGCCCAGGGCGCGGTAAGCCAGTTGGCTCGTCTCCGCGGTGGGCATGCCGTTGAAGAACTGGAAGTCCTTGCCGGACGCGCTCAGCGACTCGCGCACGGCGGGAATGATCCGGGCCACGAGATCGAGGTCGCCGGTACCGTCCTTGAAGCCTGCCACCGTGGGCAGTTGGACCACTTCCGCCGCCGAGTGCTCGTCGAAGCGTGCGTTCGCCCGGTTGTAGACGATCACCGGCAGGGAGGTCTCCCGGGCGACGGCGCGGGTGTACGCGACCAGCCCCTCGGCGGGCGACTCGACGAGGTAGGGGGGCATGAGCAGCAGGCCGTCCGCGCCGGCCTCGGCCGCGGCCCGGGCGAAGCGCCGGGCCAGTCCGAGCGCGCCGCCGGCCCCGGCGTACACCGGGACCCGTCCGGCCACCGCGGCGACGGCGGTCCGTACCACCGCGGTGAACTCCTCGACGTCCAGGGCGTGGAACTCACCGGTGCCGCAGGCGACGAACACGCCGCCGGGGCCGGCGTCGGTCCCCGCCGCGACGTGCTGGTGCAGGACGGTCAGGTCCACCTCGCCGATGTCGGTGAAGGGCGTGACGGGGAAAAAGAGGACGCCTTCGAGCATGGGGGTCTCCAACTCCTGGAACAGCGGGGCAACTTGGCAGCGTGGCGGGTGAGGCGAGTGGGACGGCTCCGGGGCGGCCCGGAGAACGTGGCCCGGATGCCGAGTCAGGGTGTCGTGGACGCGCCCGCGCGCACCACGTTGACGAGCGGTCGCCCCTGCTCCAGGCGGTTGATGTTGTCGGCGATCTCCGCCGCGCGGGCGGCGAAGGTGTCGGTGGTGTGGCCCGAGTGGTGCGGGGTCATCAGCACATTGGGCAGGCGGTGGAACGGCAGCCGGCTAGGCGCCTGTGGCGGCCCCGACCACCACACGTCGAGCGCGGCGCCGGCGATGGCACCGGAGGCGAGCGCCTCGTAGAGCGCCTCCTCCTGGACGACCGGCCCGCGGGCCACGTTGACCAGCAGGGTTCCCGGTCCCATGGCCGCCAGCTCGGTGGGGCCGATCAGCCCGCGAGTGGCGGGGCCGAGGGGCACCGTGACCACCACGACGTCGGACTCGGCCAGCAGCTCCGGCAGCCGGTCGTTGCCGCCGATCCAGTCGGTCCGCAGGTCGTCCGGGACCGGGGCCGAGGGGTCGCGCCGCACGGCACGTATCCGCAGACCCACCGCCTGGCAGAGGCGGGCGACCTCGGTGCCGGTCTCGCCGAAACCGATGATGCCCACCCGGCGGCCCGCCAGCGTCGTACCGAACGGCAGCTCCGGGTCGACGGCCACGTTGCGCCAGCGTCCGGCCCGCAGTGCTCGGTCGGCGCCCAGGACGTCGCGGGACAGCATCATGACGGACATGAGCACGTGCTCGGCGATGGAACGGCCGTGGTGGTGCGTGGTCGTGACCGACACCTCCGGGCGGAGCGCGTCCAGCGGGATGCCGTCGTATCCGGCGCCGACGACATGGACGAGCCGGAGCCGTTCGGCGCGTCGGGCGTCCTCGGCGCGCAGCTGGGTACCGACGAACACCTCGACGTCGGTGATGGCTTCGGTGATCTGCGCCGGAGTCCAGTCGAAGGACTCCAGCCAGGTGTGCCGAGCCTGGTGTTCGCCCTCGTGTCTGCCTTCCGCGCGAGCCTTCAGGGGTTCGTGGAAACGGCTCAGGATGCGGTGGTTGAGCATGATGTGCACGGTCTGGTCACCACCGGGGGGTCTTGGTCGGGAAAGAGGGGTCGACGCGGCGCATGTAGCCGGTGTCGTCGCGGTCTCGCAGCCCGCAGTCGAGGTACTGCCGGTGGAGCCGGGCGAGCGCGTCCCTGTCCAGTTCCACTCCCAGACCGGGAGCCGTCGGGACGGTGACGCGGCCCTCGCTGAACCGCAGCACCTCGGTGTCGACGACGTCCTCGTCCGGCTGCTTCCAGGGGGTGTGCGTGTCGCAGGCGTAGGTGAGGCGCGGGGTGGCCGCCGCCAGGTGCGTCATCGCCGCGAGGCTGATGCCCAGATGCGAGTTGGAGTGCATCGACAGGCCGAGACCGAAGGTGTCGCAGATCGCGGAGAGCTGTCCGCACCGCCGCAGGCCGCCCCAGAAGTGGTGGTCGGACAGGACGATGCCCACGGACCCGCGGGCCACGGCCGGGGCGAGGTCGCCGAAGGAGACCACGCACATGTTGGTCGCCAGGGGTGTCGGGGTCCCCGCGGCCACGGCCGCCATGCCGTCGAGGCCCTCGGTCGGGTCCTCCAGGTACTGCAGGACTCCGTCCAGTTCGCGGGCGACGCGCAGCGACGTCTCCGTGCTCCAGGCGGCGTTGGGGTCGAGGCGCAGAGGCACGTCGGGGAAGGCCTGGCGCAGGGCCCTGACCGCCGCGACCTCCTCGTCCGGCGGGAAGACACCGCCCTTGAGCTTGATGGAGGAGAAGCCGTACGTGTCGATCATGCGGCGGGCCTGGTCGACGAGGCCCGCCGGGTCGAGGGCGGCGCCCCAGTCGTCGTCCCGCTGCCCGGGGTGTCCGGCCCACTTGTAGAAGAGGTAGGCGCTGTAGGGGACGGAGGGGCGTACGGCTCCGCCCAGCAGGTCGCTGACCGGCCTGCCGATCAGCTTGCCCTGGATGTCCAGGCAGGCGACGTCGAACGGCGACATGACCCGGTCCACGGCGCTGCTGCCGGTGACCATCCCGGACATGCCGTCGCCGCCGGAGGTGTCCTGGCCCAGCACACGTGTGATGCGCGCGACCAGGTCGTTGAGGCTCCAGACGTCCAGGCCTGTCAGTTCCTCGGCGGCTCGGCGCAGCCGGTCCAGGTGGACGGTGCCACCGTAGGTCTCACCGATACCGGTGACACCGGACTCCGTGGTGATCTCGACGATCGTGCGCAGCGCGTAGGGCTCGTGCACCCCGACCGTGTTGAGCAGCGGGGGGTCCCGGAAGGCCACGGGGGTCACGGTGACGTCGGCGATGCGTGCTGCGTTCCCTGCCATGCAAGCCCTCCCCAGTCGTGCTCAGCCATTCTCAGTCATCCTCATATGTAGTTCGCGTTCTCATTTGTAGACAGCTGGCCATGGGGCTGTCAATGGCCCGAGGAAGCTCCTGTCGTCGAAGTGGCGACGGGCCCGTGAAGATCCGTCGTCGCACATGTCTTGACGCTGCCATGGCGCCGGTTTAGCTTCGGCGTTCACGGATGCGGACCGAGTGCGCAGTTGTAGACAGCTTCTGGAGGTTGGCCCCTACTCGGAACATGACACATCAGCACCTCAGCACTCCCCAGCACCCCCCGGAGATACGCCGACGATGAAGTCCTCCGTTTCCTCCCCTCCGCCCGCACGACGGCGGCCCCGCCCGACGACCGCCCTGCTGCTGGCCTGCACGGTGCTGGTGTCCAGCGGCTGCGCCGTGGCCAACAGCGCCGGCGGCGACGCCGGCCAGGCCGACGGCCGCACCCTGCGCGTGGTGCTCACCCAGGAACCCTCGACGCTGGAACCCTGCGAAGCCTCACTGACCGGTACCGGCGTCGTCGTCCGGTCCAACATCACCGAGCCGCTCGTCGAACGCGATCCCGACTCCGGCGACCTGCGCCCGCTGCTCGCGACCGGCTGGACACAGACCGGGCCCCGCACCTGGAGCTTCGACACCCGCAGCGGGGTGACCTTCCAGAACGGTGAACCGTTCACCGCCGAGGACGCCGCCTTCTCGATCGACCGGGCGGTCAACTCCGACCTCGCCTGCAACGTCGAGGGCTATGTCTTCGGCGACGACGACCTGAAGGTGAAGGCGGTCGACGACAACCGGCTGACCGTCACCACCGCGAAGCCCGACCCCATCCTCCCGCTGCGCCTGAGCTTCGTGGAGATCGTGCCACGGACCACCGACACCAAGGCCAAGGTCCGCGTCCCGGTCGGCACCGGCCCCTACGCCGTACGCTCCTGGCAGACCGGAACCGCCATCTCCCTCAGCCGCTACGACGACTACTGGGGCAAGGCTCCCGCCTTCCCCAGGGCCCGCTACGTCTGGCGCAGCGACGCCAGTGTCCGGGCCGCCATGATCGACAAGGGTGAGGCGGAGATCGCCGTCGCGCTCGACTCGATGGAGGCGGAGAAGGACACCACCGCCGCCTATCCCAACAACGAGACGACCGCACTGCGGCTTGACGGCCGCGAGGCGCCGCTCGACGACCTGCGGGTGCGCCGGGCGATCGACCTGGGCGTCGACCGGCAGGGCATCATCGACGCCCTGCTCGGCGGGCTGGCCGAACCGGCGGGGCAGCTCGTGCCGCCCGGGGTGGTCGGACACAACGACGCGATCGAGCCGACTTCGCAGAACGTGGCCGAGGCCCGGTCCCTGGTGAAGGAGGCGAAGGCCGACGGCGTGCCCACCGGACGCACCATCACCCTGGTCGCCCGCAACGGCATGTTCTCCGGGGTGTCGGAGACCGCGGAGGCGTTGCAGTACCAGATGGAGCAGATCGGGCTGAGCGTACGGGTGCGCATGGCCGACACCGCCACCCAGCTCCAGTACCAGCTGAGGCCGCTGCCGAAGAACGTCGGGCCCATCGCCCTGCTGATCATGCACGGCAACCAGGCCGGTGACGCGGCCTTCACCACCAGCCAGTACCTGCTCAGCGACGGACCCCAGTCCGCCTTCGGCACGAAGGACCTCGACCGGCGCATCGCCGGCGCGGGCCTGCTGTCCGGCGAGAAGCGCCAGAAGGCGTTCGCCGACCTGCTCGCCCGCCAGAACGAGACCGTCGTCCAGTACACCCACATCGCCCACATGACCGGACTGCTCGGCCTGTCACCGTCGATCCGGTACGAGCCGAACTCCGCCACCGGCGACGAACTGCGGCTGGCCGAGGTCGGCCCCGCCGAGGGGGCGAAGCACTGACATGTTCCCCTTCCTGCGCAAACGCATGATCTCCAGCGCCATCCCGCTGTTCTGTGTGGTGCTGGGCGTCTTCTTCCTGGCCCGCATGACCGGCAACCCGGTCGACCTCTACCTCCCGCTGAGCGCCACCGCCGAGCAGCGCGCGGAGTTCTCCGCCGCCCAGGGCTTCGACCTGTCGATCCCCGCCCAGCTGTGGAACTACCTCGTCGACGCCGCGCACCTAGACTTCGGCACCTCGCTGCGCACCGGGCAGCCGGCGACCGAGATGGTGCTCGACGCCTTCCCGGTCACGCTGCAGCTGGCCGGCATGACCATGCTGCTCGCGATCACCGGAGCGGTGGTGGTCGGCAGCCTGGCCGCCTACCGCCCCAACTCGCCGGTCGACCGGATCGCCAGCCTGCTGTCGATGACGGCCGCCAGCATTCCCGACTTCTGGTTCGCCATCATGGGCGTACTCGTCTTCGGTGTGAGTCTCGGGTGGCTGCCGACCTCCGGCACCCTCGGCGGACCCGAGATCTGGGTACTGCCCATCGCCACCCTGCTGATCCGCCCCTTCGGAGTGCTGGTCCAGGTGGTGCGCGGCAGCATGGTCACCGCGCTCTCCGCCCCCTATGTCAAGATCGCCCGCAGCAAGGGCGCCACGCCCCAGCGGGTGATCTTCGGCCACGCCCTGCGCAACGCGGTGACCCCGGTCCTGACCGTGGCGGGTGACCTCGCGGTGGGCCTGGTCAACGGCGCGGTGATCGTCGAGACGATCTTCGGCTGGCCCGGCATCGGCAAACTCATGATCGACTCCATCCTCCAGCGCGACTTCGCGGTCCTCCAGGCAGCCGTGCTCCTGACCGCGGTGACGATCTTCGCGCTCAACATCCTGGTCGACGTCTGCCACGCGCTGGCCGACCCCCGGGTACGACAGGCGGTGCCGGCGTGAGCGAAGGAAACGGAAGCACCATGAGCCGAGAAGATCCCACCACCGCGGACGACACGGACGACACCGGACCCGGGGCCGACCGACCCACGGCCGATCGCCCCCCGGCCGCCCGGGCCACTCCCCACCGGGCGAGCTGGTGGCGGATGCTGGGCCGCGACCGCGCGGCGTCCGTCGCAGCCGTCGTCCTCACCCTGGTCACCCTCGTGGCGCTCTTCGGCCGGCTCGTCATCGGCGACCGCGCGCAGCGGCAGGACCTGGACGCCTCCCTGCGGCCACCGTCCGTGGGCGACGGGGTGTACGGGCTGCTCGGCACCGACGTCCTGGGACGCAGCGTGCTGGCCCGGCTGGTCGACGCCGCCGCGACGACCCTGTCCGTGGCCGTCCCTGCCGTGCTGTGCTCGCTGGTGATCGGCGCGGCACTCGGTCTGTGGGCCGGTTACCACGGGGGCCGCCGCGAGAGCGTCGCCCTGCGCGTCGCCGACGTGATCCTCAGCTTCCCCTCGCTGCTGATCGCGGTGGTCGTGCTGTACGTGTTCTCGCCGAGCGCGCTGAACATCGTGCTGATCCTCGCCGTGGCCCGTATACCGGTGTATCTGCGCACCGCGCGGGCGGAGGCGGCCGAACTGCGCAGCCGCCTGTTCGTGGACGCGGCCCGCACCTTCGGCACCCCGAGCCGGGACATCATCCGCCGGCACATCCTGCCGATCGCCCTGCCGACGCTGCTGACGGTCGCCACCCTCGACTTCTGCTTCGTCATGCTCACCGAGTCGTCGCTCAGTTTCCTCGGCATCGGCATCCAGCCCCCGGACGTCAGCTGGGGCCTGATGGTCGCCCAGGGCCGGCAGTACCTCCAGAGCGCCTGGTGGATCACCGTGCTCCCGGGGCTCGCCATCGTGTTCACGACGGTGTCCGCCACGGTGCTCGCCGCCTGGGCCCGCATCGCCACCGACCCCGCCCAGCGCTGGCGACTGACGCTGCCCACGAAGCGCCGCGGTGCCTCCGCCGCCGTACCCCCGGAGCTGATCCCGTGACGACGAACACCGCCGTGCCCTCGCCGCCCGCCGCCGACGCGCCCGCCCTGGACGTCGAAGGGCTCTGTGTCGACCTGAGCACACCCGCCGGGCGGGTACGCGCCGTCGACGGCGTCAGCTTCAGCGTCCGCCGGGGCCGTACCCTCGCCCTGCTCGGCGAGTCGGGCTGCGGCAAGTCGATGACCGCGCTGTCGGTCGTGGGGCTGCTGGACCCCGCCGCCGACGTGACCGGCGGCGCCGTCCGGGTCAGGGGTGACGACACCCTGAAGATGAGCCCGGCACAGCGCCGCAGACTCGCCGGGCCCGTGCTGTCGATCGTGTTCCAGGACGCCCTGACCGCTCTCAACCCGGTACAGCCGGTCGGCCGGCAGATCGGCGAGCCGTTCCGCATCCACCGCGGGCTCTCCCGACGCCAGGCACACGAGAAGGCGATCGAGCTGATGACCCGGGTGGGCATCCCCGAGCCGCGGCAGCGGGCCCGTTCCTACCCGCACCAGTTCTCCGGCGGCATGCGGCAGCGGCTGCTGATCGCGATGGCCGTGGCCCTCGACCCCGACGTCCTCATCGCCGACGAACCCACCACCGCTCTGGACGTGACCGTGCAGGCGCAGATCATGCGACTGCTGCGGGACCTCCAGGACGAGCGGGAGATGGCCCTCGTCCTGATCACGCACGACCTGGCCGTGGTCGCCCAGCGCGCGGACGACGTGGTCGTCATGTACGCGGGCACGGTCGTCGAGAACGGGCCGGTGCGCGACGTGTTCGCCGACCCCCGCCACCCCTACACCCGGGGACTGCTCGACTCGGTTCCGGAACACGCCGTACGCGGACGCCCGCTGCCCGCCGTGCCCGGCAGCCCGCCCGAACTGAGCGCGGTGCCGACCGGCTGCGTCTTCCAGGACCGCTGCCCGCTGGTGCGCGAGCGCTGCGTCCAGGAGCGGCCGACCCTGCGCACGTCGGGCGACGGACGCTCGGCCGCCTGCCATTTCTCCGAGGAGCTCGCCCGTGCCTGAGAGCCGCATGCCTGAGAACGGCACGCCTGAGAGCCGCGCCACCGCCACCCCCACTCGTGCTGCCACCGCCGCCGACGGAGCGGAGGAGTCCGGGCCCCTGCTGGAGGTCCGCGGCGTCACCAAGACCTTCGGCCACGGCCGCCGCCGGCTGACCGCCCTTGACGGGGTGGACATACGGCTCGGCCGGGGCGAGACCCTCGGGCTCGTCGGCGAGTCGGGCTGCGGCAAGTCCACCCTCGCCCGGGTGCTGCTCGGCCTGGAGCGTCCGGACGCCGGCACCGTACGGTTCGACGGCACCGACCCCTTCGCCCTGCGCGGCAAGGACCTGCTGGCCTGGCGCCGCCGTGTCCAGATGGTCTTCCAGGACCCCTTCGCCTCGCTCAACGCACGCATGTCGGCCGCCGACCTGATCGGTGAGCCCTGGCGCACCCACCGGGACGTCGTACCCGGCGCGAAGGCCCAGGACAAGCGCGTCCGGGAACTGCTGTCCCTGGTCGGGCTGCGCGACAGCGACGCCCACCGCTACCCCAACGAGTTCTCCGGCGGACAGCGCCAGCGCATCGGCATCGCCCGCGCGCTGGCCCTGGACCCCGACCTCATCGTCTGCGACGAGCCGGTCTCCGCCCTTGACCTGTCGGTACAGGCCCAGGTCCTGAACGTCCTGTCGGAGCTTCGCGAACGCCTCGGTGTCGCCTACGTGTTCATCTCCCACGACCTGTCCGTGGTGCGGTACATCGCCGACCGGGTGACCGTGATGTACCTGGGCAAGGTCATCGAGCACGGCGAGACCGAGGACGTGTTCGACCACCCGCGGCACCCCTACACCGCGGCGTTGATGTCGGCCGCGCCGGTCCTGGACGCCTCCCACGCCACCGGCGACCGGGAGATCCTCCTCCAGGGAGAGGTCCCCTCGCCCTTCGACATCCCGTCCGGCTGCCGCTTCCGTACCCGGTGCCCGCGTGCCGAGGACCTGTGCGCAACCGAGGCGCCGCCACTGGTCGCGCGGGAGACGCGGGACGCGGACGACTCCCACGCGTCCTCCCAGGCGTACTCCCACACGGCGCTGTGCCACTTCCCGCTGGAGGCGGAGTCCGCGTGGGCATGAGCGGGGTGGAGTTCGCCCTGCTCTCCCTCACCGTGGGCGTCGGCGCGCTGCTGCAGGTGTCCATCGGCTTCGGCCTCGGCATGATCGCGGCGCCGGTCTTCGCCCTCGTCGACCCGTCCCTGGCGCCGACGGTGGTCCTGCTGCTCGCCACCGGTGTGACGGCGATGGTCGTGGCGCGCGAACGGCACGGAGCGGACCTGCGCGGCTGCGGCTGGGCGCTCGCCGGACGGGTGCCGGGAGTACTGGCGGGCGCGCTGCTCGTGGCCCTGCTGCCCGCCCGGTACCTCACGCTGTTCATCGCCGCGGTGGTGCTCGCCGGAGTCGCGCTGAGCATCGCCGGCTACGTACCCCGGGAGCGACGTTCCTCGGTGCTGCTGGCCGGGATGGCGTCGGGGCTCATGGGCACCGCGACGTCCATCGGCGGCCCTCCCATGGCCATGGTGTGGCAGCGGCTGAGCGGAGCACGGCTGCGCGCCACGATGAGCACCTTCTTCCTCGTCGGCTCACTGATGAGCCTGGCCGCGCTGACGATGGCCGGTGCCGTCGGCGCGCACTCCCTGCGGCGCACCGCGCTGCTCGCCCCCGCCGCCCTGGCCGGCGTCCTGCTCGCCCGTCCGCTCGGCCGGCACCTGGACGTACGGCGCACCAGGACCGCGGCCATGGCGGTGGCGGTCGCCGGCGCGGCGGTCCTGGTGGGACAGCAGGTCGTCTGAGCGGCGCCCGTGCCGCGCCGCGCGGGGAAGGGAGCAGGCTTCACCGCTCCATGATGCGCATGCCGGACTCGTTGTGGGTGTCTCCGGCGGCCGGGGGGAGGCCGGTGAGCTGCGCGAGCTGTTCGTCGGTGAGGTGGACGGCGTCGGCGGCGGTGTTCTCCTCGACGCGGGCCACCCGCTTGGTGCCGGGGATGGGCGCGATGTCGTCGCCCTGGGCCAGCAGCCACGCGAGGGCGACCTGGGCCGGGGTCGCGCCGACCTGCGCGGCGACGGCGGCGACCTCGCCGGCCAGGTGAAGGTTGTGCTGGAAGTTCTCCTCGGTGAACCGGGGGTTGTCGGCGCGGAAGTCGGTGGCGTCGAACTGGTCGGTGGAACGGATCGTGCCGGTCAGGAAGCCGCGTCCGAGAGGTGAGAAGGGCACGAAGCCGATGTTCAGCTCGCGCAGCACGGGCAGTACGCGGGCCTCGGGGTCGCGGGTGAACAGCGAGTACTCGGACTGGACGGCGGTGACCGGGTGGACGGCGTGGGCGCGACGGATCGTGTCGGGACCCGCCTCGGAAAGGCCGATGTACCGGATCTTGCCCTCGGTGACCAGCTCGGCCAGGCACCCGACGGTGTCCTCGATCGCGGTTCCGGGGTCGACGCGGTGCTGGTAGTACAGGTCGATGCGGTCGGTGCCCAGGCGCCTGAGGGAGCCTTCGACAGCGAGGCGGATGCCGGCCGGGCTGCTGTCCGTGGGGCCCTGCCGGCCGGTGTGAGAGATCAGGCCGAACTTGGTCGCCAGCACGACCTGGTCCCGGCGGCCCTTCAGTGCGCGGCCGACGAGCTCCTCGTTGGTGTAGGGGCCGTAGACCTCGGCGGTGTCGACGAAGGTCACGCCCAGTTCCAGGGCGCGGTGAATGGTGCGGACGGACTCCGCGTCGTCGGATCCGGCGCCGGTGTAGCCGTGGGACATACCCATCGCGCCCAGCCCGATACGGGAAACGTCCAGGTCACGCAGTGTGATGTGCTTCATCGCTTCTTCTCTCCTCATGTGCCCGACGATGCGCTGAGGGTCATTCTCCGCCTGGCCGGCTCGCTCCTGGTGAGCGGCTCGCTCCGGGTGGCCGGCAGCGGGTGTCCCGCACCATGGGCCTACGCGGCGATGACGGCGACCGCTGTCCTGCCCCCGTCGACGTCCACCACGGTGCCGTGCACGAAACTCGCTTCTTCACCGGCCAGCCAGACCACGGCATGCGCGATGGCGTCCGCCGTGCCGACGCCACCGGCCGGGGTGCCCTTCATCATGATCTCGCCCGGATGGGGCTCGCCGCCTTCCGGCGTCGGGGGCAGGATCACGCCCGGCGACACGGCGTTCACCCGTACCCCCATCGGGCCGAACTCCGCGGCCCAGGCCCGGGTGAGTGTCTCCATGGCTCCCTTGGTGGAGCTGTAGAGCGCCCCGAGGGGAACACCCAGACGCGCGATCCACGAGCCGAGGTTGATGATCACCCCGCCGCCGGATTCCGCCATGCCCGGCGCGACGGCGGCGGTGAGGAAGAACGGTGCCTTCACGTTCACCCCGTAGACCTCGTCGAACGTCTTCTCGTCGGTGTCGACCGTGCCGGGGGCCGGGTAGACGCCGGCGTTGTTCACCAGGATGTCGATCCGTCCGCCCAGGGTTTCACGGGCCCGGTCCGCCAGGACCCGGGAAGCCTCCGCGCTGCCGTCGAGGTCCGCCACCAGGAGATCGGCCCGGCCGCCGGACGCGCGGATCCCTTCGACGACCTGTGCGCCCCGTTCCTGATTGCGCCCGGACACGATGACGTGGGCGCCCTCGGCGGCGAACGCCTCGGCGATCGCCTGTCCGATATTGCTGGTCGAGCCCGTGACCAGCGCCGTCTTGTTCCGCAGCCGTTCGCTCATGACGCGATCTCCCTTGTCTTCGCCGTGTGCTGACCACTGTGCGCCGCAGAAAATGGACCAGCAAGTCCAGAACGGAGGTACAGTGAGGTGCCAGGAACACAGGAGGCCGGGACCAAGGAGGCCGGATGCCGGACGCGGCGACCGTGAAGGGCCGGGCCACCCGGGCCCGCATCATCGGCGGGGCGGCCGAGGTACTGCGCGAGCAGGGCGTCGCCTTCACGACGCTCGACGACATCCGCGGCCGGACCGGCACGAGCAAGAGCCAGCTCTTCCACTACTTCCCCGCCGGCAAGGACGAGCTGCTGCTGGCGGTGGCCCGGTTCGAAGCCGACCGCGTCCTGGAGGACCAGCAGCCGCACCTGGGCCGGCTGGACTCGTGGGAGTCCTGGCAGCAGTGGCGCGACGTGGTGGTGGAACGCTATGAGCGCCAGGGCGACCACTGCCCGTTGGCCGCGCTGTTCCTCCAGGTGGGGCGGTCCCATCCCGGTGCACGGGCGATCGTGAGCGAGCTGATGCGCCAATGGCAGCAGCAACTCGCCCGCGGCATGCGCGCCCTCCGGTCGAACGGCCTGGTGTCACCGGCCCTCGACGTGGACCGGGCGGCGGCCGCGCTGCTGGCGGGCATCCAGGGAGGCGTCACCATCATGATGTCCACGGGCGACTCGACCCACCTCAAAGCCGCGCTCGACACCGGGATCGAGCATCTGCGCGCGTCGGCGGGCGAGCCGACGGCGACCTGAGTCCACGACGTACACGACATTAACGACATCCATTGGCGAACGGACGAACCGGCTGCCTGACTCCAGGACGTCCGCAGGGCCTGACGCGTGGGCTTCGGCTCGGTAGGGTCCGCGGCAGTGGCCATGACCCGACCCGGTACGCCCGAAGCGATGAGGAGTGATGCACCGTGCCCCCATCCGCCCCACGCGTGGAGCTGACACCAGCCGCGACCGAGCTGCTGCGCAAGCTGCGGGCCCTGCACGGCCCGCTGATGTTCCATCAGTCCGGCGGCTGCTGCGACGGCAGCGCGCCCATGTGTTACCCGGAGGGCGAGTTCAGGACCGGCGACTCGGACGTGCTGCTCGCCTCACTGGCCGTCGAGGGCGTCGAGGAACCGGTCACGTTCTGGATGTCACGGAGCCAGTTCGAGGCGTGGAGCCACACCCGGCTGATCGTGGACGTGGTGGCGGGCAGGGGCAGCGGCTTCTCCCTGGAGGCACCCGAAGGGGTACGTTTCCTGACCCGTTCGCGTCTCGTCGGCACGTAGTCGCCGTCACGGCACCCACACTGTGGTGAACTCCCTTGTGTCCTGGGCCATTTGAGGAGACAGCGGAGAGAGCAGGGCACCGTGACACGACGCACCGCACGACGCGCGGCACAACGCACCGGGCTACGCGTGGGACTACGCACCGGACGACTCAGAACCGCACTGACGGTCTTCGCCGCATGGAGCGCGCTGGCCGGTGCCGCCCTCGCCGGGGCGGCACCGGCCAGCGGCGCGCCGGGCTTCAGCCGACTCGCGCCGGGCGTGCGCTACACAGAGCTCGACATCCCGGCCGCCAAGGGTATGGCGCACGCACACGTGCTCAGCATCGATCTCGGCAACCCCCGGGTGAGCGTCGATCTGCTCCACCCCGGCGCGGTCGCGTCCCGGGCCACGGTCTCGCGGCTGACGGACGCGCAGGGTGCCGTGGCCGGCGTCAACGGCGACTTCTTCAACATCTCCGAGGCCCAGCATCCGGGCGTCGAAGCGACCGGCGCGTCCGTCGGCCCGGCTGTCGGATACGGGCACACCTTCAAGGCGGCGGTCCCGGACGGCCAGCGCTTCGGTCCCGCTCTGCCGCCCGGCACGAGCACCGAGGACGTGCTCGGCGTGGGTACGGACCACCGGGCCCGCCTCGACAGCCTGGCCCTGGACGGTTCCGTCGAGACCACCGGGACACGGCTACCGCTCGGCGGCCTCAACCAGTACGCGCTGCCGGTGGGCTCCGTCGGAGCGTTCACCTCGGACTGGGGGCAGGTCTCCCGGGTGCGGGCCACCTGCGGCACGGACACCGACCGGGCCGAGCCCTGCAGTACGGACACCCATGAGGTGACGGTGCGAGACGGCCGGGTCGTGTCATCGGCCGACACCCCCGGCAGCGGAACCATCGCTTCGGACACCACCGTTCTGGTCGGCCGGGAGGCGGGGGCCCAGCAGCTGCGGAAGCTGTCCGTGGGCGAGCGGGTCACGGTGCGACACCGGCTGGTGGCGGCCACGTCCAAGGTTCCGTACCACTTCGCGATCGGCGGCTATCCGGTCCTGCGGGGCGGCCGGCCGCTCGCGGGCCTCGACAACGCGACGGCGGCGGTACGGACCGCGGCGGGCATCTCCGACGGCGGCACCCGGCTGCTGCTCCTGGCACTGGACGGGGCGCCCGAGTTCCGCACCGGTCTCACCGTCGCGGAAGTCGCCGACGCCATGAAGCAGTTGGGTTCGACGGACGCGTTCAGTCTGGACGGCGGCGGCTCCACCACGCTGGCCGCCCGGGCCCCGGGATCGGCCGCCGCGACCGTACGCAACCACCCGAGCGGCGGCGCCGAACGCCCGGTGCCCAACGGCATCGGCGTGTTCTCACGAGCCTGACGACGGGCCCGACCGCGGAGTTGTCGGCGCGGGCTCACGGCCTGAGGCCGCTGACGATGTCGGCGGTCGCCGTGAGCCCGTTG
This sequence comes from Streptomyces aurantiacus, assembly GCF_001418335.1. Lineage (GTDB taxonomy): Bacteria > Actinomycetota > Actinomycetes > Streptomycetales > Streptomycetaceae > Streptomyces > Streptomyces aurantiacus. Next base: position 15,640 of record NZ_LIPP01000203.1, on the reverse strand, counting down.
TGGATGGTCGGCGCCATGCTGGTGCTCGCGAGATAGAAGCCGAGCAGAACGCAGACCACGGCGTGCGACATCTTCAGCGCGCCGTTGCGCAGGAAGACCACCGTCAGAATCACCAGCAGCAGCACCACAGAAATGGAAATGGCCACCGTCAACCTCCTCCGCCACGCCCACACCGCGGCTTTCGGCCGCAAGTGTGGCGTAGCGGGCGGTTCGTCCGGGCGGCTGACGTGTCCGCCGAACGTGTGTTGACTGTGCGTGAAAGCGCTGGGGCTGGGCCAGGGGGTGCTACGCCCGTCGGCGGGTGTCCAGGAAGGTCTCAAGTCCGGCGAGGTCGTCGGTGTTGAGGTGGTCGGCGTCCGCGGCGAGGAGTTCGCCCCAGACCGCGTCACGGGCGGGGCCCGCCAGGTCGGGGGTGGCCCAGAAGCGGATCCTCTGGCCACGGGAGTGCGCCGCCGAGATGATCCCGCGCAGCTTCTGCCGTTCGGCCTCGGGGAACGGGCCGACGCCCTGCCAGCTGAAGTTGAGCGTCCAGTTGTCGCTGATCAGCGGGATGAAGGAGGCCGGGGCCGCGCTGCCGAGATCGGCGAGCCGGCCGTCGTAGAAAGCGCGCCGCACGCTCTGGGCCTCCATGGGCACCCGGGCCGCGCGGTCGCCGGAGATCACGGCCGTCACCGCGCCGGGAAGGACGCGGCCATGGACGTACGTGGTGAACAGGTGCCGGTAGGGGCGCAGTCGGCGGTCCAGTTCGAGGTACGTGGCCGAGCCCTCGGTCTTGATGTCGATCAGCAGCTGGACCGGCCTGCGGTGCCCCCGGTACACCGAGCCGCGGTTGGCCTTCACGCGGGCGGCGAGCGGGTTCAGGTAGAGGGACTCCAGGGTGCGGGCCGGGTCGAGCTCCACCGGGTCGTGGGCGACGAGGAGTTGGCCGTCGACGAGGTAGATGTCCGCCTCGACGCTGCCGAAGCGGTGGTCGAGCGCGTCGAGGAGGGGCCGGGGGTGGAGGTAGTCGTTGTGGGCGTGGGCACGCCACAGCGGGCTCGGCCGGTGCCGGCTGTCCTCGCCGGCCTGTGCGTACGCGGGCACGGCGATGCTGCCCGCCAGTCCGGCGGCGAGGGTGGTGAGGGCTCTGCGACGGGTGGTGAGGGCCATGTCTGCCTCCCTGGGAGTGCCGTACGGGGCCGCGGGGCGCCCCGGTCGGCGGAGTGGGGACTGGGGAGAGTATGGAACGTCGACGCGCCCAAGGAGCAGAGCCGTGCGGGGAGTTGGCCGGACCGCCGCTGTGTGTTCACTTCGCCGGGAGCGGCCGGGGCAGCCAGGGCGGCCCAGGGCGCGGCCGCGACGAAGGCCCGGTCCTTCCCAGGAACGGGCCTTCGTCGCGGCAGGATTCGTCGTGGCAGGAACGGGCCTTCGTGCGGTACTGCGGTACATGCCGGTGGGTCAGCAGTTCACGGGATCAGGGAGCCTGGAGGTCCACCAGCCCGGCCAGTGCCTCTCGGTGGTTGCCCGCCGTGCCGTACGCGAGCGAGTCGGCCTTGGCCCTCTTCAGGTAGAGGTGCACCGGATGCTCCCAGGTCATGCCGATGCCGGCGTGCAGCTGGAGCGCCTCCTCCGCGGCGTGGACGGCGACCGGCGCCGCGTACGCCTGGGCGAGCGCGACCGCCACGTCCGTGTCCGTGCTGCCGGTGGCCAGCGCGTCGGCCGCGTTGCGGGCGGCGGCACGGGCGCCGACGGTCTCCAGCCACAGCTGGGCCAGCCGGTGCTTCAGCGCCTGGAAGCCGCCGACCGGGCGGTTGAACTGCTTGCGCTCCTTCAGATAGCGGACCGTCTCCGTCAAGCACCATTCGGCGAGGCCGAGTTGCTCGGAGGCGAGCAGCCCGGCTCCGGCGCGCAGGGCACGGCGTACGGCGGGTTCGGCGTCGCCGACGCGGCGGGCGGTCGCCGCGTCGAAAACGACCTTCGCCACCGGGCGGGTCAGGTCCAGGGACACCTGCGGGGTGACGGTCACGGCCTGCGTGTCGACCGCGTACAGCCCGCCGTCCCCGGCGGGAACGAGCAGCACATCGGCGGCGACCGCGTCCGCGATACCGGTCAACTCCCCGTGCAGGGCGCCACCTTCGTACCGTACGGCCTTGTAGGCGGCGCTCGGGGCGACGTTCAGGGCGACGGCGAGGGCGCCGATACGCCGTCCGGACGCCAGCTCGGCGAGAAGGTCGTCGGCGTCGCACGCCAGCAGCGCCTCGGTGGCGACGACCGCGCTCGTCAGATACGGCACGGGCGCGACCGCGCGGCCCAGCTCCTCCAGGACGACGGCGGCTTCGCGGTGGGTGGCGCCCTGGCCGCCCCGCGCCTCGGGCACCAGCAGGCCCGCGAGGCCCATGCCCTCGGCGAGCGCCTTCCACGCCTCGCGGTCGTGCGGCGCCCCTGACTCCGTGCGGGCGATCACGCCGGCCGGGTCGCAGTGGTCGCTGAGCAGGCCGCGCACGGCGTCACGGAGGGCCTCTTCCTCCTCCGAGTACAGCAGGTCGGGAGTCGCGCTCTGCGTTGTCATCGAGCCAGGTCCTTCCAGGCGACGTCCTTGTCGGTGCGCGGCTCGGAGGGCAGGCCCAGCACGCGTTCGGCGACGATGTTCAGCAGGACCTCGCTGGTCCCGCCCTCGATGCTGTTGCCCTTGGCACGCAGGTAGCGGTAGCCGGCGTCCCGGCCGGTGAAGTCGACGAAGTCGGGGCGGCGCATCGTCCAGTCGTCGTACGACAAGCCTTCCTCGCCGAGGAGTTCGACCTCCAGGCCGCTGATCTCCTGGTTGAGTCGGGCGAACGCGAGCTTCATGCCGGAGGCCTCGGGGCCCGGCTGTCCCGCGACCAGCTGCTGGCGCAGGCGCTCGCCGGTGAGCCGCGCGACCTCGGCCTCGACCCACAGCTTCAGCAGCCGCTGGTGCAGATCGTGGGTACGCAGGTCGGGGCGCTCGCGCCAGGTCTTCGCGACGGGCCCGATCATCCCGCCCTCGCGCGGGATGCGCATACCGCCGATGGAGAACCGCTCGTTCATGAGCGTGGTCTGCGCGACCCGCCAGCCGTCGCCGACCTCGCCGAGGCGGTGTGCGTCGGGGATACGGACGCCGGTGAGGAAGACCTCGTTGAACTCGGCCTCGCCGGTGATCTGACGCAGGGGCCGCACCTCGACACCGGGGTCGCTCATGTCGCAGACGAAGTACGTGATGCCGCGGTGCTTGGGCACGTCCGGGTCGGTACGGGCGATGAGGATGGCCCAGCGGGCGACGTGGGCGCTGGACGTCCACACCTTCTGGCCGTTGACCATCCAGTCGCCCGCGTCGTCCCGGACGGCGCGCGTGCCCAGGGCCGCCAGGTCGGAGCCGGCACCCGGCTCGCTGAACAGCTGGCACCAGACCTCCTCGCCCACCCACAGGGGCCTGAGGAAGCGGCGCTTCTGCTCCTCGGTGCCGAAGCCGAGGATCGTCGGCGCGGCCATGCCGAGGCCGATGCCGATGCGCCGCGGATCGTTGTCGGGCGCCCCCGCGGCCTCAAGCTCGGTGTCCACGACGGTCTGTAGGGAGCGCGGCGCGCCGAGGCCGCCGAGCCCCTCCGGATAGTGCACCCAGGCGAGGCCCGCGTCGAAGCGGGCCCTCAGGAAGTCCGTGCGGTCGGTGTCGGCGACCGGGCGCGCGGCCAGCAACTCCTGAGTGCGGCAGCGCAGTTCGGCGGCGTCGATCGCCCCGTCCCGGCCGGCCCCGTCCCTGCTCGCGGCGTCGGTCATGCGGCTGCTCCGTTCTCCAGGGAGGGCACCACGGCGACGCGGCCCGTGGTGACGCCGTCGGCGAGCCGTTGGACGGCCGCGGCGGCACCGGCCAGCGGCACGCGCTCGCTGACGAGCGGCTTGATCGCCCCCCGGGCGGCCATCGCGGTCAGCTGCTCGTGGCAGTGCAGGATCAGCTTGGGGTCCTTGGTGCCGTAGAGACCCCAGTGCAGGCCCAGGATCGCGTAGTTCTTCACCAGGGCGTGGCTGAGCGCCGGGCTGGGGATCGTCCCGCTCGCGAAGCCGACGACCACGATCCGGCCCTCGAAGGCGACGACCTTGGTGGACTGGGTGTAGGCGTCCCCGCCGACGGGGTCGTAGATCACGTCGGCGCCCCGGCCGCCGGTGGCCTCCTTGACGGCCGCGACGACGTCCTGCGCGCGCCGGTCCACGACGACGTCGCAGCCCAGTTCCCGGGCGACCGCGGCCTTGTCGGCGCCGCCGACGACGCCGATGACGGTGGCGCCCGCCGCCTTGCCGAGCTGGACGGCCGCGCTGCCGACCCCGCCCGCGGCGGCGTGCACGAGCAGCGTCTCGCCGGCCTCCAGGCGGGCCCGGCGGTGCAGGCCGAACCAGCCCGTCTGGTAGCCGATGTGCAGGGCGGCCGCCTCGGCGTCGTCCAGCGACTCGGGGGCGGGCAGCAGGGCCGCGGCGTCCGCGACGGCGTACTCGGCGAAGCCGCCGTACGGCAGCGCCGGGTTGGCGACGACCCGCCGGCCGTCGTCGGTCTCGCCGCAGATCTCCACGCCGGGGGTGAACGGCAGCGGCGGCCTGACCTGGTACTGCCCGCGGCACATCAGGGCGTCCGGGAAGTTGATGTTCGCGGCGCGCACCTTCAGCAGGACCTGCCCGTCACCGGGCGTGGGCCGCTCCACCTCCGCGAGCCGCATCACCTCGCCGGGCTCGCCGTTCTCGTGCACTTGCCATGCCTGCATCCGGGGCCTCCACGGGACTGCTTCGTCTGACCGGGCTCCCTCGCATACTAAGCGGTCGCTTGCTCATCGGGGAACCGTCGGAACCTTCCGATGTCCACCACCGCCAGGGCGATGTCAGTCGGCCCGGCCGCCGCGCTTCGGGCGCGCCCGTACGTGCATCCGCTCCCCCTGCCGCCCGAAGAGGCTCAGGAACTCCACGGGCCCTTCCCCCGTCGACCCGAACCAGTGCGGCACCCGCGTGTCGAACTCGGCGGCCTCCCCCGCGCCGAGCACCACGTCGTGGTCGCCGAGCACGAGGCGCAGCCGCCCGGAGAGCACGTACAGCCATTCGTAGCCCTCGTGGGTACGCGGCTCCGGTTCCTCCTTCCGCCGGGGTTCGAGCACCTTGTAGGCCTGGAGCCCGCCGGGCTGGCGGGTGAGGGGCCAGTGCGTACGGCCGTGCATGACGATCGGCTTCGCCGCCCGGATGCGCGGGTCGCCGACCTGCGGTGCTCCGACGAGTTCGTCGAGGGGCACCTGGTGGGCGCGGGCGATGGGCAGCAGCAGTTCCAGGCTGGGTTTGCGCAGGCCGGACTCCAGGCGTGACAGGGTGCTCACGGAGATGCCGGTGGCGGCGGACAGCCCGGCGAGAGTGGCGCCGCGCTCCTTGCGGACGCGGCGCAGCCGGGGGCCGACCTCCGCCAGGACTTCCTCCGTACCGGCCGCGTCGGCGCCGTTCGCGTCGACGTCGACCGCGCCGAACCCCTCGCGCCCTTCGCGCTCCTCGTGATCCGCGTGCTCGCTCATACCTGTATTGCAGTTTCGGCAAAGACATTTGTCAATACGGGAGCTGTGGGGCGACCTTTTCGGTGGAGGTGGTCACCATGACCGATACATACGAAGTGGTCGTCGTCGGCGGCGGCGCGGCAGGACTGTCCGCGGCGCTCGTCCTGGGGCGCGCGCGCCGGAGCGTGCTCGTGATCGACGCGGGAGAGCCGCGCAACGCGCCTGCGGCCCACATGCAGGGCTATCTGACCCGGGACGGGATGTCACCGGCCGAGTTCCTCGCCGCGGGACGCGAGGAGATCGCGCGGTACGGCGTCGAAGTCGTCCGGGGCCGGGCGGTGGACGCGGCGCGGGACGCGGCCGGGGAGTTCGACGTGACGCTCGAAGGAGGGCGCGCGGTGCACGGGCGCCGGCTGTTCGTCGCCACGGGCCTCGCGGACGAGCTGCCGGCGGTGCCGGGTGTCGCCGAGCGCTTCGGCCGGGACGTGCTGCACTGCCCCTACTGCCACGGCTGGGAGGTCAGGGACCAGGCCTTCGGCGTACTCGCCACGACCCCGATGAGCGTGCACCAGGCCCTGATCGTCTCCCAGTGGTCCAAGGACGTGACCCTGTTCCTGCACACGGTCGCCGAGGACGAACTCGCGGACGACGAGCTGCGCAGGCTCGCCGCGGCCGGGGTCGACGTGGTGCCCGGTGAGGTCGCGGGCCTCGACGTCGTCGACGACCGGCTCACCGCGGTCCGGCTCGCGGACGGCACGGCGCACGAGCGCTCGGTGCTGTTCGTGGCGCCCCGGCCCGTTCCCCGCACCGGCCTCCTTGAGCAGCTGGGCGCCGAGCTCCAGGAGACCCCGTTCGGTACGTACCCCGTGGTCGACGCGACGGGTCTGACCAGCGTGCCCGGCGTCTGGGCGGCGGGCAACGCGGTCGGTTTCGCCGAGCAGGTCGTGAACGCGGCGAGCGGCGGCTACCGGGCCGGGGCCACCATCAACGGAGACCTGCTCTTCGCCGACCTGGACGCGGCCGTCCGGGTGTAGACCGGGCGCCCGCGTTGCACCATGGCTGCATGCTGCTGACCCGGCTCGCCCGTGTGTCCCAGGAGGTCGCCGCCGCCTCGGCGCGGTCCCGGAAGGTCGCTCTGCTCGCGGAGCTGTTCCGGGACGCGGAGGCGGACGACGTGCCGATCGTCATCCCGTACCTGGCGGGCCGCCTGCCCCAGGGGCGGCTCGGTGTCGGCTGGAAGACCCTCGGCGCGCCCGTCCGGCCCGCCGAGGAGTCCACGCTGACCGTGCGGGACGTGGACTCCCTCCTCACCGAGCTGGGCGCGGTCTCCGGCGCCGGTGCGCAGGCCCGGCGGTCGCGGCTGGTCGGGGAGTTGATGGGCGCGGCCACCGAGTCCGAGCAGCGGTTCCTGCTCGCGCTGATCAGCGGGGAGGTGCGGCAGGGCGCCCTCGACGCCGTCGCGGTCGAGGGCCTCGCCCTGGCGACCGGCACGCCCGCCGTCGACGTCCGCAGGGCGGTGATGCTGGCGGGTTCGCTCCAGGCCGTGGCCGAGCGGCTGCTCGCGGAGGGACCGGCGGCCCTGGAGGCCTTCCGGCTGACCGTGGGCCGGCCCGTGCTGCCGATGCTGGCGCACAGCGCCCCGTCCGTCTCCGAGGCGGTCGACAAGCTCGGCGCCTGTGTGGTGGAAGAGAAGCTCGACGGCATCCGCGTCCAGGTCCACCGCGCCGGCGACGACGTACGGCTCTACACCCGCACCCTCGACGACATCACCGACCGGCTGCCCGAACTCGTCAGCGCAGCCGAAGAGTTGAAGGGCGAGCGCTTCATCCTGGACGGTGAGGTCATCGCGCTCGACGAGAACGGGCGGCCCCGGTCCTTCCAGGAGACCGCAGGACGGGTGGGCTCTCGGGTGGACGTCGCCACGGCCGCCGAGGCCGTGCCCGTCTCCCCCGTCTTCTTCGACGTCCTGTCCGTGGACGGCCAGGACCTGCTCGACCTGCCGTTCGCGGACCGCCACGCGGAGCTCGCCCGGCTGGTCCCCGAGCCGATGCGCGTACGGCGCACCCTCGTGGCGGATCCCGCGGACGAGACGGCACGGGCCGCCGCCGAGCGGTTCCTCACCGACACGCTCGCGCGCGGTCACGAGGGGGTCGTACTCAAGTCCCTGGACGCCCCCTACAGCGCGGGCCGGCGCGGCGCCTCCTGGCTGAAGGTCAAACCCGTACACACCCTCGACCTGGTCGTGCTGGCCGCCGAGTGGGGCCATGGCAGGCGTACCGGCAAGCTCTCCAATCTGCACCTGGGCGCGCGCAGGCCGGACGGTTCGTTCGCCATGCTGGGCAAGACCTTCAAGGGCATGACGGACGCGATGCTGGCCTGGCAGACCGAGCGGCTCCAGGCACTCGCCGTCGAGGAGAGCGGCCATGTGGTGACCGTCCGTCCGGAGCTGGTCGTGGAGATCGCGTACGACGGTCTGCAGCGCTCCACGCGCTATCCGGCGGGCGTCACCCTGCGCTTCGCACGCCTCGTGCGCTACCGCGAGGACAAGACCCCGGCGGAGGCCGACACCGTCGAGACCCTGCTCGCCGCACACCCGGAGATCACTCCGTGACCGCCGTCGTGAAGCGCAGCGCGGGCCTGCTCCTGTTCCGCCGCTCCCGGCGCGGCGTCGAGGTGCTCCTCGGTCACATGGGCGGCCCGTTCTTCGCGCGGCGCGACGCCGGGGCATGGACCGTGCCGAAGGGCGAGTACGAGCCCGGCGAACCGGCCTGGGACGCCGCCCGCCGCGAGTTCGAGGAGGAACTGGGACTGCCACCGCCCGACGGCGAGCCCGTCCCCCTCGGCGAGGTCACCCAGACGAACGGCAAGGTCGTCACCGCCTGGGCGATCGAGGCGGACCTCGACCCGACGGCCATGGTCCCCGGCACCTTCACGATGGAGTGGCCCCGCGGCTCGGGCCGCCTCCAGGAGTTTCCCGAGCTGGACCGCGTGGAGTGGCTGGGCATGGACAGAGCGCGCCGTCTGCTGATCAAGGCCCAGACGACGTTCCTGGACCGCCTCGAAGGGCACTCGGGCCCCTGAGGGGCGCGGGGAACTGCGCGACCAGCCACAACGCACCCGCATCAGGAGGTCGAAGCAATGCCCATCGCAACCGTGAACCCGGCAACAGGCGAAACCCTCAAAACCTACGACGCCCTCAGCGACGAGGAGATCGAACACCGCCTCGCGACCGCCGAGGCGGCGTTCCACAACCACCGCACCACCTCCTTCGCCGAGCGCGCGCGGCTGCTCCACCGGGCCGCCGACCTCCTGGAGGGCGACGCGCAGGACATCGGCCGGGTGATGACCACCGAGATGGGCAAGCCGGTCAAGCAGGCCCGCGCCGAGGCCGCAAAGTGCGCGAAGGCGATGCGCTGGTACGCCGACCACGCCGCGGAACTCCTCGCCGACGAGGAGGGCGGGGCGGCCGACGCGAAGGACTCCGGCGCCTCCCGCGTGCTCGTGCGCTACCGCCCGCTCGGTCCTGTCCTCGCCGTCATGCCGTGGAACTTCCCGCTCTGGCAGGTGATCCGCTTCGCCGCGCCCGCGCTGATGGCGGGCAACGTCGGGCTGCTCAAGCACGCCTCGAACGTCCCGCAGACCGCCCTCTATCTGGAGGAGCTGTTCCGCCGGGCGGGCTACCCGGAGGGCTGTTTCCAGACGCTGCTCATCGGCTCGGGCGCGGTCGAGGACATCCTGCGCGACCCCCGGATCAAGGCGGCCACCCTGACCGGCAGCGAACCGGCGGGCCGCTCGGTCGCCTCGGTCGCCGGGGACGAGGTCAAGAAGACCGTCCTGGAGCTGGGCGGCAGCGACCCGTACGTGGTGATGCCGTCGGCGGACATCGACCGGGCGGCGAGCACCGCGGTGACGGCCCGGGTGCAGAACAACGGGCAGTCCTGCATCGCCGCCAAGCGGTTCATCGTGCACACGGACGTCTTCGACGCCTTCGCCGAGCGCTTCACCGCGGGCATGCAGGCCCTCACGGTGGGCGACCCGCTGGACGAGGACACGGACGTCGGCCCGCTCTCCAGCGAGCAGGGCCGCGACGACCTCACCGAACTGGTCGACGACGCCGTCGAGAGCGGTGCGACGGTGCTGTGCGGCGGGGAGCGCCCCGACGGGGCCGGCTGGTACTACCCGCCCACCGTCCTCGCCGACATCACGCCCGCGATGCGCATCCACCACGAGGAGACGTTCGGGCCCGTCGCCACCCTCTACCGGGCCGCCGGCCTGGACGAGGCGGTGGCCATCGCCAACGACTCGCCGTTCGGACTGAGTTCCAACGTCTGGACCCGCGACGAGAGCGAGATCGACCGTTTCGTACGAGATCTGGAGGCCGGCGCGGTCTACGTCAACGGGATGACGGCGTCCCACCCGGCGTTCCCGTTCGGCGGGATCAAGCGGTCCGGCTACGGGCGTGAGCTCTCGGCGCACGGAATCCGAGAGTTCTGCAACATCACGACCGTATGGCACGGAGCGTGAGCGTTCCGCGGCTACGATCCCCCGTGTGAACCGCGAAGTGACCCTGCCGCTGATCGTCGACGACCGCGGGACCTTGCAGGTGGCCGCCGCCGATGTGAGCAAGCTGCTGCGCACGATGGGCGGCCGGTGGCTGCATCTGGTGGAGGCGGGGCAGGACGGGCTCGACGAGGACACCGTCGCGGCGCTCACCATCGAGCTGGCGAAGCTGGCTGACCGGATCGATGTGGCGTGCATCGCGCACAGCAGCGGGGGGTCCTCCGGAGGTTGAGGGGGCCGTCTTGAGGTCGTCCGATCACTGCCGGCCGGTTGTGGCTGAGCGCGCAGTTCCCCGCGCCCCTGAGGGGCGCGCCCCTCTTCGGAGGCGTGTCCCCGGTTTGGAGTAGTCCGGCGCGAGATCCGGGGGCCGGCGGGCGATCGTGGTGGGACCATCCTTCCGCCGGGGAGAGGGAGTCCCCCGGCGGGCGAGAGAAGGCGCAGGCACATGGCGACTTTGTGCAGACCCGCGGTCTCCGTTCCGGAATACGTGATCACGATGGAGGAGACGCTCGAACTGGCGCGCTCCCGCCACCCCGACCACCCCCAGCTGCCGCTGGCGCTCCGGCTGATCGAGAACACCGGTGTACGCACCCGGCACATCGTGCAGCCCATCGAGGAGACGCTGAAGCACCCCGGCTTCGCGGCGCGCAACAAGGTGTACGAGGCCGAGGCGAAAAGCCGTGTCCCGGCCGTCGTCCAGCAGGCTCTCGACGACGCGGAGGTCCTGGCCACCGACATCGACGTGATCATCTACGTGTCGTGCACGGGCTTCATGATGCCCTCGCTGACGGCTTGGCTGATCAACACGATGGATTTCAGCAGCGACACCCGCCAGATACCCATCGCTCAGCTCGGCTGCGCCGCCGGGGGCGCCGCGATCAACCGCGCGCACGACTTCTGCACGGCGTACCCCGAGGCCAACGCGCTCATCGTGGCCTGCGAGTTCTGCTCGCTGTGCTACCAGCCGACCGATCTCGGCGTCGGCTCGCTGCTGTGCAACGGCCTGTTCGGGGACGGCATCGCCGCCGCGGTGGTGCGCGGACAGGGCGGCGAGGGCATCCGCCTGGAGCGCAACGGCTCGTACCTGATCCCCAAGACCGAGGACTGGATCATGTACGACGTCCGGGCCACCGGCTTTCACTTCCTGCTGGACAAGCGGGTGCCGGGCACCATGGAACCCCTCGCCCCCGCCCTCCAGGACCTCGCGGGCCTGCACGGCTGGGACGCGTCCGACCTGGACTTCTACATCATCCACGCCGGGGGTCCGCGGATCCTCGACGACCTCAGCACGTTCCTCGAAGTGGCACCGGAGGCCTTCCGGTTCAGCCGGGCGACGCTCACCGAGTACGGGAACATCGCCAGCGCCGTCGTCCTGGACGCACTGCGCCGGCTGTTCGACGAGGGGGGCTCCCATCATCAGGCGCGCGGACTGCTCGCCGGCTTCGGGCCGGGGATCACCGCCGAGATGTCGCTGGGCCGCTGGCACCGTACGAGCGAAGAAATGGCATGACATGACATTGAGCGAAGAAACGACGGCGCCGCCTCCGGTACGGCACTGGCCGGCCCTGGACCTGACCGGGGTCGACTTCGACCCCGTCCTGTCCGAGCTGATGCGCGAGGGCCCCGTCAACCGGATCCAGCTGCCCAACGGCGAGGGCTGGGCCTGGCTGGTCACGCGCTACGAGGACGTACGGCTGGTGACGAACGACTCCCGGTTCAGCCGCGCAGCGGTGCTCGGCCGCGAGGTCACCCGGCTGGCACCGCACTTCATCCCGGCGCCGGGCGCGATGAGCTTCGTCGACAAGCCCGACCACGCCCGGCTGCGCAGGGCGGTGAACGCGGCATTCACCAACCGCGGCGTCGAACGGCTGCGCGCGAACGCCCAGCAGACCCTCGACGCGATGCTCGACGACATGCTCCGGGACGGGCCGCCGGCCGATCTGATCGACCGGGTCCTGGCGCCCTTCCCCATCGGCGTCATCTGCGAGCTGATGGGGGTCCCGGCCGACGACCGGCACACCATGCACGTCTGGACGCAGTCGATCCTCTCCTCCTCGCAGGGTGCCAAGGCCAGCGAGAAGGCCAAGCGGGACATGGAGGTGTACTTCGCCAAGCTGATCGCCGAGCGCCGCGGGGCGACGGGCGAGGACGTGACCTCGCTGCTCGGCGCCGCGGTCGGCCGGGGCGACATCACCGAGGAGGAGGCGGTGGCGCTCGCGGGTCCGATCCAGATCGGCGGCGAGGCCGTCACCAACAACACCGGGCAGATGCTCTACATCCTGCTGACCAGGCCCGCGCTGTTCGACCGGCTGCGCGCCGAGCCGGAGCTGCGCCCCCAGGCCCTCGACGAGCTGCTGCGCTACATCCCGCACCGCAACGCCGTCGGTCTGTCCCGGATCGCCATGGAGGACGTCGTCCTGCACGGCGTACGGATCAGGGAGGGCGATGCGATCTACGTGTCCTATCTGGCCGCCAACCGGGACCCGGAGGTCTTCCCCGACCCCGACCGGATCGACTTCGAGCGTGACCCCAACCCGCATGTGGCGTTCGGGCACGGTCCGCACTACTGCGTGGGCGGCATGCTCGCCCGCCTGGAGTCGGAGCTGCTGGTGAACACGCTCCTCGACCGGATTCCGACGCTGCGCCTGTCGGTCTCGGAGGACGAGGTTCCGTGGCGGCGCGGCGCACTGATCCGCGGGCCCGAGGCCCTGCCCGTCACCTGGTGACCGCGCTCACGCCGCCCGAGGGCCTGCTGGTGCCCCCGGGGCACGGCCGTACGGTGCGGACGCCGGCCCAGCACGTGACGTTCAAGGTGACCGGCACGCACTCGCGGGCGGCGTCCAGCTTCGAGGTGCTCGTGCCGCCCGGCTTCGACGTCGGCGCGCACGTCCACACGCGCAGCGAGGAGCTGTTCTACGTCCTTGAGGGCGAGCTGGACGTGCTCGCCTTCGAGCCGCTGGTCAGGACGCCCGACAACTGGCAGCGCTGGCAGTCGCGTTCGGGCAACCAGGTGGTACGGGCGACACCCGGCACGGTGATCGTCGTGCCGCCCGGCTGCCCGCACGCCTTCGCCAATCCCACGGGGGAGCCGGCCAAGATGTTCTTCCAGGCGTCCCCGCCGCCGGACCACGAGCGCTATTTCGAGGAGCTGCTTCGGATCCTCGACGCGGGGGGTCCTCCGGACGTGGCGGCGATCGAGGAGCTGCGGTCGCGGTACGACATCGAGCAGTTGACGCCGCTGCGACACCACTAGCGTCCCGCGGTCGTAACAGTGCCGGTCCACTGTGGCTCAAGGGCGAAAAGCCGGGGCGCAGCCCCGCTTTTCAGGGGCGCGGGGAACTGCGCGAACGGCCACGACGCACCCGCAGCTGACCACCGTCCTCAACGGATCGGCATCCCGGACAGGGTCCGCGCGATCACCAGCCGCTGGATCTCACTCGTACCCTCGAAAATCGTGTAAATGGCGGCGTCCCGGTGCATGCGCTCGACCGGGTACTCCCGCGTGTACCCGTTGCCGCCGAGGATCTGGATCGCCTGCCCGGTGACCTTCTTCGCGGTCTCGCTGGCGAACAGCTTCGACATGGAGCCCTCGGCGGAGGTGAACTGCTTTCCGCTCACCGCCATCCAGGAGGCGCGCCACACCAGCAGCCGGGCCGCGTCGATCGACGTACGCATGTCGGCGAGCTGGAACGCGACGCCCTGGTTGTCGATGATCGGCCGCCCGAACTGCTCGCGGGTACGGGCGTAGTCGAGGGCGACCTCGTACGCGGCCCGCGCCGTGCCGACCGCCATCGCGCCGACGGCCGGGCGGGACGCCTCGAACGTGGCCATCGCCGCGTTCTTCGTCCGCTCACCGTTGCCCGCCTTGGCGCGCTCCCGGGCGCGGGCGAGCCGCTCGTCGAGCTTCTCCTTGCCGCCGAGGAGGCAGGAGCCGGGGACCCGGACGTTCTCCAGGACGACCTCGGCGGTGTGCGAGGCGCGGATGCCGTGCTTCTTGAACTTCTGCCCCTGCGACAGACCGGGCGTGCCCGGCGGGACGATGAAGGACGCGTGGCCCTTGGAGCCCAGCTCGGAGTCCACGACCGCGACCACGACGTGCACATTGGCGATACCGCCGTTGGTCGCCCACGTCTTGGTGCCGTCGAGGACCCACTCGTCCTTGGCCTCGTCGTACACGGCCCGCGTACGCATCGAGGCGACGTCGGAGCCGGCGTCGGGCTCGGAGGAGCAGAAGGCGGCGACCTTGACGTCGTTCGCGTCGCCGTACATCTGGGGGATCCAGGTACCGATCTGTTCCTCCGTGCCGTTGGCGAGGACGCCCACGGCGGCGAGGCCGGTACCGACGATCGACAGGGCGATGCCCGCGTCGCCCCAGAACAGCTCCTCCATGGCCATGGGGATGCCGAGGCCGGTGGGGTCGAAGTACTGCTGGGCGTAGAAGTCCAGGGAGTAGATGCCGATCTTCGCGGCCTCCTGGATGACCGGCCAGGGAGTCTCTTCCCGCTCGTCCCATTCGGCGGCCGCGGGGCGGATGACGTCGGCGGCGAAGCCGTGGATCCAGTCCCGGACCTCCTTCTGTTCGTCGTTGAGCTCCATGGTGAACTCGGCCATGTCCCCTCCAGCGCTGCACTTACATGTTACTTACGGTAACAGTAGTCTGTTACTGGCGAGTAGTAAAAGTCAACTCCCCGTTCCAGCTCGGCAGCCCGTTCGAGGCGTGGTCGGCGCATGGTGTTACGTTGCGCAGGCGTCACCGAATCAGCACGGGTGGGGAGAGATCATGGACACCACGCAGCGGACCGATCAGCAGAGGTCCGCCGACCGCCGACGGCGCGAGCTGTTGGAGGCCGCCGACCGGGTGGTGCTCCGCGACGGCCCGGGCGCCTCCATGAACGCCATCGCGGCGGAGGCGGGCATCACCAAGCCGATCCTGTACCGCCACTTCGGCGACAAGGGCGGACTGTACGCCGCCCTCGCCAAGCGGCACACCGACGCCCTGCTCGGAGCACTGCGGGCCGCCCTTGACGCGCCCGCCGAGCGCCGGGAGCGGGTGGAGGCCACGCTCGACACCTACCTCGCGGCGATCGAGGCACGCCCTCAGGTCTACCGCTTCCTGATGCACCCGTCGGAAGGCGGCCCGCAGGGCGACCAGGGCTTCGACGTGGGGGCGTACTCGTTCCCGCTGCTGCGCCGCATGGGCGAGGAACTCGCAGACGTCATCGAGGAGCGCGTCGACCTCGGCCCGAACAGCCAGCAGCTGGCCCGTGTCTGGGGCCACGGCATCGTCGGCATGATGCACGCGGCCGGCGACTGGTGGCTGGGCGAACGCCCCTGCGCCCGCGCCGACTTGGTCCACGCCCTGGCCGACCTCCTATGGGGCCGCCTGTCAGCAGCAGGCGACAAAGCAGGCGGCCCAAGCTTCTGAACACCCCACGTCTTGGGGTCGCAATCTTTTAAGGGGCGCGGGGAACGGCGCAATCTTTCGCTTCCAGGGGCGCGGGGAACGGCGCAATCTTTGGCTTTTCAGGGGCGCGGGGAACTGCGCGACCAGCCACAACGCACCCGCAGCC
>NZ_LIPP01000202.1 GCF_001418335.1 Streptomyces aurantiacus | reverse complement strand
CTGCGCCCCCAGACCCCCGCAATCGCGCTGACGCGCTCGTCCTCAAACGCCGGACGGGCTGAAGATTTCCGCCCGGCCGGCGTTTGAGGACCGGGGGTTCGGGGGCGGAGCCCCCGAGTCAGTGACTCGGACGAACCGAACGGGGCAACGCCCTTGCGGCTACGCGGAGTTCAGGTGGCTCAGACCACCTTGGGTATCACGAGCCCCGACTCGTACGCCACGATCACCAGTTGCGCCCGGTCGCGTGCCCCGAGCTTGCCCATGATCCGGCTGACATGGGTCTTCGCGGTGAGCGGGCTGAGCCCCAACGTCTCGGCGATCTCGGTGTTGTTGAGTCCGCGCGCGACCAGCGTGAGCACCTGCCGCTCCCGCTCGGAAAGAGCGTCGGGACCGCCCACCGCGGACGTCGCCGTGTCGGGTGCGCGCAGGAAACGGGCGATGAGCCGGGACGTGGGGCCGGGCGAGAGCAGTGACTCGCCGGCGGCCACCGTCCTGATGGCGTCGAGGAGTTCGGCCGGGCGGATGTCCTTCACGAGGAAGCCGGACGCCCCGGCCCGCAGCGCTTCGACGATGTGCTCGTCGGTGTCGTACGTCGTCAGGACGAGCACCTTCACCCCGGCGAGGTCGTCGTCGGCGGCGATGAGCCGGGTCGCCTCGATGCCGTCCAGGTCGGGCATGCGGATGTCCATCACGACGAGATCGGCCCGCGCGGAACGGGCGAGCTCCACGGCCTCCCGCCCGGTGCCCGCCTCGGCGACGACCTCCATGTCCCCGGCCGACGCGACGAGCATCGCGAACGAGGCCCGGACGAGGGTCTGGTCGTCGGCGAGCAGGACGCGGATCGTCATCGGTGCTCCTCCCGGGACAGCGGCAGTTCGGCGGTCACCGCGAAGCCCACCGTGGGGCCCGGTCCGGCGTCCAGTGTGCCGCCCACGCTACGGGCCCGCTCCCGCATTCCGACGAGCCCGAACCCCGGCGTACCCCCGGCCCACGGCCCTGGGCCCGCGCCGTCGTCCGTGACGCTCACCCGCAGGGCCCCGTGCGCCGTCCGCAGTCCCACCCGGACGGTGAGGTCGTCGCGGCCGGCGTGGCGTACGGCGTTGGTGAGCGCCTCCTGCACGATCCGGTAGGCGGCGGCGCCCACGGAGGGCGGTACGCCGTCCGCCTCGACGGACAGTTCGACCTTGGCGCCGGCCACCCTGGCCCTCTCCACGAGAGCGGCCAGCGCGTCGAGCCCGGGCAGCGGACCGCGTCCGCGTCCTTCCGCGGCACCGAATCCGGACCCGGGCTCCGCCGTCCGCTCCTCTTCGACGCTCTCGCCCACCTCGTTCGCCCGCAGCACCTCCAGCGTCGTACGCAACTCGCCCCGGGCCGTCCGGCAGGTCCCCGCGATGTCGTCGAGGGCCTGGGCGACCGCCTTTCGGTCGAGCCGGTCCGGATCCACGGTGAGGACATGGGCCGCCACGGACGTCTGCACACCGATCAGGGTGATGCTGTGCGCGAGCAGGTCGTGCAGGTCGCGGGCGATCCGCAGCCGCTCCTCGGCGACCCGGCGCCGCGCTTCCTCCTCGCGGGTCCGTTCGGCCCGCTCGGCCCGCTCGACGATGGAGGCGACGTACTGGCGGTAGAAGCGGGCATCGACGCCGAAGAACAGAACCGCGATGATCCAGCCGGAGATCCGCAGGAGCTCCAGTGCCCCGTCCGGGTTGGTGAAGGTGTTGACGATCAGCGTCGGGCCGAGGACGACGACAGCGGTGAGCAGCGTGCGACGTACCGTGCCGGTCGCCGCGACCGTGTAGAGCGCCAGGAGGGTCGCGGGGATCGGTACGGCGTGGTTGTAGTCGAGGGCGTGGTACGGGGTGACGCAGACGGCCACCGCGAGCAGCACGAGCAGCGGACGGCTGCGCCGCCACACGAGCGGCACATGGGCGCCGGCCAGCAGGGCCCAGCCGGGCGGGTCGAGCGGGAGTCCGTCGTCGATGAGCCACGCGACGGTGAGGGCGAGCACGGCGACACCGACGGCGAGGAACGCGTCGTTGCGGGTACGGCGCGGCGCGGTGAGCGGGTCCCGGTTGACGACCGCGATGACGCGCTCGATCCGGCGGCGCCGCGCGTCGGCCCGTACCGGTGTGGTCCCTCCCTGTTCCTGCACGGCTCCATCTTCCGTCACGGGGGCGCCTCTCCGGCAGAAGGCAGGAGAGGCGCCCGGTCGGCTGTGGTGAGCCCGGCCGGTCAGGGCGCGCCGACCTGTTCCGGCTGCCGCGGCGGCTCGGTCGGTTCGGACGGCCCGGCGCCGGGCGCGGGTCCACGGGAGAGGCCGCCCGGCCACCACATCTTCCGGCCCAGGGCGACACTGGCGCTGGTCACCAGGTACGTCCGTACGAGGAAGGTGTCGAGGAGTACGCCGACGGCGATCACGAAGCCGAGTTCGACGAGCTGTACGAGCCCCATGTTCATCAGTACGGCGAAGGTCGCGGCGAGGACGAGTCCTGCCGAGGCGATGACGCCGCCGGTGGTCCGCAGGGCGGTGAGGGCGGCGGCGGCCGGTTCGGTGCCGGCCAGGGACTCCTCCCTCATCCGGTGCATCAGGAAGATGCCGTAGTCGACACCGAGGGCGACGAGGAACACGAAGGACAGCAGCCCGAGCCCCGGATCGGTTCCCTCGAAGCCGAGGACCGGCCCGAAGACGAGCCCGCCGATGCCGAGCGCCGCGCCCCAGACCGCGACCACGGCGGCCACCAGGATGAGCGGCGCGACCAGACTGCGCAGCAGTCCGCACAGGATGAGCAGCACCGAGACGAGGACGAGCGGTACGACGATCTTCGTGTCCCGGCTGTTGGTGTCGTCCAGGTCGATCTGCTGGGCGCTGTCCCCGCCGACGTACGAGTCCTTCAGTTCGCCGCGCAGGGACTTGATGGTGGCGGTCTCCTCCGCCGACTGGGGTGCGCCCTTCGCGATGACGGAGATCTCGGTCCAGCCGTCTCCGGTACGGCCCTTCTCGGCGCTTTCGACTCCCCGGGTGTCCCGGACAGCCGTGAGAGTCCGGTCGGCGCCGTCCGCCGGGGTCACCACGTCGATGGGCTGGGTGCCGCTCTGGGGGTAGGCCTTGCCGAGGGTCTCCATGGCGGCGACGGCCTCCGGCTTGTCGACGAAGGTGTCCTGCTGTTTGAGCGGCCCGGGCAGGTTGAACGAGCCGAGGGCGAGCGCGCCGAGCAGGACGGCTCCGGTCGCGAGCACGGTCAGCGGCCTGCGTCCGGCGGAGTCGCCCATCGCGGCGAAGAGGCTCCGCCGCTGTTTGGGTTCGCTGCCGTAGGCCGGTACGAGCGGCCAGAAGACCCGCCGCCCGAGCAGTACGAGGACGGCGGGGAGCAGGGTCAGCATCGCGATCAGCGCGCACAGCACACCGACCGTGCCGAGCGGGCCCATGCCGCGGCTGCTGTTGAGATCGGCGGCGAGCAGGCACAGCAGGCCGGCGGCGACGGTGCCGGAGGAGGCGAGCACGGCGGGACCGCAGCCGCGCAGGGCGGCGACCATGGCCTCGTACGGGCGCTCGACGCGCCGCAGTTCCTCCCGGTAGCGGGAGACGAGGAGCAGTGCGTAGTCGGTGCCCGCGCCGAACACCAGGATGGTCATCACAGCTGAGCTCTGGCCCGAGATGGTGGTCCCGAATGCCTGGTTGAGCCCGTAGGCGACGCCCATCGACAGATAGTCGGCGATTCCCGCGGTGATGAGCGGCAGGAGCCAGAGCACCGGGCTCCGGTAGATCAGGATGAGGAGGAGGGCGACGACGGCGACGGTGGTGTAGAGCAGGGGCCCGCCGAGGGCGTCGTAGACCTCCCCGGAGTCGGTGGCAAGCGCCCCGGTCCCGCCCACTTCGACACTCAGCCCGTCCTGGCCGCCGGCGACGTCCCGGACATCCACGACGAAGGCGTCCCGCAGTTTCTCGTCGGAGCCGGGTTCGTTGCTGACGACGGGGTACATGAGCGTCGTCCCGTCGTCGGACGGCACCCCTTCGGGCGCCCCGCCGACCAGCTCGTGCGCGCCGGCGATGTCCTTGATCTGCCCGGCGGCGACCTGCCGGTCGGCGGCGCTCAGCCCGCCGTCCCGGTGGTACACGATCACCAGCTCGGTGCTCTCGCCCCCGGGCAGCGCCTCCTCGATCCGGGCCGCTTGAGTCGAGTCGGCGCTTGCGGGCAGGTAATCGGTGGCCCGGTCGTGCTGCACATCGCCAAGTTTCGCCGCGAACGGCCCGACCAGCGCGAGCACGACCACCCACAGCCCGAGCACCGCCCATGGAACGGCTCGTCCCCGCCGCTTGCCCGTAGTGGTCGCTTTCCCTGCTCTCATGGACGATCTCCCTTTCGACGAATCCGGCTTCTCCTTCAGCCTTTCGGTAGGGAGAGCCTGTGACGTCGGACGGGAGTCTGAGCCTGCGGCTACTGCCGGGGGCGGCGGGGGGTCGGGATTACTCCCGCGGGAGTAGTGGGGGCGGTGCGGTGGGTGGACGGGTGCGGCCCTGAAGGCGAGAAGCTGGGGCGCAGCCCCGTTTTTCAGGGGCGCGGGGAACTGCGCGACCAGCCCAGACCCACCCGCACCGTCAAGACGGCGTTCGCGCCGCCGTGAGCAGGCGCGTCACGTCGTCCGCGCACATCATCAACGCCGCCCCCACCGTGGTGAGCACCTCACGCTCAGCAGGCGTATACGGCCCGTCCGCCAGGGCGATACGCGCGCCCTGGAGCAGGACGGCCTCACGACCGGCGGGCGCCAGATGCGGCGCCAGCGGATCCAGCGCCTCGTGCAGCTCTATGGACAGCCCCGGCCCGCAGGGCTCGCCGAAGATACGCCCGGTGTCGGCGGCGAGGGCCTCGACGAGGGCCGCGAGCTGGTCCTCCGTACAGTCGTCGAACCCGGCCGCGCGCACGGCACTCGCGGCGGTCTCCAGCGACGTACGCGTGCACGTACCGCCGGCGGCGAGCACGGCGAGGGCGACGGTGTGGACGGCGTCACGGAGCATCGCGGAGAAGCGGGTCGTGGTCGGATGGTCGAGCACGTCCGCGCTGTAGTGGTCGCCGCAGGCCGCGCACTCGACGACGGGGCCCGTCTCACCGCGCGGCAGGACCGGGACGCCGAGGCAGGTGAAGCGACGGCGGCCGGTGAGGCGCTGGTAGTTGCGGTCGCCTCCGCAGCCCGGGCAGAAGAACTCGCCGTCGCCGACGGGGGTCCACGCCGTCCTGGTTCCGAGGATGCGAGAAACGCCCATGGTGCCGGCGCGGACAAACCGGCCGTTTCGTCCCCATCCTGGCAGCACGCTCGCACCTCCGTAATGCCACGGCAACATCGCCGCACTCGCGTGATGTTAGCCACATTGATGAGGCGGAGTCAGTACCCCGTACGAGGCCACTGTTCGGCATGGCCGGATACACACCAGAGGTCCCGCCCGCCTGTGCGGCGGACGGGACCGGAGAAACGCAGGTGAACGGCCTTATCGCGTCGCGCGGTTGACGGCGGAGACGACTGCCTTCAGTGACGCGCGTGTCGTATTCGCGTCGATGCCGATGCCCCACAGAACCTTGTCGCCGATCGCGACCTCGATGTACGAGGCGGCCACCGCGGAGGCGCCCTCGCTCATCGTGTGCTCCTGGTAGTCGAGCAGCCGGGCGTCGACCCCGATGCCCTGCAGGGCGTGGAAGAACGCGGAGATCGGGCCGTTGCCGGTGCCGACCAGAGTGGTCTCGGCGCCGTCCACCTCGGCCTCGACGGTGAGCGTGTCCACGCCGTCCTTGTCCGTCGTGGACTGGCCGTTGCGGACCTGGACACGGCCCCAGGGGTTGTCCGGGTTGGGCAGGTACTCGTCCTGGAAGGTCGCCCAGATGTCCCGCGGGGTGACCTCGCCGCCCTCGGCGTCCGTCTTGGCCTGGATGATCCTGGAGAACTCGATCTGCATCCGGCGCGGCAGGTCCAGCTTGTGGTCGTTCTTCAGGACGTACGCGATACCGCCCTTGCCGGACTGCGAGTTGACCCGGATGACGGCCTCGTACGAGCGGCCGACGTCCTTGGGGTCGATCGGCAGGTACGGGACGGCCCACTCCAGGTCGTCGACGGTGACGCCCTTGGCGGCGGCGTCGGCCTCCATCGCGTCGAAGCCCTTCTTGATGGCGTCCTGGTGGGAGCCGGAGAAGGAGGTGTAGACGAGGTCGCCGACGTACGGGTGGCGGGCGTGGACCTCCATCTGGTTGCAGTACTCGGCGGTGCGCCGGACCTCGTCGATGTTCGAGAAGTCGATCTGCGGGTCGACGCCCTGCGAGAACAGGTTCATGCCCAGGGTGACCAGGTCGACGTTGCCGGTGCGCTCGCCCTGGCCGAACAGGCAGCCCTCGATGCGGTCGGCGCCGGCCATCAGTGCCAGCTCGGCGGCGGCGACCGCCGTACCGCGGTCGTTGTGCGGGTGGACGGACAGGCAGACGTACTCGCGGCGGGACAGGTTGCGCGACATCCACTCGAAGCGGTCCGCGTGCGTGGAGGGGGTCGAGCGCTCCACGGTGGCGGGCAGGTTGAGGATGATCTCGCGGTCAGGGCCCGGCTGCCAGACGTCCATGACGGCCTCGCAGACCTCCAGGGCGAAGTCCAGCTCGGTGTCGGTGAAGATCTCGGGGCTGTACTGGTAGCCGAAGACGGTCTCGGGGCCCAGCAGCTTCTCCGCGTACTCGACGACCAGCCGTGTCCCGTCGACGGCGATCTGCTTGATGTCGTCCTTGGAACCGCGGAAGACGACCCGGCGGAAGACGGGCGCGGTGGCGTTGTAGAGGTGGACCGTGGCGCGCTTGGCACCCTTCAGCGACTCGACGGTCCGCTCGATCAGGTCTTCGCGGGCCTGGGTCAGTACGGAGATCGTGACGTCGTCGGGGATCGCGCCCTCTTCCTCGACGATCGAGCGCACGAAGTCGAAGTCGGTCTGACCGGAGGCCGGGAAGCCGACCTCGATCTCCTTGTAGCCCATCGAGACCAGCAGGTCGAACATCTCACGCTTGCGCGCGGGCGACATGGGGTCGATCAGGGCCTGGTTGCCGTCACGCAGGTCGGTGGAGAGCCAGCGGGGGGCGACGGTGATCCGGTTGCCCGGCCACGTACGGTCGGCGATGTCGACCTGGTCGTACGGGCGGTACTTGTGGGTCGGCATGGAGGTGGGCTGCTGACGATTCGCCATGATGCGAGGGGCTCCTCTGGGGTCCGCTTGATCCTCGGATCACTCCGAGGGTCGGCCGACGGCGCAACGCCGAACTCCGCGGGGAGGGGGCCGGCCTCGACTACAGACCCTCGCCGCGGCAGCTAAGGAGAAGCAGCCCGAATCGCATGATGCTCCGCATGCTAGCCGAGCCACGCGCCGCACGAGGGTCCGTATCACTATGCGGGACGCCAGAGACATAAGAAAGAAAAGGTGCACAAGCTCACAGAGCCCCCAACTCTTCAGGGTCGCGGGGAACGGCGCAGTCTTTTGTCTTTCGGGCGCACGGACAACGGCGCAACCCTTCCCCCCAGGGGCGCGGGGAACGGCGCGATCTTGTCGCTTGTAGGGGCGCGGGGAACTGCGCGACCAGCCCCCACCGCCCCGCAC
>NZ_LIPP01000201.1 GCF_001418335.1 Streptomyces aurantiacus | reverse complement strand
CCCTGCCCGCATCGGCCGGAACTCGTGAAACCCTTGTGTGAACCCCGCGCACCCGCTGAACAGCTCTCCGACAGTGATCGGCCCGGGGGGGCGGGGGCGGGGCGTGTGCATGGGGTGATCTTAGCTTCGGAGTGCGGCCGCGACGGCCTGTCCGACGACCGTTGCCAGGGGTGGCGGCATCGCGTGGCCGATCTGACGGTACCTGGATGTCTTGCCACCGAAGAAGCGCCAGTCCTCCGGGATGGCTTGGATCGTTGCGGCCTGTTCGACAGTCAACTTGGGTTGGCCTGTTGCGGGAAAACTTGAGTCCGGCGGTTCGTCACCGAGGCTGTTGCCGTTCACGCCGAGGGAGGCCCACGCGTTCTTGCTGCCTGTGGGGCCAAGGTCGGCGCCACCGCGCCGGTCGGAGCCCCCGACGAGTGCAGGAGCGACGCGGTCAGCGCCTTTGATCCAGCGTTCCGCTCCGGGCCATCCATGCCCGGACATTGAAGGGCCGAGGATTTGACCAACGGTCGGGGCTGGTAGTCCGTCGGGCTCGGGCCAGGAAAATTGGGAGAAGTACGGCTCCTTCAGAGCGATCAGAAAGCCGCTGCTGCGATTCTGCGGAACGCCGAAGGCCGCGGCATTGAGCACTCGCCAACTCCAGCGGTAGCCGGCTTCGCCCAGTTTGGTCTCAATCCACGATCTATCGACTGCGAAGCCCGAACTCTCAACCAGATCCGGGACGTTCTCCAAAATAACGGCTTTCGGTTTAATATCGCTCACCAGCTTGATTGCTGCCCTCAGGACCGCGCGCTCCTCCGTGTCCTCGGCGCGGCCGACAGTGGCCGAAGATTTCACGCGGGGGAGGCCACCGCTGATGAGATCGATCCCCTGTGTCTCGGGGCGCACACTCGGATCGAAGTGCACAACATCCATGCAGATCACATCCCAGTGGGGCCGATTGAGGTCGATGGTGAAACAGGCATCGGCCTTGCTGTCGATGAGGAGTACCGGGTCGAACCCGGCACGTTCGAGTCCAAGGGCCTGCGCTCCGGCCCCGGCGCAAATTTCCACAGATCTGAACCGGCGGGACCTGAGCGGCGTCTCTAGGGTATTTCTGGGCATCGGCGGCTCGCCTTGCTGTGCCGAGGTCGTGCGAGACCCAAGAGCGACGGTTTTTCGGGTGGGGTCTTGTTCAGCGGTCGTGACGTTGTTCGCAGCTGGACGCTGGGCATTGACGGACTCTTGGGCCACAGTACGCAGCTCGTTGTCCAGCGCACGCTCCTCAATTCCGTCGAAGAGCACGAAGGGGGCGAGCCGCAGCAGTCTTTTGAGAAAGTCGCGAAGGGTCTCACGCTCGTTCAGGCCGGCCAGATCAAGGTCTTTCCAGACACGGAGGATGGCCCGAACCATGTGCGGGCTTCCGCCAAGTGCCGCACGGCGAGCGTAGATTTGGTCGAATGCTGCCTCGCCGAGGATGGCCAGGGCGCCGTAGGGTTCGGGGTCGCCGGAAGAGTGCACGAGTTGAGCCCGCCACCACAGTCGTCCGAAGACATGCCGGGTGAGGTCCGTGCCCAGGACACGGTCCTTCGGTGGTTGGGGGTAGCGCCAGAAGGCCACATCCGGAAGTAGGACCAGTGCAAGGGCGGCCCAGACATCCCGAGAGGCAGCCTCGGCGGGCACCATGCCCATTTCGGTATGGAGCAGCGCGGCGAGCCGGATGTCGAAGTCGGCGTTGCGCGCGCGATCAGAGTTGTCGGGGAAGCCGGCACGTTTGGCGAGATCGACAACACCCGCGCGAAGTTCCTGGAGTCGTGCGGCGGAGACCCGGTCGCCGCCAGTGGCCACGTACACCGACGACTCGTGGGAGACAGCTATTCGGCCCACCAACTCGGGGACGGTCAGCTGCCGATACTCCTCGAAGAGCGGTCTGGCCTGTTCGGTGAGCAGCCGCGGGTAGAGAAAGCTCATCGTGACACCTCGAACATTTTGACCGCCGCCTGAAGATCCGAGGCAAAGAGGGCAGGGGACTGCCGTTGACGCAGGCGGATGTCGGTGATCGACTGCTCAGAGAACAGCTGGTCGAATAGGTTCAGGAGAGTGGCGCCCAGTGAGCCCTCGGGAAAGTCGGCATCTTCGGCGAATTCATCGTTCCCGAGCGCGTACTCGACCATGATCCTCGCAGTATCCGCGTACACCGCGGAAAGCACGACCCGATCGATCGGACGAGGCTTTCCCGCATTCTCAAATGCGGTTGCAGTGATCGTGTTCTTCTCATTGACGAGCAGGAGCAAGGACCCCATGGTCGCACTTTCGAGGCCTCCGCTGATCTGCAAGTGCCAGGCCGCGCCATCGGGGAAGGACGTCCGGGCGAAGTCGATCACTGCCATAGGGAACTGGGGTGCGTCGCCTTGGAGGCGCAGTGCTTGACGATCGCTCCACAACACAGAACCTGCGCGGCGAGGTGAGGAGGGGCTGGCGTCGTTGCGGCGTTCGGCCAGGACGAGAGCAGTGTCCAGGAGGAGCAGACCTCCCAGATCAGTACCCCGCAGTCGGAAATCGAGTTCGACGGTGCTCATGCCACTTTGGGACATACGAACATGCTGTGCGGGCCCGCTGAGACTGGATCCGGTTGCTGTCCACACCACAGAGAGCATGAGCGAGGCATCGTTCGGAAGACCCGACTGCGAACGTGCCCGGTCCAGGTCAATTCGCACAGACCTGCGGAGGTGCAGGTCCATTTGATAGTCCCAGTCCGGCAGCGCTTCGGGTACGGCGACCTCGCCGTCCTCGGTCACCAGCAGCCACGGCGCGACAGCGACGACGTCCTCGGACGGGGCACGGTAAGGGAGAACGCGCCGTGTCACGGCGTCCTCACCGCCTCGACCTTGATGCCGATCTCAGTCATGGTGTCCGGAGCCGGACGCACGACCGCATACCAGACGGATTCGCCGCCCTCGATGATGTGGGCCTCGGAAGCATCCAGGCGGCCCTCGTCGTCCTCCCAACCGATGAGGACGGGCATGCTCGCTCCGATGGGCGGATCCGTTTCGCGTCCGCCCGTGCCGGGGACGGTAACGGCCAGATCGATCCGGACTCGCTGTGCCCCAGGCACTGGTAGCCGGAATGCCTGGATGAGTACGGAGGAGTCGCCGCGATCGTCGTAGTACGGATCACCGACGTACTGCACCCGCGGGCGACGACGTGGCACGCCGCTGCTTCCTGTCGTGTCGGTGTATGCCTGTCCTTCGGTGTAGTCAGCGCCTCGGCCGCCTACTCCGTCGGGAGCGGATCGATTCGTGCCGAACGGAACAGCCTTCGTAGCAAGCTGTCCCGAGGTGGAATGCTTCGTGCGTTCTTCCGTGTCGTCCGCCTTGGACGCGTGCGTGGCCGTACTACCCGGTTTCGAGTAGGCCGTGGCACCGCCGATTCCCCACGCTCCGCCAACCAACCCCGAGAACAGTGAACTGGCCGCTCCCAAAGCAACGTTGCTGGCGCCTGCTCGCGCGACGCCACCGAGAGAGAGAAGACGCTCCTGGGCTTCGGCAATGCGCCGAAACGTCGTCTGCACGTATGTGCTCTCGGGTCTGTCGAGCGACTGGGGATGCCAAGCGTCGTGTGTGGGTGGCTCGGCCTTCGCGTAGATCTCGTCCATGTCTTCGTCGGCTCGGAAGACGCCCGCGTACCCCTGATTAACGCTGGGGGGCTTCGGGCCGGCCTTGTAGGTGACGACTAGTTCCGCAGGTCGCATCAGACAGACGTGATGGACCAGGTCCTCGATGTCGAGCATGCGGGATGCCCGAGTCGGCTCCAGTGGCGGCATGATTCGTTTGACGAGGCCAAGGCGCCCCAGATGTTGCTTGGGTTTCAGGCAGTGCAGATCGCTGCCGTCGGAACCGATCATTGTCTCGTAGGCAGCAACGAACATGTTGAGCGGTCGGGTTTCCCGCGGATCGGGCACGGGGTACTGGATTCCGTCGCAGGAGACGGAGAACCGCATGGCGGACGGCTTCCCGACAGCGGAGATCATCTTTGGCCACAGGTGCCAGGAGAGGGTCTCTGCCAGGTAGTCGGCAGCCTCGGGCGGTTCCAGTTCGTCCAGGTTCGGATCGATGACGACGATGGTCGTGCCGGTCTCCTCGGCGTTGAAGGCCTTGAGGCCCAGACGCTGTGCGATGCTCTCCGCCTCTCGACCGACCAAGGGCTCGACGAGGTCTTCGCCTGTGTTGCCCCACCAGTGTCGACCGGTGTAGCGACGATTTCCGTTGCCCCCGTCGCCGACATAGCTCCTCCAGAGGGTGCAGCCGATGAGCCGGGTCTCGTGGCCACCCTGAGGAGTGCGGCAACGAGAGTGCACGAGGACGGTGCCGGATTTGGACAGAAGGTAGAAGATGCCCTTGCCGAAGCCGTAGGTGCCACCGCCCAGGGCGGCGTCACGCGGCTCACCGATGTTACGGACGAAGGAGACGAAATCACGGTCGGGGCCGACGGCATCATCCGCCCGAGTCGGTCCTCCGAGGCCGCGAGTGCCGCGATCCGAGACGGCCAGAACTCGGATCGGGCCGTGCCGAAGGGTCTCGCGCAGCGGAAAGTCCTCTGCGCGAGCGGGTGCACCATCGAGTAGTAGCTCGCGCCAAGCGCGAGTGTGGGCTGGGCTCACCGTCCACATGTCGATGCGGTAGTCGACCGGACCGGCAGGTGGTGGGAGTCGGGCATCCCAGCTGTTTTGGGCGGACTCGCGCACCAGGATCGTGAGTAGGTCGAGCTCCGGACGTCCGAGCTGGTTGCGGATACCATCGGCGGCGCTCGCGCCTTCTGGAGGGTAGCGCTGAGAGGACCAACGAGGCTTCGTCACGAGGACTCCTGGATCAAACTGTCAAGCGTCTGGGACACCTGGTCGGGCGCCATGGGCGCAGGGATCTCACCGGACAGGTCGATGGTGTATTCGACATTCAGTGCCGATACGGGGACTCCTGCCGCTATGAGTGCCTGGCCGGTCAACCCAGGGAAGTCAGGAGTGACCAGGTACCACTTTTCCTCAGTGATCGCGAAGTGCACATCGTGGTATAGGTCGGCATCCGACGGTCGGTATCCCACCCTTGCGAGCAATGCGAGGAGTGCACCTTCGTCATCGCACAAGTGCAGTATCTGGTCGACCAAATCGTTGAACGCGATGCCGGAACCGTTCGCAGTGGTGTTCTGCAGGCGGAACCAGACCAAACAAAGCCCCCCGCCCTCCGGCGCTTCGAGTTGGTCGAGCCCGTGAATTCGAGGCTTGCGCCCCGTGCCGACAGTGCCCGCCTTCACCTCGACTGCCACGGCTCCGGCCGAGAAATCGTGGCGGTGCTGCTCGGGGCCTCGCCATATCCGGTGCGCACTTGCGTCCTCCTGGAGGAGGCGACGGAGTACCAGCAACTCTCCGAAGAGCCCGGCGAGTTGTTCAGGCCCGAGTTGTGTTCCCTGCGCGCGGAACAGAGCTTTCCAGCGATCGAGAACGCGATAGAGCGCCTTGACGGGATTCTCGGGCAACTCCCTGGCCGCGCCGAGCACGTCCACGCACAGTTCCGTGAACAGATCTCGGAGGTCGTCACGAAGGCAGGCGAGATCGGCGTAAGACTGGTAGGTCTCCTCATCTTCGAGGGCGCGTTTGCGCAACCGGAGCGTCGGCCCGTCAAGGCCGGGACGTACCTTGCGGTGCGCGTGTATCGGGACAAGGAGATGGCGATGCCCGTCATGGTCGACAGCCACCGAAAAAGGGCTTAGCTTGGCGACGAAGGGGAGGGGAGATACTCGCAAATGACGCTCGCCCGATGTCTGTTCGGCGTCGAGTGCGGTCCAGCGCTCGTCGACCAACTTGCGGAGCGCGTCGTCGTTCATACCTCCTCCCCGTCGAGCAGGCTGTAGTCCTCTTCCTCGATCCACACGCCGGAAAGGTCGGCGGATATATACTTTTCCACCTCGCTGTCCTTGTTCCAGGGTTCGGGAAATACCAGACCGACACCGATCACGTGCTCCTCGGCGTTGAGGGGAGCGCGAAGTTTCTTCGATGGACTCGGCGCGGAGACTTTGTCGATCGGGTAAACAACCAAAAGGCCACTGTCGGGGAGCTTGGCGCGACGCATTTCCATGATTCCCTTTTCGGTGAGCTTAGTTGTGTCACCATCCAGGTCGATCGCGGCATCACGACGGCTCATCAGGGTTTTGATGTCGGCAAGGTCCGGCGCGGGGTTGGCAATGGCGAGACGGGCGCGAGTGTTGAGTCCAACAGCCACATCAGGAGAAAAGGAAAACTTACTCTCCCCTCTTGGGTTGCCGACGATCGCGACGTTCCAGCGGCCTAGGGAGCCAGCCGTGGCGACCCTTTTGCGGATGTAATCGATAATCAAATCCGCGTCATTTTCGGGAGATTTCTCGTGGAACCTGTAGGTCGAGAGGAAATCCGTCACCACGTTGTGTGGTACATCTCGGAAGACGTATCGACCTTCAGTCGAACGTGCTTCGATCCTTACTGCGTTTGCACGAGAAGCGGCAACCAGGCTCCGAGCAGCGGCGATGTTCTGGCGAAGCCAGGCGGCGTCGGTGTGAAAGTAGTGTGTTTGAACCCGTTTGCCGCCGTAGGAGGAGGCTGCCGTGACGGCATTGCGCATCTTGGCTGCCGCAGTTACGCGCAATGCCGGATGAGTGCGTAGGCGGACCGCAAAAGTGCGGGGTGTTTCGGCTTCAGTCATGTAGATTTCGATGTCGCGGCGCATCTCGGTTTCCACGGTGGCCAGGTGCCGGAACCACTCAGCCAGTTCGTCCGTCATCCAGATACGAGGAAGATCGGCATAGCCGTTGCGGAAGCCGAACCAGCGGCCCATCTGCAATAGAGTGTCGTATGCCGAGACGGCGCGAACGAAGTAGCTGACCGATAGTCCTTCGAGCGTGAGTCCCCGGGACAGGGTATTTCCGCCCACGGCAATTGCCACCACTGGGCCGTTTTCGTAATCGAGTCGATACTCGCTGCTGGAGTTGTCCATGATGACGCGACAACTTTCGAGGACTCCCGGTAGATTTGGTAGCAGCTCCTCGAACGGAACTTTGATCTCACCGAAGTCCGAGGCGGGAACTCGGTCGGTTTCCTGTTCCCACAGGTCGTGTAGCTGGGCGATGAAGTCGGCATCTGCCAAGGATCGTGCGGACTGCTCGCGCAAATGCTCTAGTGGCCTTTTGAAGCTGTTGTGCACAGCAGTATTGACACTTGTGTGTATCAGCATTGTGCTGTGCGCATTTCCCGTACCGCGTACATGCCGAGCAGCCGTTACTAGCCAGAAGTACTCGATGGCCCTGCGAAGGGTGTCTGTGATGACGGGCTCGAAGCCTTCAATGTCGGCTTTTGTTCCGGGGCGCACGCACGACACGTCGTCATCGGGCACTGATCGGATCATGTCGTTTCCATCATCGACCTGCTCCGGGTCTTCACCGTCGAGCGCGTAGCGTCCGAACAGGACCTCAGTGCCGAAGTGTCCCTGTGGCTTCGGAAGGTTGACGACAAAGTCCTCTGGGTACAGATCCTCGGCGCTCGGGTCGATCAGCAGGTTCGCGAATGGCGAGGCTGTGTAGCCGACGTAGGCAGACCTCGGCAAAGAGCCCATGATGTCCCGGATCAGTGGATTGATCGACTTCGTTGCCACTGTGGCTTGATCGGCCTCGTCGTCGATGATCAGTGCAGGGCAGTCCTCAAGGTAGTCGGACGCCTCCTCAAGCCACCGGGCGAGTTTCCGGAGTACTGTGGCATTTTTCTTCACGACGCACAGAACCCGCGTCTTGTTGCTCTTACCGAAGTAGGAGGCGGGGTTCGCCTGTGGAGTGAAATCTTTGTCAAGTCCGGTCAGTTGGGACCACATCGTGGGATTCGGCTCCACCAACTGCTGCACCAGCCGAGCCTGAGTCTGACGCCGGAGCCCATTGTGGATCCCGGCCAAGACAATGAACAGTTTGTACCCGCGGTCGGCTGCCTTGGCCATGACCGAGGTGAAGTTGGTGGTTTTGCCAGACTGCACGTAGCCGACGACGAGGCCTCGTGTGGAGAACGATTTCTCCTTTGGATGATTCAGAAGTGAGACCACACGGGTGGAGGAGTCGTCGAGGCTCCTGATCGTGGGCTCCTGAGGCCAACCGTCCTTGCGCAACAGATCCACGATCGCCGGCCAGCACTTGTCCTTGGCGTGCGGTCCGGTGTACCAGGTGTCGCGGTTGCCCAGAACCACCGCGTGCGGTTCCTCAAGCTCTTTGACGCGTATGGTCTGCTGCTCGTGCCGTTCGCGGATGTGCTGGACGATGCCCGGCCCGATGCCCAGTTGCTCCAGCCGCTTGACTGCTTCCGCCGGAGGGAACGAATCCAGGAGCGCCTTGAAGGTGTCATACATACCATCGAATTCGTCGGTCATGGGCGTGGACCGTTCCCCACTCTCGTTGGCTGCAGCCTGCTGAACCGCAGTGGGCCCCCGTCCTTCGGCGTTGCTCCGTGAAGGGCAGAGGGGTCTGAGGCGAGCGGTGGCGCTGCACTCTCGTACAAGAGCTATAACACTATTGGGTGATTGGGGGCCGATGTGTGAAATCGCAACTACGGCCAGTGCTGATAGCCGCCAAATCGCTCGGTTCACGGGGAGCGGCGTCTGTGCCCCGTGAGATCCAAGCTTGGGCTCGGACGCGTACCCCCTGCGTCAAGATCCGTCCTGCGGCCGTTGCACTGCGGTAGCAGCAGCGATGCGGCGCGCCACGCTCTCAACGGGCTCGTGCTCCCAGAAGCGCAGCACTGTCCATCCCGCTGCGGATAGGTGCTCTGTCGTCTCGATGTCGCGAGCCATGTTCTTGTCGAGCTTGGCGCGCCACCACTCCGCGTTCGCTTTGGGGCGGGTTGCGTGCATGGGGCAGCCGTGCCAGAAACAGCCGTCCATGAAGATCGCGACCTTTGCCCTGGGGAAGACGATGTCTATCGTGCGGCGGGGTATGCCGGGTACCGGCACGTTCACCCGATACCGCATTCCCGCGGCATGCAGGAGCCGACGGACCGCCACCTCCGGCGCAGTGTCTCTTGAGCTTTGGCGGCTCATGCGGGCGGAGACGGCGGCGGAGGACGGAACGGCGGCATCAGGCACGAAAGGCATTGTGCCGGCGCTGTTGTAGAAAGTTCTGTTCGGTGACGAAACCCAGAGGGTCGAGCCCCTGTGACGGATACTGGAGTAGCGGGTCGTGGGGCACCCGCAGTGACGACGTCCATGTCAGTCTTCAGGCCGCAAGCGAGCCTGACCTGCTGACTGTCCACCGATCCAGTCAGGCAGCGCCCCCGTGACACCCCTCATAAGTCCGCTCCGACCCACACCAACACCCAGCCCCGCTTCGGCGGCCAAGTCTCCGCCCGTCCCCTCGCCGCCAGCGTCGTCGCGTACTGCGGCAGTAGCGACGCGTCGCTCGGGGAAGCCAGTTCCGATGCCGCGAAGGCCTCGTACGACGGGACCGTGCCCGTCATGATGCCCAGGTTCAAGGTGCCCGAGGCGGCCAGTTTGCGCAGGGAGCTCTTCATCGTTGTCAGGTGTTCCTCGTGGGACGGGTATTCCGTGGACAGGGGAGGGTACGCCGCCACCAGCTCGGCGAGTTCTTCCGCCGGTCGATCAGTTCAGACCGAGGCCGGATGCCCGGCAGCCTTGCCGGTGGTGTCCCTTCGCATGGCGGTCATGCTCAGGTCCGCCATGCGAGGTGCGAAGGCGACGTTGAGTTCGTCGACCGGGTGGACCAGGCCTCGCTTGCAGGTCTTCGCCAGCCACACCGTGCAGTCGGCGGGGTAGGCAGGGTTGACGCCGATTTCGCCTTTGGGAAGGAACCCGTTGAACGGCGCCGCGATCTGGTGCTGGTTCCAGTAGTTCCAGGCGTGAAGAGCCTTGGCCTGTTCGAAGGCGAGGTAGAGCTGCGGATAGCGCTGAAGAACGCGCATCTCGCGGAACAGCGTCTGCCCCAGCAGGGACGGCGCGGTGCGGGCAAGGCTGTCGAAGTCCTGGTTGCGGAAGGTGAAGGTGGTCGCGTCCTGGGCGGGGTCGAGGGACAGAGCGGCTAGCAGGTGGGAGAGGCGGTCTCGGGTGTACCGCGCTGCTCCGGGGGCGAGAGCAGGCTCGATGCGGGCGATCAGGTCGTGCAGGCGCTGGTGCCCGGGGCGGAAACGGGACAGGTCGAACAGCTTGTCCATGCCGCTGACCGCGGAGAATGCCAGGCGCTTGTAGAGACGGTTGTTCATCTCGCCGGCCGCCGCGAACGCCTTCGTCTCGGTGCTGGTGGAGTGGAGCATGAGGTACTCCGATAGCACCTCGAAGTACACGTAGCCCAGGAACGGCAGGTCCTGGACGGCCGCGGCGAGCTGGTCCACGAACGCGCTCGGCGTTGTCCGGCGTCCGGTGGCGTTGGCCAGGACCATGTTCAGGAGAGGCGCGGCTGTACGAATCCGATGCAGAGTTCTCCCGCGCAGCCGGAGGTCCTCGGCCTCGGTGAGGAAACTGCGGTGGTCGAGGTAGGTGCGCAGGTGGAGGCGGCCGAGCCGCAGGTAGTCGATGCCCTTGGCCGACGCTGGGGCGGTGGGCGTGATCCTGATCACCAGGGTGTGGGTGTGCGGCTTGGTTTGCAGCAGGTAGGCGCCGAGGTTGTGCGGGCGCAGGCCGGCGGAAGTCTCGGTCAGCGGCGCGCAGTACAGCGCGGCGAGCAGGCATCCGGAGGAGGCGTAGAGCTGGCCGCTGGCGCGGATGGCGTCCAGGGCCCTCGTGGTGTGCATCAGATGGATCGGGCGGCCGCTGGTGAGCGCCTGGGTCATGGCGTTGTGGGCGAGCAGATGGCCGCCGGGGGAACCGTGCTGCAGCCGACGGCGCCAGTCGTCCTCGCTCTCGGCGCACCCGGCAGGGACGGGCCGGATGCGGGGGTGGGTGTAGTCGGTGTGGGCGTCGTCGAGGTCGGTGTCCACGAGAGGTCTCCCTACTAGCCGGGCGTGAGGAAGCGTCGGGCGTTGGCGAGGGCGTACTGGTGGCGGCTGCACAGAGGGCGGCCTGCTCGCTGCGGTGCCGCGACCACGACCTGACTGGGTACGAACATGTGCCCCGGGCGTGGGAAGCTGGGTGCGGTCTCGGAATTCGCTGAGCGGTTGCCTGCAATCCACCCAGGCGTCATCTGAACCATCGGCTGGTGGGACGGCAGGTGACGCTGGGTGGCGAGTTCATGCAGGCAGGGTGGCCGGGCGGAGTTCGATCGGTCATGGCGTCCTTCGCATAGATGGGTACAGGGCAGGCGTGAAGCTGGGCGTGGCGATCCTGACGATGGGCACCCGGCCCAAGGAGCTGGCGGAGCTGCTGGCCTCGGTCCATTCGCAGACGACTGAGGCGGCGCGGACGGTGGTGGTGGCCAACGGGTGCGCGGTGCCCGATCTGCCGCCGTGGGTCGAGACGGTGCAACTGGGGGAGAACCTGGGGGTGACCGGTGGTCGCAACGCCGCCCTGGAGCACCTTCAGGACATGGACCTGGTGTTGGACCTGGACGACGACGGCCTATTGGTTTCCGATGACGTCTTCTCCAGGATCACCACGCTGTTTGCGGCGGAACCGCGGCTTGGGATCGTCGGCTTCCGTATCGCGGACGAGACCGGAGTGACCCAGCGCCGCCACGTGCCCCGGCTGCGGGCCGGTGATCCGATGCGCGGCGGCCTGGTGACCGGATTTCTCGGCGGAGCGCACGTCCTGTCCGTGAAGATGCTGGAGGAGGTCGGCTACTGGCCGGACGCGTTCTTCTTCGCGCACGAGGAGAGCGACATGGCCTGGCGGGCGATCGACGCCGGCTGGAAGGTGCGCTATACGCCGCAGTTGCTGCTCCAGCACCCGCGCACATCCCCGGCCCGGCACGCGTTTTTCTACCAGGTCAACGCTCGCAACCGGGTCTACCTGGCGCGCCGTCACCTGCCCGCGGTGCTCGTCCCGGTCTACCTGGGAGTGTGGGTGGCCCTGACGCTTGCCCGTACCCGCAGTCTCGTAGGGCTGCGGGCCTGGTTCGGCGGTTTCGCCGAGGGCTGGCGTACCGAGTGCGGGCGCCGGAGGCCGATGCGCTGGCGCACCGTGTTCGAGCTGACCCGCCTTGGCCGTCCCCCGGTGATCTGAACCCCTCACACGGCGGTCCATGCCTCGGTGTGCAGCCACGCCGGGATCGCCTCCGGGGTTCGCTCCAGCCACTCCAGGTAGCGGCTCACTCCGTCCTCGATGTCCACCTGCGGAGCCCAGCCCAGTACCTGGCACATACGGGTGATGTCCGCGCAGGCTCCGAGCGGATCGCCCAGCGGCCTCGGGGTCTCGACGATCCGCGCACCGGGATGGCGGCGGCGCACCAGGTCGGCGACCTGCCGGATGGAGGTGGCGTGGCCAGTGCCGACATTGAGCGTCATACGGTCCGCGCGCTCGGTCACGGCTGACAGCAGGGTCGCCTCCGCGATGTCGTCGACGTGTACGAAGTCCCGAACCTGATGGCCGCCGCCGTTGAGGTGCAGCGGCAGGCCGAGCGCAGCCCGCATGGCGAACCAGGCCACCACCCAACTGTGGCTGTTTTCCTTGACCACTTGTGGTTCCCCGTAGACGGAGAAGTACCGCACGATCGCATACGAGTCGTCGGCGCCGCCCAGGGCCAGAGCGGTCTGATGCTCGCCCCACAGCTTGGTGTTGGCGTAGACCGACCCGGGCGTCAGCGCGTCCTCCTCGCTGAACCGGGCCCCTGCGTTCGCCGAACCGGTGCCGACGCCGTAGACGCTGGCCGAGGAGACGAAGACCAGTCGCCTCAGCGTGCCGCCGTGCCGGGCCGCGGCATCCAGCACGGTTTGGGTGCCGCGGATATTGGCTTCCAGTGCCGCCGCCGGATTACGGGTGCACGCCGCGACGTCGGCCAGCGCTGCGGCGTGGACGACGTAATCACTGCGCGACAGCAGGTCGTTCATCAGCGCGGCGTCGGTGATGTCGCCGGCGACGACGCCCGGGTCGCCGGGCGAGACGCCGAACACGGAGGAGCAGACGGAACTGCCGTAGGCGTCCAGCCGGCCCACGGCCAGCGGCTTGGCACCAAGTGCGCGGAGCTTGTGCACGATGCGGCTGCCGACCAGTCCGAAGCCGCCGGTCACCGTGACGGTGGCGCCGGACAGATCAGTGAAGCGATCCCTTGTGTGCACGCGAGGACCAGCCCTTCTCGACGGCGCCACGCGGATGCGCGGCGTTATGCCGTCGAGGACACCACCGGACCTCGACGTGCTCTAGGGGATGACTGTGTGGCCGGTGTGTGCTCGGCCGCGGTGAAGCCTCCTCACCGCCCGCCCGGGTACGGCATGGTGGACAGGCGGCGTCGGTATCCGAGGGGGCGAC
The DNA here is from genome assembly GCF_001418335.1 of Streptomyces aurantiacus. GTDB lineage: Bacteria > Actinomycetota > Actinomycetes > Streptomycetales > Streptomycetaceae > Streptomyces > Streptomyces aurantiacus. The sequence continues at coordinate 1,410 of NZ_LIPP01000201.1, read as the reverse complement.
ATGGAGCTGGACCGTCATCCGCTGGCGCACCTGCGCCGCCATCACCACTGGTCCATAACGACCTCGCCCGCCTGCTCCGTGACCAGGCCCGCAGGCGCGGCCTGCGCAGCGGCATCGACCGCAACCGGATCTGGCTCTGGGAGACAGGCGGCACCACACCGAGCGAGGAGAGCCAGTCGCTGCTGGCCGAGGTCTTCGACGTTCCCGCCACCGCGATCGGACATCTCCGATGGCCTGACTGGCTGCCCGCCTTCGAACAGCCCGTCCCGTTCAGCCCCTTGGGAAGCCGGGCCGCCCTGAGAGAGGTGCAGGTCATCCGTATGGATCGACGATCCTTCCTGGTACTCGGCAGCAGCACCCTCATCGAGGTCGCCGCCGACTGGGCCCGCATCGAGCCACGCCACCTGTCCCAGGCCCTCGGTGGACAAAACATCGACGAAGAGCTTCTGACGTGGCTGGAGCAGCGCTCCGGTGAGCTGCGCTCCTTTGCCGCCGGGCCGCACCCGCAGGTCTCCGGTCTCATCGACGCCCACCTGAACACCACGATCGACCTGATCACGCAGGGCCGCTACACCTCAGCAACGGGCCGCCGCCTGCACGGCGTCGCAGCCGGCCTCGCGCACTGTGCCGCATGGCTGCGTTTCGATGCCGACCGGCACGCCGATGCCCAACGTCACTGGCAGGCCGCCGTCCACGCCGCGCACCAGGCCGGCGACCGCGACCTCGCCGCCGTCGCCCTCTCCGACCTCGCCTATCAGGCCACCTGGTTGTCCAGGCCCGCTGATGCGATCCGCGTCCTGGAACACGCCCGCTCCCGCACCCGTACGGCGGCTGCTCGCTCCCTGCTCGACGTACGCAGCGCACGGGCCTGCGCTGTACTCCAAGACCGCCACGGAACCCAGCGCGCACTGGCGTCCGCCGAGACCGAGCTGGAGCGGATGAACCCGCACGACACGCCTCCAGTGGTCTCCTGGATGTCGATGGCGGACGTCAACGCCGACGCCGGACGCTGCTGGCTCGACCTCGGCGACCCCTGCCGCGCCGGCACCGCGATCGACTCCGGGCTGAGCGAACTCGATCCACGTCGATCCCGTACCAAAGCGGTGTTCCTGACCTACCGGGCCGAAGGCTCGCTCCATGACCGCGATGCCTTCGCCGCCGCGGCTGATGCCCGCGCCGCTCTCGACACCGCCCTGGGCTCCGGGGCCGCTCGCTGCATCGACCTTGCCTCCGCACTCATCCGTCGCCTGGACGACCGGATCGAGCGGCCCATGATCGAGCTGCGTGAGTACGCCCGGGAACGGCTCGCTGGGTGATCCGAGCCGTAGCCATGGCAGGGACCAGCCGTTCTATTCAGGCGCCGCCTCCGTGACACCCCTCATAAGTCCGCCCCGACCCGCACCAACACCC
>NZ_LIPP01000200.1 GCF_001418335.1 Streptomyces aurantiacus | reverse complement strand
GCTGGGGGTGGGGTGTCGGGGCCATCGGCGGCACCTGCGTGTGCGGGCCGGTCGTGGTGGCGTACGGCTGCTGCGGGTAGCCGTACGGGCGCGCCGGGGGCTGCTGGAGCGACGGGTAACCCTGGTACGTGTACCGCACTTGGTGGAAGTGGCGGATGTCCGCCGCGAGGTAGTACCCGACCGCGGGCACGAGGCTGCCCAGGAGCAGGGTCAGGCCCGTCCAGCCACCCGTGGTGTGGATCTCGTCGCCGGGCTCGGCGCCGACCAGGACGAAACCGAGGACCTCGGTCGCGAGGACGGCCACGAGCAGGCCCCAGTCGACCGATCTGCGGGTCACAAGTGCCAAGCGCAGCATCATCGCCCAGCCGAGCAGGCCGCAGCTGCACACGGAGAGCACCACGAAGAACACGCGCAGGAAGACCAGCTGCCCGGTCGGGGGTGGCGGCTTCACCGGCTGCGCCTGGCCGTGGCCTTGCATGGTTGCTCCTGGAGACCTGATGGGGACGGGTGACGACAGGGACGTACGAATGCGGAGTCCGAGCGTATAGGCCGACAAGGACAAGTGGTCCAGGGTTGTACCGAACCGTTGTCGTGCTGGTCACCGCGTACGCCCCAGGGGCCTCAGCCGGGCTCGACCGTGCCGTCCGCCAGACCGTCGTACATGCCGCGGACCAGTTGCTCACCGAGGCTGCCCGCGAGCCGCAGCGCCCCCTCGAACTCGGCGAGCGCGCGGAACCGTTCGCCGTACGCGCGCTGCTGTTCCAGGGGCAGCCGGGGCAGTTGGAGGCGGCGCACGTCGAGCCGGGTCGCGGTGGACGCGTAGCTGCTCGCCTGGCGGTTGTTGGCGGTGCCGCGCAGGAAGCCGGCGAGGAACCACGGGTCGAGTGCGGCCGGGTCGGGCCGCAGCAGCACGAGGTTGCGGCCGAGGGCGGCGCCCGCGTCCGCCTCGTCGATCACGCGCGCGATGGAGCCGCCGCCGAGCACGGGCACGACGACGTCCCCGGCCTCGGTGAGCACGGCCTCCTCGTCGCTCTCGGCGAGCGTTCCAGGAGGCGCCGATCCGGACGGCGTTGTTCCAGAGAGTGCCGTTCCGGAGAGAGTTGATCCGGAAGCTGTTGTTCCGGCGAGTACGTCGTGGTCGGTGAGGACGGGCACGCGCGCGTGGCCGCCGTTTCCTCCCGTACGCAGCCGCAGCGCGCCCCCGCGCGCGAGTTCGCCGATCGTGGTGAGCGGCCAGCGGGTGGGCCGGCGCGGATCGGCGGAGGGCGGGGTGAGGCGGCCGGTCAGCCGCAGGGTCTCGCCCAGGCGGTCGCGCACGACCCCGAGCTGCTCGACGCCGCCGCCGGCCTCGGAGGGCGGCAGATGACGGGCCGGGGCCAGGTCGACGTCGTCGTCGAGGAGTTCGATGACCGGCACGGAGCGGCTGAGGCCCGGCCGCTCCGGCGCGGTGCCGTTCCGGTCGAAGGGGCGCCAGGCGTCGAGGACGGCGGCGCGCAGGGCCCCCCAGTCGAGCCCGCCGCGGCCGTCCGCGGTGAACACGCCGGTGTCGGCGAGCAGCACCTCGGGCTGCGCGCGCCGGCCGGTGACCGCGGGCTTGCGCAGCACCCACAGATGCAGCGGGAGGTTGTGCGGAGGCGCCGCGCCCGGCGGCAGGGCGATCACGGCGCGCAGGGCGCCACGGCGCAGCAGGTCGGCGCGGATACGGCGGCCGGAGCGGCGCGAGGCGGCGGCGGGCGGCATCAGCAGGACTCCGATACCGCCTTCCTTGAGCCGGGCCAACGCGTGCTGCACCCAGGCCAGTTCGGACTCGGTGCGGGCGGGGAAGCCGTACTCCCAGCGGGGGTCGTAGGCGAGCTCGTCGTGGCCCCAGTTGCGCTCGTTGAACGGCGGGTGGCACAGGACGGCGTCGGCCCTGAGGCTTCCGTACGCGTCCTCGCGCAGGGTGTCGGCCGCGGCGGTGCGCACGGTGGCCCGGGTGTGCAGGGCGAGGCGCAGTGCCGTCAGAGCCGCCTGCTCGGGTGCGCTGTCCTGGCCGTGGAGGTGCTGGTCCGCGGTGGACGACGAGCCCTGCGCGACGGCCACCGCGCGCAGCAGTGCGCCGGTGCCGCACGCCGGGTCGAGGACGTCGGCGGCGGGTCCGGCGAGATCGGCCATCAGGGCGGCGAGGCCGGGCGGCGTGAGCGTGTACTGGCGGGGGTTCGCGTCGAGGTGCCGGCCGAGCAGGAACTCGTACGCCTTACGCGCGTCCAGCTCCGCGGCAAGTTCGGCCGCACCGCGCAACAGGGGCGCGGACACCCTCAGTCGGTCGGCGGTCGGTGTGTCGACGGCCCGTTTGCGGATCGCCCCGAAGCGGAGGGTGAGGACCTGGTCGAGGGGCGCGGGCAGCAGCTCGGCGAGGCGGTCGTCGGAGCCGGCGCTCAACTCCAGCCAGACCGTGGGGCGGTCGTGGACGAGCAGGAGAGCACAGCCGACGTACACCAGGGCGGCGACGGCGCCCTGCGGGTGTCCGGCGACCTGCTGCCAGACGCGCTCGCGCAGCGGGACCTCGGCCAGCTTGCCCTGGACGCGCAGCCAGTCCTCGACTTCGGCGAGCGCGAAGGAGGGGCTGGTCTCGGTGCCGCCGACGGGTTTGGGGAAGTCGGCGTGGCGGCGGCGCCAGTTGCTGACGGCGGCGCGGCCGACTCCGGCGAGCCGCGCGATTCCGGCCGCGGTGACCTCTGTCCCGTTCTCCTGCACCCGCCGGGCTCCCCTCGTCTGGTGTGGCGTCGAGTTCGTTGGTGTGTGGCGCGTTCTCGGTGTGTGACGCCTTCTTGCTTGTGACGCCTCCGTGTGTGACGTGGAGCATATCGGCGCAGGCAAGCCCCCCTCCATTCACGGCCGTGTACGTGGCCATATCTGTGAACCGTGTTGACTCGGTTCACAAGCTCTGCTGTGATTGACCCATCGGATGAACGGCCGCCGGGAAGGGCGGCTGTCATCTCTGGGAGGGGGACTGTCATGGGCGCCGAGGGCAAGATCGCGCTGGGGGTCGTCGTGGGCGTCGTCGTCATCGGCGCGGTGTCGGCGAACGCGGGTGACGGGGACGCCGGTTCCGGCAGCGGCACCGGCAAGGACTCCGCGGTCTCCGCCGGGCGCGAGTCCGGCAAGAAGGCCGACACCGACTCGGCCGCGAGCACGAAGAAGGACGCGAAGGCGGGCAAGGGGGACGAGGCCGAGAAGAAGGCGGCGTTCCAGGGGGACGGCGACTTCGAGGTCGGCAGCGACGTGCAGCCCGGCACCTACCGGACCACCGGCAACACCGACGACCTCTGCTACTGGGAGCGCGCCAAGGACGCCTCGGGCGAGATGGACTCGATCCTCGCCAACGACAACGTCAGCGGCACCAGTTACGTGACCATCCTGAAGAGCGACAACCTCTTCAAGTCGAGCGGCTGCAAGGACTGGGAGGCCGTGGACGCGAAGGCGTCCGGCACACCGGCCACGCTGGTCAAGGGCGCCGGCGGGATGCACAGAGTCGGCGTCGACATCGCCCCCGGCACCTACCGGTCCACCGGCAACACGGACGACCTCTGCTACTGGGAGCGGACCAAGGACGCCTCCCACTCGCTGGAGTCGATCCTCGCGAACAACAACGTGTCCGGCTCGGCCGTCGTGACCATCGCCGCCGGTGACGCGTACTTCAAGACGTCGGGCTGCAAGGACTGGAAGAAGACCGGCTGACGACGGGGCGTCCGGCCCCCCCCTGCCCCCTTGCCCGTACCTCTCCTC
>NZ_LIPP01000020.1 GCF_001418335.1 Streptomyces aurantiacus | reverse complement strand
TCAACAAGATGGACCTCGTCGGGTACGAGGCGAAGGAGTTCGACCGGATCGTCGAGGACTTCGCGGCCCACGCCGCCGAGTTGGACCTGCCGGGCTTCACGCCGATCCCCGTGTCGGCCCTGGTCGGCGACAACGTGGTGGACCGTTCCGCGCACATGGACTGGTACGAGGGGCCGACGCTGCTCGAACACCTGGAGTCCGTCCGGGTCGGTGGCGACCCGTCGGGCCAACCCGCCCGTTTCCCCGTCCAGTACGTGATCCGGCACGGCGAAAGGCGTCACTACGCGGGCCAGTTGGCCTCCGGCTCGCTGCGCGTGGGCGACCGGGTGACCATCCATCCCTCCGGCGGGTCGTCCGAGATCGAGGCCATCGACGTACTCGGCGAGGAGGTGCGGGAGGCGTACGCGCCGCAGTCGCTCGCCCTGCGCCTGGCGGACCCGCTCGACGTCTCGCGCGGCGACATGATCACCAGCGGGGCGGACGCGCCCGCGCTCACCCGGGACGTCCGGGCCGCCGTCTGCCATCTGGCCGACCGCCCGCTGCGGGTCGGCGACCGCGTCCTGGTCAGGCACACGACCCGCACGGTGAAGGCGATCGTGAAGGACCTGACCGACGGGAGGGGGAGTCACCCCGATCGGGCAACGTCGGGAACGCCCGGAGCGCCGGGAGGACAGGGGGCGAGCGGCGTCGAGCTGAGCGCGAACGACCTGGGCCGGATCACCCTGCGCACCGCCGAGCCGCTCGCGCTCGACGACTACGCGCGCTGCCGGCGCACCGGCGCGTTCATCCTGGTCGACCCGGCGGACGGGGCGACGCTGACGGCGGGCATGGTCGATCTGACCGAGGCCGGCTCCCCGACCTGGGCACCGATGACCTGAGCGCAGCTCCGGACCACACGAAAAAGCAGGGCCGTACGGGCCGGGCGCCGAGCAGCAAGGTGCCCGGCCCCGTACGGCCCTGCCGCCCGTTACCAGGCCGAACGTCCCGAAAAGAACCCGCCGAGCGCCTCTGCCCGGTTGCGACGTACCATACTTAAAGTTGAAAGCAGGACATCCTGCTCCACGAACGGACCCGCCTTGCACGAGCCCCACGCCCCAGCCTCCTGGCGCATCGCCCTGCCGCACTCCGTCGCGGCGGTGCCGGTCGCGCGCGCCCTGGTGCGTACCGCGCTCGCCGAGATCGAACACGCCGCCGACTGCGACACCGCGGAGCTGCTCACCGCCGAGCTGGTGGCCAACGCCGTGGAGCACACCACGGGCGACTCGCCCATAGAGCTGGTCGTGGAGCTGCTGCCCACCGGCTGCCAGGTCGAGGTGCACGACCCCGACCCGGCCCCGCCGGGCGACCTCACCGTCCCCGATCCGTTGTCCGAGCCCGATCCCTGGCAGGAGCACGGCCGCGGCCTGCTGCTGATCCGCGCCCTCAGCTCGTCGTGCGGGCACCGCCCGACGAAGTCCGGGAAGGCGGTCTGGTTCCGGCTGCCGGTCATCCCTCACCAGCGCACACCGGCGTGACCGCGCTCAGGCCAGCGTCGCCACCAGGACCGCCTTGATCGTGTGCAGCCGGTTCTCCGCCTCGTCGAAGACGACCGAGTGGGCCGACTCGAAGACCTCGTCGGTGACCTCCAGACAGTCCAGACCGTGCCGCTCGTGGATCTCGCGGCCGATCCTGGTGCCCAGGTCGTGGAAGGCCGGCAGGCAGTGCAGGAACTTGACGTCGGCGTTGCCGGTGGCCCGCAGGACGTCTGTCGTCACGGCGTACGGGCCCAGGGCGACGATGCGCTCGTCCCAGACCTCCTTGGGCTCCCCCATGGACACCCACACGTCCGTTGCGACGAAGTCGGCGCCCAGAACGCCCTCGGCGACCTCCTCGGTGAGCGTGATCCGGGCCCCGCTGCGCACGGCGAGCTCGCGCGCCCGCTCCACGATCTCCTCGGCGGGCCAGTAGGCCCTGGGCGCGACGATCCGCACGTCCATGCCGAGGAGCGCGCCGGTGACCAGGTAGGAGTTGCCCATGTTGAAGCGGGCGTCGCCCAGGTAGGCGAGGGCGATCCCGGTCAGCGGCTTGGCGCAGTGCTCGACCATCGTGAGCACGTCGGCGAGCATCTGGGTCGGGTGCCAGGTGTCGGTCAGACCGTTGTAGACGGGCACACCGGCGTGGGCGGCCAGCTCCTCGACGCTCTCCTGGCTGTCCCCGCGGTACTCGATCGCGTGGAACATCCGGCCGAGCACCCGCGCGGTGTCCTTCACGGACTCCTTGTGCCCCATCTGGGAGCCTGACGGGTCGAGGTACGTGGTCGACGCACCCTGGTCCGCCGCCGCGACCTCGAAGGCGCAGCGCGTGCGCGTCGACGTCTTCTCGAAGATCAGCGCGATGTTCCGGCCCCGCAGGTACTGCGTCTCCGTCCCGGCCTTCTTCGCCGCCTTCAGCTCGGCGGCGAGCTCTATCAGGCCGCGGAACTCGTCCTGCGTGAGGTCCAGCTCCTTCAGGAAGTGGCGGCCGGCGAGGGCGTACGGGACTGTCGCCATGGGGGCGCTCCAGGGTTACGTAAACAGGGACTCTTGGAATTCTATACGACATGCCACATTTCTATACGGCCGCCTCCGTACGGCCGCCTCCACGCGCCCCGGCGCCCCGGCGCCCCCGGTCAGCCCACAGGGTCCCGCTGGACCGGGCAGCTCATGCAGCGCGGGCCGCCCCTCCCTCGCCCCAGTTCGCTCCCCGGGATCTCGATCACCTCGATGCCCTGCTTGCGCAGATGCGTGTTCGTGGTCTGGTTCCGCTCGTACGCGACGACGACGCCCGGTTCGACCGCGAGGACGTTGCAGCCGTCGTCCCACTGCTCGCGCTCGGCGGCGTGCACGTCCTGGGTGGCGGTGAGCACCCGGACGCTGCCCAGTCCGAGCGCCGCGGCGATCGCGCGGTGCATGTGCTCCGGCGGATGGTCGGTGACCTTGAGTTCCTTGTCCCCGACACCCGGTTCGATGGTGTACGAGCGGAGCATGCCGAGCCCCGCGTACTGGGTGAAGGTGTCGCCGTCGACCATCGTCATCACCGTGTCGAGGTGCATGAGCGCCCGCCTCTTGGGCATGTCGAGCGCCACGATCGTCTGCGCCGAGCCGGTGGCGAAGAGCTTGTGCGCGAGCATCTCCACGGCCTGCGGGGTCGTCCGCTCGCTCATGCCGATGAGCACGGCGCCGTTGCCGATGACGAGTACGTCGCCGCCCTCGATGGTGGACGGGTAGTCGGCCTGCCCCTCGGACCAGACGTGGAACGTCTCTTCGCGGAACAGCGGATGGTGCCGGTAGATCGCCTCGAAGTGCACGGTCTCGCGCATGCGTGCGGGCCAGCGCATCGCGTTGATGGAGACGCCGTCGTAGATCCAGGCGGAGGTGTCGCGGGTGAAGAGGTGGTTGGGCAGCGGCCCGAGCAGGAAGTCGTCGAGCTCCATGACATGGAAGCGCACGGACGTCGGCTCGGGGTGCGCATCGAGGAACTCCCGCTTGGTCATCCCGCCGACCAGCGCCTCGGCCAGCTCGCCCGCCGGCAGGGTCTCGAAGGCGGCCCGCAGGTGGTCGGTGGCGAGCGGCCCGTACTCCTTCTCGTCGAAGACCCTGTCCAGTACGAGCGACCGGGCCTCCGGGACGGCCATGGACTCGGTCAGCAGGTCACCGAAGAGGTGGACGGTGACGCCGCGGTCACGCAGGACGTCCGCGAACCCGTCGTGCTCCGCGCGCGCCCTGCGCACCCACAGCACGTCGTCGAAGAGCAGCGCGTCCTTGTTGCTGGGGGTGAGCCTTTTGAGCTCCAGATCCGGCCGGTGGAGTATGACGCGGCGCAGCCGCCCGGCCTCGGAGTCGACATGGAATCCCATGCCCCCATCTTGACCACCGAAGGACCGGTTGACCCGCCGGACGACGGTTTGTTGGGCTCCTCACTCCGTCTTCGGTGCCCACTTTTCGTCTTCGGTACAGCTTTTCGTCCCCGGTCCAGCTTTTCATTCTCGTCCTCTTGACGATAACGGGAGTGCTCGATTATCGTCGAACAGACGAGAAACGAGGGGGTCCGATGGCCGACATCTCCCGGCGCCTGGGCCGGCGCCACCTGCGCGCCGCTCCGACGGCGCACATCCGGCACCACCGCGGCGGACAGCTGCTGCACGACGGTCCCGGACTCAGCTTCTGGTTCCGCGCGCTGACCGCGGCGCTGTCCGAAGTGCCGGTGGACGACCGCGAGTTGGCGATGACCTTCCACGCCCGTACGTCCGACTTCCAGGACGTGGCGGTGCAGGCGACCGTCACCTACCGGGTCAGCGACCCGGCACTCGCCTCGGCACGCCTGGACTTCTCCGTCGACCCCGACACCGGTGTGTGGCGGGGCGCTCCACTGGAGCAGCTGGGCACCCTGCTGACCGAGACGGCCCAGCAGCACGCACTGGACGTACTGGCCCGTACGACACTGGCGTCGGCGCTGGTCGACGGTGTGGCGGCGGTACGGGAGCGGGTCGCGGCGGGCCTTGCCGCGGAGCCGCGGCTGCCGGCGACCGGCATCGAGGTGGTCGCCGTGCGGGTGGTGGCGCTGCGTCCGGAGCCGGAGGTGGAGCGGGCCCTGCGCACGCCGGCCCGCGAGCAGATCCAGCAGGAGGCGGACCGCGCGACGTACGAGCGGCGGGCCGTGGCCGTCGAGCGGGAGCGGGCGATCGCCGAGAACGAACTGGCGAGCCAGATCGAACTCGCCAGGCGCGAGGAGCAGTTGGTCGAACAGCGCGGTACGAACACGCGCCGTGAGGCCGAGGAGCACGCGGCGGCGGACGCGGTGCGCGCCGAGGCCGAGGCGGCCCGGACGGTACGGCTCGCGCGGGCGGAGGCGGAAGCGGCACGTGAGGTCGGTCAGGCGCGGGCGCAGGCGCAGGCCGCCTGGCTGCGGGTGCACGCCGATGTCGACGTGGCCACGCTGCACGCGCTGACCGGGGCCCGGCTGGCGGAGAACCTGCCCAGCATCGAGAGCGTGACCGTCTCGCCGGACGTGCTGACCGGCCTGCTGGCCAAGCTGGGCGCCCGGGACCGGACATGAGCCTCGCCCCGCGGGTGGTCATCGTCCACCGCACCACGGAGTACGAGGAGTTGGTGGCCCATCACGGCACACACGGACAGGCCGCCTTCTTCCTCTCCTCCCGGGGCCGGACCATCGAGGAGGTCGCCGAACGCCACCACCGCACCCGGCGCGCGCTGACGGCCGTGGCCTCCGCGATNNGACGTGGTGGTCGTGGTCGGCCAGGACGGTCTGGTGGCGAACGTGGCCAAGTACCTCGCCGGGCAGCCGGTGGTGGGCATCGACTCCGACCCCGGGCGCAACCCGGGCGTTCTGGTGCGCCACCGTCCCACGGACGCGGCCAGGCTGCTGCCCGCCGCAGGTGCCACCGCGACGGGCGTGGACGAACTCACCATGGTCGAGGCGGTCGCCGACGACACTCAGCGGCTGCTCGCCCTGAACGAGATCTACCTGGGTGCGGCCGGACACCAGACGGCCCGGTACCGCCTGGGCCTGGAGGACGACGGGGACAGCCGGCACAGCGGGGGCAGTCAGGGCAGGCGGGGCAGCGGGAACGACAGGGGTGTCGTGGAGGTCCAGG
>NZ_LIPP01000002.1 GCF_001418335.1 Streptomyces aurantiacus | reverse complement strand
GCCCACATGTGGGCCCGGGTGGTGCGGTCCCGGATGGGGTGCGGCGCCCGACCAGCCGGCGGCCGGTCCGTGCCCCGGCTGATGGGGTGGCGGCACCGGAGACCCCGCTGCGTGCTGCATCCGGTGCCACTCCGTCTCGTGTCTTTTGACTCACTCGCTTCCGGGGCGCCTCAGTGGGTGTCGAGAGCCCGGCCGTGCTCGGCCCTTCGGGCCTCCGCGCGCTCGCCCTCCCGACACCGACGCGCCCCTTCAGCTCACTCGCGGCAGTCGATGGGCGCTGGAAGCGAGGCACCTACCCCGCTGTCCTACCGAACGGTACCGTCCCCGGCCGCCGTTTGGTGAACGGCCGGGAGCGGCCCGAAGTGCCCCTCCGCACAAGGCAAATCGACCCAAGTGTCGCCCGCGGGGGCTATTCGCCCACTTCTCCGTAGGCGGCGAGGAGCACCGCCGGGTCGGGGCCCTCCAGGACGGTCGGTTTGGCCAGTCCGTCCAGGACGATGAAGCGGAGCAGGTTGCCGCGGGACTTCTTGTCGACCTTCATGTTCTCCAGGAGCTTGGGCCACTGGTCGTAGCGGTAGCTCAGCGGCAGTCCGACCGACTCCAGGATCGTGCGGTGCCGGTCGGCGGTCACGTCGTCGAGGCGCCCCGCGAGCCGCCCCAGTTCCGCCGCGAAGTGCATACCGACCGCGACCGCCGCGCCGTGCCGCCACTCGTAGCGTTCGTTCTTCTCGATGGCGTGGGCGAGGGTGTGCCCGTAGTTGAGGATCTCCCGCAGCCCGGCCTCCTTCAGGTCGGACGAGACGACCTCGGCCTTGACCTTGATGGAGCGCTCGATGAGCTCGGCGGTGTGCGGTCCGGCGGGCGTACGGGCGCCCTGCGGGTCGGCCTCGATGAGTTCGAGGATCTCCGGGTCGGCGATGAAACCGGCCTTGATGATCTCGGCGAGCCCCGAGACGAAGTCGTGGACCGGCAGCGAGTCGAGCGCGGCGAGGTCGCAGAGCACGCCGGCGGGCGGGTGGAACGCGCCGACGAGGTTCTTGCCCTCGGCGGTGTTGATGCCGGTCTTGCCGCCGACCGCCGCGTCCACCATGGCAAGGACGGTGGTGGGGACGGCGATCCAGCGCACCCCGCGCAGCCAGGTCGCCGCGACGAACCCGGCCAGGTCGGTGGTCGACCCGCCGCCGACGCCGATGATCACGTCGGTGCGGGTGAAGCCGGACTGTCCGAGCGCCTTCCAGCAGTACGCGGCGACCTCGGCGGTCTTGGCCTCCTCCGCGTTGGGCACCTGGATGGCGACGGCCTCGAAGCCCTGCTCGGCCAGGTCGCCGCGGAGCGCCTCACCGGTCTCGGCGAGCGCCTCGGGGTGGATCACCGCGACCCGCTTGGCCCTCTCCCCGACCAACGCGCCCAGCTCGCCGAGCAGTTGACGGCCGACCAGGACCTCGTACGGCTCGCTGCCCGCCGTGCCGCCGACGTGGATGCGCGTCACTGCCTCGCTCATGCTTCCTTCAACTCCAGTGCGTCGAGGACCGCTCGGGTGACCTCTTCGGGGGTACGGCCGTCGGTGGCCACCACGGCGTTCGCGACCTCGCCGTACAGGTGACGGCGGGCGTCCATCAGCTCACGCCACTGCCGGCGCGGGTTGACCGCGAGCAGCGGCCGGGCCGCGTTCAGACCGGTGCGCTGCACGGCCTCCTCGACGTCCATGGAGAGGTACACGACGGGCTGCCCGGCGAGCAGCGCCCGGGTGTCCGCGTCGAGGATGGAGCCGCCGCCCAGCGCGAGGACACCGTCGTGTTCCGCGAGCGCGCGGCGCACGGCCTGCTTCTCGACGGCGCGGAAGGCCGGTTCGCCCTCGTCCACGAAGATGTCCGCGACGGTGCGTCCCTGCTCGGCCACGATGTCCTCGTCGGTGTCCCGGAAACGGCAGCCGAGCCGCTCCGCCAGCAGCATGCCGACCGTGGACTTGCCGACCCCCATCGGGCCGACCAGGACGGCCCTGACGCCGGTCACCGCACGACCAGGTGATCGAGGTAGGAGCGCACGTTGCGCCGGGTCTCCGGCACGCTGTCGCCGCCGAACTTCTCCGCCACCGCGTCCGCCAGGACCAGCGCGACCATCGCCTCGGCGACGATCCCCGCCGCCGGCACCGCGCACACGTCCGAGCGCTGGTGGTGCGCCTTGGTCGCCTCGCCGGTCACCACGTCGATGGTCGCCAGCGCCCGCGGCACCGTGGCGATGGGCTTCATCGCCGCCCGCACGCGCAGCAGCTCACCCGTGGTCAGACCGCCCTCGGTACCGCCGGAGCGGCCCGAGGTCCGCCGGATGCCCTCATCGGTCTGGACGATCTCGTCGTGCGCCTGGGAACCCGGCACCCGCGCGAGGCCGAAGCCGTCCCCGACCTCCACGCCCTTGATCGCCTGGATGCCCATCAGCGCCGCCGCGAGGCGGGCGTCGAGGCGCCGGTCCCAGTGCACGTGCGAACCCAGTCCCACGGGCACCCCGTACGCCAGCACCTCGACGACGCCGCCGAGCGTGTCGCCGTCCTTGTGGGCCTGGTCGATCTCCGCGACCATCGCCTTCGACGCGTCCGCGTCCAGGCAGCGCACCGGGTCCGCGTCCAGCTTCTCGACGTCGGAGGGGGTCGGGTACACGCCGTAGGGGGCCTTCGCCGCCGCCAGCTCCACCACGTGCGAGACCACCTCGATGCCGGCGGTCTCCTTCAGGTACGAACGGGCCACCGCGCCCAGCGCCACCCGCGCCGCCGTCTCCCGGGCGGAAGCCCGCTCCAGGATCGGCCGCGCCTCGTCGAACCCGTACTTCTGCATACCGGCGAGGTCGGCGTGGCCGGGCCGCGGCCGGGTCAGCGGGGCGTTGCGCGCCAGCTCACCGAGGATCTGCGGGTCGACCGGGTCGGCCGCCATCACCTGTTCCCACTTGGGCCACTCGGTGTTGCCGACCATCACCGCGACCGGCGAACCGAGGGTGAGGCCGTGGCGTACACCGCCCAGGAAGGTGACCTCGTCCTGCTCGAACTTCATCCGCGCACCGCGTCCATAGCCCAGCCGCCGCCGGGCCAGGTGATCCGCCACCATCTCCGTGGTGATCGGCACGCCGGCGGGAAGACCCTCCAGCGTCGCCACAAGTGCGGGACCGTGGGACTCCCCGGCGGTCAGCCAGCGCAACCTGCTCAACGGTGCTCCTCATGCTCGCGCCCTGGTACTGCGTACGGTCCTTGCGTACGCGCGTCCTCGCGTACGGCGACGGCGCGACCGGGTGCGCGGCCCTGGCCCGCCGTCTCCGATCCTCCCACGCCCGGGCCTTCCGCCCGGCCGCAGGTCCATCAGGCGGACCGACTCTGTCACGTCGGCGTGTCGTCCTGCCGGGCCCCTGGGGCGTACGAGCCCGGGTGGTCGGCGCCGCGGCCCTGTGCGTACCGTGCCGACACGGGGACGGGCCGCCCTGTTTGCACCGCCTGGTGGTACGCGAGCGCGGTCCTCGCTACCGGGCTTACCGGGCTTACCGGGCCGCGAGGGACTTCTCTCCCGCGGCCCGCATGACGCCGACCGGGACCGGGGCCAGACCCGTCATCTGCTCGACCTGGAGGACCGCCTGGTGCACCAGCAGATCGAGCCCGCTGACGACGGCGCCTCCGTAGGCGGACCAGCGGGCCGCGAGGTCGGTCGGCCACGGGTCGTACAGGACGTCGAAGAGGGTGGCGGGCCGCTCGGGGACGGCCGCGGCGAGTGCGTCGGTGGCGCCCGCCGGGGTGGTGGCGATCACCAGCGGGGCGCGCAACGCCCGCTCGGCGTCCGACCAGTGGGCCGTACGCACCTCGATGCCGAGCCGCTCGCCCCACTGCCGCATCTCGGCGGCGCGCTCCTCACTGCGGACGTACGCGACGACCTCGCCGGTGCAGACGCGGGCGAGGGCGGCCAGCGCGGAGGAGGCGGTGGCGCCCGCGCCGAGAATCGCCGCGGACTCCACCTGTTCGATGCCCCGCTCGCGCAGGGCGGCGACGATCCCGGGGATGTCGGTGTTGTCGCCGGCGCGGCGTCCGTCCTGCGTGAACACCACCGTGTTCACGGCCTCGACGGAGGCCGCGGTGTCACTGATGGTGTCGAGCAGCGGAATGACCGCCCGTTTCAGCGGCATCGTCAGCGAGAGCCCGGCCCATTCGGGACCGAGTTTCCCGACGAATTCGGGAAGTGCCGCCTCGTCGATCTCGAAACGGTCGTACGACCAGTCGTCGAGGCCCATTTCCTCGTACGCGGCGCGATGCAGCACCGGGGAAAGGGAATGGCCGATCGGGGAACCGAGAACGGCGGCTCGGCGCCGCCGGTCCCCGTCAGCCCTCGCTGCGCCGCTCATTGAATTTCTTAACCAACTTCTCGTGCTCGGCCAAGGTCTTGGTGAAGTCCGTCTTCTTGCCGTCGACGGAGATGAAGAAGATCCACGCGCCGCCGTCCGGCTTCAGCGTCGCCTGCAGCGCCTCCTCGCCGGGATTCCCGATCGGTCCGGGCGGCAGGCCCTTGTAGAAGTACGTGTTGTACGGGTCGTCGTAGTTGCGGATCTCGGCGACCGAGATATCGATCTTGCTCTGACCCTTGAGGTAGTTGTACGTCGAGTCGAACTCAAGCTTCTGGTTGGTGACGTCGTTCGTCGGCTTCAGGCGGTTGTAGACGACCGATGCCATCTTCTTGAAGTCGTCGTGCGTGATGCCCTCGGCCTGGACGAGGCTCGCCACCGTGACGACCTGCAGCGGGCTCTCCAGGCCGAGCTCCTCGGCCTTCGCCTCCAGGTCGTACTTGGCGTACTCCTTCTTGGCCTGCGACACCATGTCCTTCAGGACGGCCTCGGGCTTCATGTCCTTGTCCGCGGGATAGGTCGCCGGGTAGAGGAATCCTTCCAGCGGGTCCTTGATGTCGCTGTCGTCGTTCGCCCAGTCCGGAAGTCCGAGACTCTTGTACTTGCTCTTGGCGACCTTCGCGGTGGTGCCCTTGGCGAGATCCAGCTGCTTGTCGATCGCCTCGTACACGGTGGCGTTGCGCTGCCCCTCCCTGACGACCAGACTGTTCTGGCTCTTGGGGTCGAGCATCAGCGAGACGGCGCTTTCGGCGGACATCTGCTTCTTCAGCAGATAGGAACCGGGCTGGATCTTGTCCCCGTCCGAGTTCTTCGACTGGGCCGCCACAAAGGCGTCCACGCTCTTGACGACACCGGCCGCCTTCAGTTTTTGGCCGATCACCGATCCGAAGGCACCCTTGGGAATCACGACGGTCACCTGCTCACCCGTACCGTCGCCCGCATAGTCGGGGGCCGAGCCGAAACGGCTTTGGTAGAACTGGTAGCCGAAATAGCCGACTCCGCCGATCACCGAGGTGAAGACGAGCGCCACGACCAGGCATGCGCAGCCGCTCCGGCGTTTCTTTCCGCCTTTGTCGTTGCCTTTGCTTCCTTTGCCGCCTTTGCCACGCCGCCGGCCCTGCGGATCGTCGGTGTCGTCATCGTCGGCGTCGTTGGCGTCTTCGTCATCGGCGCCCGAGAAGAACGCGTGCTCGCCCTGGTCCGGACCCGGGTCCCAGTCGCTCCGCTGAGGTTCCGGCTCGGCGCGGCGGCGGCTCGGGGGCTCCGGCGGCGGGTACGCGTCCGGGGTCCCGTAGTGGTCGGGCTGCTGACCGCCGTACGCCGCGGGCTGACCGCCGTAGGGGTCGTTCGGATCACCGTTGTAGGGGACCTGCTGCTGCGGCTGGTACTGCCCGCCCGTGTCCCAGCCACCACCTTGGTACGGCTGACCGTTCTGGTCGTACTGCTGCTGGTTCTGGGTGTACGGCTGACCGTTCTGGTCGTACTGCTGGCCACCCTGGTCGTACTGCTGACCGCCCTGGTGGGGGTACTCCTGCCCGCCCTGACCGTTGTACTGCTGCGGAGAGTGACCGCCGTACTGCTGCTGCCCCTGCACGAACGGCTGCTGCTGCTGTCCCTGGGGGTACTGCTGCTGCCCCTGGTCGTAGCCGGCCTGCTGGCCCGCGCCCCAGTCGCCGTACTGCGGCTGCTGCGGCTGCTCCGGGTGGTGCTGCGGCTGGCCGCCGTAGGGGGACGGGGCCGCGTTGGGCTCCTGTCCTGCCCATCCGCCGTCCCCGTACAACGGGTCCTCGGGATGCCACGGTTCGGAGCCTGGGCCCCGGCCATACTCGGTCATCGATCCCCTAGAGCCGCGAGGCGGTGGTCGCGCGGTGGGCTGGGCTGCCTTCCGCCTCTCTCCTGTGCGGAGGCTATTCGAACACCACCGCATCGCGCGGAACGTTACCGTACCGCGATCAGATGACCACTTCGACGCCCTCGCCGGGGGATGTACCTGACGCCCGTTCGGACTCCAGTGCCTGCTGGAGGATGATCACGGCTGCCACCTGGTCGATGACCGATCTGCCCTTCTTGGACTTCACGCCCGAGGCGCGCAGTCCCTGACTGGCCGTCACTGTGGTCATCCTCTCGTCCACGAGCCGCACCGGAACGGGCGCGATACTCCGTGCGAGCTCCTGTGCGAAGGCGCGGACCTTTACGGCCGCCGGACCCTCGCCCCCCTTGAGCGAGCGGGGGAGACCGACGACGACCTCGATCGGTTCGTACTCCTCGACGAGCTGCCCCAGCCGCCGGTGGGCGGCCGGGACGTCACGCCCCGGCACGGTCTCCACCGGAGTGGCGAGGATCCCGTCGGGGTCGCACGAGGCGACCCCGATCCGGGCGTCCCCGACGTCGATGGCGAGACGGCGGCCGCGACGCATGACCCGCTCGCCGTCGCTCACTTGGCGGTCTCGGCCACAAGGCGCTCGACGGCGTCGGCGGCCTCGCCGATGGCGGCCGCGTTCTGGCCGCCGCCCTGGGCGACGTCGGGCTTGCCGCCACCGCCGCCGCCGAGGGTCTTGGCGGCCGTACGCACCAGGTCACCGGCCTTGAGGCCGCGCGCGCGTGCGGCCTCGTTGGTGGCGATGACCGTCAGCGGCTTGCCGTTCACCGTGGTGAACAGGGCGACCACGACGGCCCGGCCGCCCTGGATGCGGCCGCGCACGTCGAGGACCAGCCTGCGCAGGTCGTCGGCGGTCGTGCCGTCCGGGACCTGGCCGGCGACCAGAGCGACGCCCTGTACGTCCTTGGCGGACCCGGCGAGACCGGCGGCGGCCTGGAGGACCTTCTCCGCGCGGAACTTCTCGATCTCCTTCTCGGCGTCCTTCAGCTTGCCGAGCATGGCCGAGACCTTCTCCGGAAGCTCCTCGGGGCGGCCCTTGATCAGCTCCTGGAGCTGGGCGACGACCGTGTGCTCGCGGGCGAGGAAGTTGTAGGCGTCGACACCCACCAGGGCCTCGATACGGCGTACGCCCGAACCGATCGACGACTCGCCGAGCAGCTTCACCAAACCGAGCTGGGCGGTGTTGTGCACGTGCGTGCCGCCGCACAGCTCCTTGGAGAAGTCGCCGATGGTGACGACACGGACGCGCTCGCCGTACTTCTCGCCGAACTCGGCGATGGCACCCTGCTTCTTGGCCTCGTCGATGCTGAGGATCTCGGCGTGGACGTCCAGGTCGCGGGTGAGTACCTCGTTGATCTTCTGCTCGACGTCGGTCATCACGGCCGTGGGCACGGCGGCCGGGGAGCCGAAGTCGAAGCGGAAGCGGCCGGGCTGGTTCTCGGAACCGGCCTGGGCGGCCGTCGGGCCGAGGGCGTCGCGCAGGGCCTGGTGGGTGAGGTGCGTGGCCGAGTGGGCGCGGGCGATGGCCGTGCGGCGGCGCACGTCGATGACGGCCTGGGCCTTGGCGCCGACGGTCACCTCGCCGACCTGGACGACGCCCTTGTGGACGTACACCCCGGGGACGGGCTTCTGGCAGTCCCGGACCTCGATCACGGCGCCGGTGTCGATCCTGATGCGGCCGGTGTCGCCAATCTGGCCGCCGCCCTCGGCGTAGAACGGGGTGCGGTCGAGGACGATCTCGACCTCGTCGCCCTCGGTGGCGGCCGGCGAGGAGGCCCCGTCGACGAGGATGCCGACGACCGTGGACTCGCCCTCGGTGCTCGTGTAGCCGATGAAGTCGGTCTCGCCGGCGGCGTCGGCGATCTCGCGGTAGGCGCCCATGTCGGCGTGCCCGGTCTTCTTGGCCCTGGCGTCGGCCTTGGCGCGCTCCCGCTGCTCCTTCATGAGGCGCCGGAAGCCGTCCTCGTCCACCGAGAGGCCCTGCTCGGAGGCCATCTCCAGGGTGAGGTCGATCGGGAAGCCCCAGGTGTCGTGGAGCAGGAAGGCCTTGTCGCCGGAGAGGACCTTGCCGCCGGCGGCCCTGGTCTCCGTGACGGCGGTGTCGAGGATGTTGGTGCCGCCCTTCAGCGCCTTGAGGAAGGCGGCCTCCTCGGCGAGGGCGACGGTCTCGATGCGCCTGCGGTCGGTGACGAGCTCCGGGTACTGCCGGCCCATCATCTCGATGACGACGTCGATGAGGTCCTGGACGACCGGTCCTGTGGCGCCGAGCAGCCGCATGTTGCGGATGGCGCGGCGCATGATGCGGCGCAGCACGTAGCCGCGGCCCTCGTTGCCGGGGGACACGCCGTCGCCGATGAGCATGGCGGACGTCCGCATGTGGTCGCTGACCACGCGCAGGGAGACGTCGGAGGCGTGGGCGGCGCCGTACTGGACACCGGTCAGCTCGGTGGCCTTCTCGATGACGGCCATGGAGGTGTCGATCTCGTACATGTTCTGCACGCCCTGCAGCACCATGGCGAGGCGTTCCAGACCGAGGCCGGTGTCGATGTTCTGGCTCGGCAGGTCGCCGAGGATCTCGAAGTCGTCCTTCGAGGTGCCCTCGCCCCGCTCGTACTGCATGAAGACGAGGTTCCAGATCTCCACGTACCGCTCGTCGTTGACGGCGGGGCCGCCCTCGACGCCGAACTCGGGGCCGCGGTCGTAGTTGATCTCGGAACAGGGACCACAGGGGCCCGGGACGCCCATGGACCAGTAGTTGTCCGCCTTGCCTAGGCGCTGGATGCGCTCCTTGGGGACGCCGACGACCTCGTGCCAGATGCGCTCGGCCTCGTCGTCCTCCAGGTACACGGTGATCCAGAGCTTCTCCGGCTCCAGGCCGTAACCGCCCTTGTCCTGGGGGCTGGTGAGCAGCTCCCAGGCGTACTTGATGGCGCCTTCCTTGAAGTAGTCGCCGAAGGAGAAGTTGCCGCACATCTGGAAGAACGTGCCGTGCCGGGTGGTCTTGCCGACCTCCTCGATGTCCGGCGTCCGGACGCACTTCTGGACGCTGGTGGCACGGGCGAAGGGGGGCTTGACCTCACCGAGGAAGTACGGCTTGAAGGGCACCATGCCGGCCGGGACCAGGAGCAGAGTCGGGTCGTCCGCGATGAGCGACGCCGAAGGCACGACGGTGTGCCCGCGCTCCTCGAAGAAGCTCAACCAGCGGCGACGAATCTCGGCCGACTCCATCAGTGGTCCTCATTCCGGTTGTACGAGTACGTCGACCTCTCGACGTACGTCGGGTTCTTGCTGTACTGCGGGTTCTTGTCGTGCTTCGGGTCGCTGCCGTTCTCCAGGGCGGCGACGCGGCGCGCGGGGGGCAGTTCGGGATCGGCGTTCAGTCCGAGGACCTCGTCGAGTTCCGCCTCGCGCTGGGCCATTCCGTCGCGGACGTCGAGTGCGAAGTCCTTGATGCGGTGGCCCGCCTCGATCGCCCTGTTGGCGGCCTGGGCCGCGAGGCTCTCGGGCGTCAGCTGCCTGATCTTGCGGTTGACCTTGGTGGTGGCCCACACACCGGCGGCTGCGCCCGCGGTGAACCAGAACGTACGGCGGAACATCGCTGCGTCAGTCCTTCTTCCGCTTTCCCCGTCGCGCCGACGGGAGGGTGCGGCCCACGATCACGGTGCGTCGCGTGGGCTTGGCGGGCTCGTCCTCGCGGCGGCCGCCCATGGCCCGGCGCACGCCGTAGCCGAACGCCGCCACTTTCACCAGGGGGCCGCCGAAGGTCGAGGCGACGGTCGTGGAGAGGGCCGACGCATTCGACGTGACCTCCTGGACGTCCGACGCGATGGCGTCGACCCGCTCGATCTGGGTCTGCGCTGAGCGCACGGCGGCGGAGGCGTCGGCGAGGAGCGGGACCGTCTGTTCGGTCACGTCCGCGACGAGTTTGGTGGTCGCCCTGAGCGTCTGGGCCAGCCTCACGAGTGCCACCGCGAGGAAGGAGACCAGGATCGCCCAGAAGACGGCCACCAGAATCCCGGCCACCTCTCCACCGGACACTGCGCACCCGCTCCCTGAATTCGTGCCTCACCATCGAAAAGTCGTCCTCCGACCCTATCGCGCCGGGGCCGCCGCTCCGTACCGGATTACCGCACACCGGGCCCCCGAGCCGGGCGGAACGATTGTACGGAGTGCTTATGGTTGAGTACGCTCTGTTGTTCATGCCGCGCTCTCGGGATTCTCAGGACTCACAGGATTCATACGATTCGCCGGGTTCGCGGGATTCCCTGACAGGGGCGAGTGTTCGCCCGGTCGGCAATCTGCCCCTGGAACTCAACGCGTTCGTGGGCCGCGCGGCCGAACTGACGCGACTGGGCCCGGTCCTCGACGCGGCGCGGCTCGTGACGGTGACGGGCCCGGGCGGGGTCGGCAAGTCACGTCTCGCGGCGCATGCCGCGACCCGGGTCCGGCCGCGTGACGGGGTGTGGCTCGTGGAGCTGGCCGCGCTGCGCGAGCCGGAACTCGTCGAGTACACGGTGCTGGAGGCGCTGGGGCTGACGGACCACACGTCACGGCCACCGCGCCAGGTCCTGCTCGACCATCTCGCGGAGCGCCAACTCCTGCTCGTGATCGACGGGTTCGAGCACCTGGTGGACACGTGCGCGTCCTTGGTCGGCGAGTTGCTGCGGCGGGTCGCGGGCCTGCGGGTGCTCGCCGTGGGGCGCAGGCCGCTCTCGGTGGAGGGCGAGCGGGTGTTCCCGCTGGCACCGCTGAGCGAGGAGGAGGCCGCCGCGCTGTTCGCGGACCGTGCCGCCGCCGGCGGGCCGGGTTTCACACTGGACGACGGCAACCGCGCGGACGTGTACGAGATCTGCCGGCGGCTCGACGGGATCCCGCTCGCCGTCGAGCTGGCCGCGGGCCGGCTGCGGGCCCTCTCCCCCGCCCAGCTGCTGGCCCGGCTCGACGACCGCTTCCGGCTGCTCACCGGCGGTGGCCGGGACACGCTGCCGCGCCATCAGACCCTGCGTACGGCCATCGGCTGGAGCCATGAACTGTGCACACCGCCGGAGCGGCTGATGTGGTCACGGCTCTCGGTGTTCGCCGGGCAGTTCGACCTGGAGGCCGTGGAGTACGTGTGCGGGGGCGACGGGCTGCGCCCCGACAACATCCTCGACGTGCTCGGCGAGTTGCTGGCCCAGTCGGTGATCACCCGCGAGGAGACCCCGGCGGGGGTGCGTTACCGGATGCTGGACACCCTGCGGGCGTACGGCGCGGACTGGCTGGCGGCCACGGACGACGGGGCGCAGCTTCGGCGGCGCCATCGCGACTGGTACATGGGGCTCGCGACCTGGGGCGAGCTGGACTGGTTCTCGCCCCGGCAGCACGAGGTGGCCGCGCGGGTGGAGGCGGAGCTGCCGAATCTGCGGTGCGCTCTTGAGCACTGTCTGAGCGAGCCGGACGGCGGGCATCTCGGCCAGTACCTCGCGGGGAGTCTGTGGTTCTACTGGGTGGGCTGCGGCCGGCTGTCGGAGGGGCGGCACTGGCTGGAGCGGAGCGTGGACCTGGACACCGAGCACGAGCGCTCACGACTGAAGGCGCTGTGGGTGCTCGGTTATGTGGCGGTCCTCCAGGGCGACACCGGGCCGGCGTCCGACGCGCTCGACGAGTGCCGGGAGCGGGCGGAGCACTCCGGGAACGCCACCGCGCTGGCCTACGCCGAGCACCGCACCGGCTGTCTGGCCCTGGTCACCGGCGATCTGCCGCGGGCGGAGACGCTGCTGCGTTCGGCGCTCGACCGCTATGACGAGATCGGCGAGCTCAACAGCAACGTCCTGATGGGGCAGGTCGAGCTGGCGATGGCCCTGGCCTTCCAGGGCGATCTGCCGGGCGCGGTGCGACGGTGCGAGGAGGTGCGCCGGATCTGCGTCGACCACGGGGAGCGCTGGTCCCTCGCGTACGCGCTGTACGTGCTGGCGTACGCGGCCTGGACCGAGGGTGATCTGCCGGGCGCCCGGCGGCTGCTGGTCGAGTGCCTGGACATCGGCCACGTCTTCCACGATCTGCTCGGCACGGTCCTGGCGATGGAACTGTTCGCGCTGGTCACCGTGGCGGAGGGCGACGCCGCCGAAGCCGCGGTGCTCCAGGGCTCCGCGTCCCGGATGTGGCCGTCGGTGGGCCTGCCGCTGTTCGGCTCGGCCCACTACAACGCCTCGCACGAGCGGTGCGAGGCGCTGTCCCGGGAGCTGCTCGGCGACGAACGGTACGAGGAATGCGTACGGGCAGGGGCTCGGCTCGACCGGCGGGCGGCGGTGGGCCGGGCGCTGGGACGGCCCCGGCAGCAGCAGCTCGGCACTCCATCGGCGCCATCCGCACCATTCACGCCGCCTGCACAGCCCGTGCCGCCCTCGCAGCCCGCGCCGCCCGGTCTCCCCGCACTCCCGGACATGCAAGAACCCGACGCCTCGCCGCCCGGGAAGGACGGCGAAGCGACGGGCTGAGGCAGGCGCGCAGCGCGCGAAAGCCGGTGGTGCGGTGTACGCCGAATCAGCGGGCGTAGTACTCGACGACGAGCTGCTCGTCGCAGATCACCGGGATCTCCTTGCGGTTCGGCTCGCGGTCCAGGCGGAACGCGAGGGCACCGAGGTTCACCTGGAGGTAGCGCGGGGTCTCGCCGTCGGGGGCGAAGCCACCGGCGCGGGAGACCTCGAACAGCGTCTTGCTGCGGCTGCGCTCGCGGACCATCACGACGTCGTCGGGCTTGACGCGGAAGGACGGCTTGTCGACCTTGCCACCGTTGACCTCGATGTGGCCGTGCACGACCATCTGGCGGGCCTGGTAGATCGTGCGGGCGATGCCCGAACGCAGGACCAGCGCGTCGAGACGGCGCTCCAGCTCGATGACCAGGGCCTCACCGGTCTTGCCCTGCGTCTTGGCGGCACGCTCGTAGGCGCGGACGAGCTGGCGCTCGGACACGTCGTACTGCGCGCGGAGCCGCTGCTTCTCCAGCAGACGGACCTTGTAGTCCGAGTTCTGCTTGCGGCCACGGCCGTGCTCGCCGGGCGGGTAGGGGC
>NZ_LIPP01000199.1 GCF_001418335.1 Streptomyces aurantiacus | reverse complement strand
CCCCCGTTCCCCCCGGCACCCCGCCGCGGGACGGCCGCGTGGACCCCGGTGACGGCCTCGCCGCGCTCTCCCTCCCCTTCCAGATCGCCGCCGCGCTCGCGCTCGCGCTCGTCGTCGTGGGCGCCTGCGTACACCTCGGCATGGTCTTCCTGCACGTCGCGCCGTCGAACACGGTCACCAAGCAGCACGAGCGGCTGATCGACGACTGGGTCTACCCGGAGTTCGAGCAGAACTGGAAGCTCTTCGCGCCCAATCCGCTGCAGCAGGACATCGCGGTCCAGGTCCGTGCCGAGGTGAAGGCCACGGACGGCGCCGTCAGAACGACCCGCTGGTACGACCTCTCCGCGATGGACGGCCGGGCCATCGACGGCAATCTGCTGCCGAGCCACACCCAGCAGAACGAGCTGCGCAGGGCCTGGGACTTCTTCGTGGCCACGCACGACGAGACGAATCGCCCGAACGGTCTGCGCGGCGACCTCTCCGAGCGCTACATGCGCCGGATCGTGGTCCTGCGCCTCGACCGCGAGGAGGCGGGCGGCCGGGGCGCCGTCGTCCAGCGGGTCCAGGTCAGGTCCCGTACGACCAATGTGCCGCCACCGGAGTGGAGCCAGGAGCAGGTGTCCGACAAGCCGATTCTGCGGCAACTGCCCTGGTGGCCGGTGTCGGAGACCGACCGGGCGGCCGGAACCCGGCCGGTGGACTCCACGGAGACGGAGACGGCGGCGAGCGCCCGATGAGCAACGACGACATCACCCCGACGGCCAAGCAGCACACCACCACCCCGCCGGGTGACCCCGACAGCCTTCCCGACCCTCGCCGCATCCGCGGCCTCGGTCGTGAGCGGTTGGCCGGGCGGGTCAGCCGGTTCGACCGGACGCACCGTCTCGACCGGACGCTGGCGCACGTCGTCGCACGGCTCACCGGCCAGGCCCTGGGGCCGTACCAGAGCGCGGTGATCCGCATAGGCTTCGCCGGGACCTGGCTGTTCTTCCTCTTGCGGGAGTTCCCGCACCGCCAGGAGATGTACGGGCCCGACGGACCCTGGAGCTGGGACCTGGCCCAGCAGCTCACCGCGAGCAATCACGCCTTCACGGCTCTGGTCTGGTCCGACAGTCAGGTCTGGTTCGAGATCGTCTTCGCGTTCGCCGTGCTGTCCAGCGCCTTGCTCCTGCTCGGCTGGCGCACCCGCACGATGTCCGTGCTCTTCCTGATCGGCGTGCTCTCCCTGCAGAACCGCAGCATCTTCATGGGGGACGGCGGCGACAACGTCATCCACCTGATGGCGATCTACCTGGTGTTCACCCGCTGCGGCCAGGTGTGGTCGCTGGACGCGCGGCGCGGGCGCCGGGAGGCGGCGGAGGCCGCTCGCCCGGATCTGGCCGTTCGCCCGTACCTGGCCGACAACCCGGATCCGACCGACAACCCGGATCATCCGGCCGGGGAGCCGGACGGGGCCGGTCGCCCGGACCGGGTCGGTGTCGTCCTGTGGGCCGTGCTCGGCCTCGCCCTGGCGGCGGCCACGCTCGCGGGGAAGATCGACGGCGGCCTGTTCGGCGGCTGGCTGACGATCTACTGGGGGCTGTGGGCGGTCCAGAGCCTGTGGTGGCTGACGGGCCGGTACACCCGGAGCGCCCAGCCGCGCGCCTTCCTCGACGTCCTCGCCAACCTCGTCCACAACGCGGCACTCTTCGTGATCATGGCTGAGGCGTGTCTGATCTACGCGACCGCCGGCTGGTACAAGGTCCAGGGCTCGCGCTGGCAGGACGGCACGGCGGTGTACTACCCGCTGCACCTGGACTACTTCTCCCCCTGGCCCGCCCTGTCCGACCTGCTGTCCGCGAACGGCACCATGGTGATGCTGGTGACGTACGGGACCGTGGTCGCGCAGGTCGCCTTCCCCTTCACGCTCTTCAACCGTCGGGTCAAGAACGTCCTGCTGGCCGCCATGATGACCGAGCACGCCGTGATCGCCGTCGTACTGGGCCTGCCGTTCTTCTCGCTCGCGATGATCGCCGCCGACGCGGTCTTCCTGCCGACGTCCTTCCTGCGCCGCCTCGGCGACCGGGCCACACGCGCGCGTGGCCGGCTCCGGCCGGCCTCCCGCCTCCGGCGCCTCGGGCGTACGTTCCCGGGGCCGCGCAAGAAGGCCCCGCAGCTCGCGGAGGCGGCCCCTGAGGCGGCTCCGGGAGCGGCCGGGTAGGCCGCCGGGCCCACGCACGTAGGCTGCACAGCATGAGGGACCCCCGCGACCCCGAGCCCCTGAGCGCCTGGCACCGGCTCGCCGACACCGCCGTACTGCTCGACGGCTTCCACGTCCTCAAGCACGCGGTGCGCTTCCGGGCCGAGGTCCAGGTGGCGGTCACCACCGACCGGCGGGCCGCGCTCGCCCTCGCCGACGAGCTGGCCCCGGACGTACGCGAGACGCTGGACGCCCTCCTGGCGGAGGTCCCGGAGTCCACGTACCGGGCGCTCGTCCCGCGTCCGCATCCCACCGCGGTGGCCGCCCTGGCGGTACGCCCCCCGCGCGCGGCCAACCTGCGGGCGCTGGCCCGTACGCCGCGCACCGCGCCCGTGGTCGTCCTCGACCAGCCGCGCAACCTCGGGAACGCCGGAGCGGTCATCCGGCTCGCGGCCGGCTTCGGGGCGACCGGGGTCGTCACCACCGGCACGCTCGATCCGTGGCATCCCACGGTCGTGCGGGGCGGGGCCGGGCTGCACTTCGCCACGGCCGTCGAGCGGCTGGCCGTGGACGAGCTGCCCGCCGGGCCGGTGTTCGCCCTCGATCCGGAGGGCGAGGACATCCGGGCGCTGAAGCTGCCGGACGACGCGGTTCTTGCCTTCGGCTCGGAGCGCAGTGGGTTGTCGGCCGAACTGCGGGGCCGCACCGACCATTTGGTGTCGCTGCCGATGCGGTCGCAGGTGTCCAGCTACAACCTCGCCACCAGCGTGGCGATGACCTTGTTCCACTGGAGCGCCCCCTGAGGGGCTTTTCGCGTTGTGCAGGCGTACGGCTGTGGGTTGTTCGTGGCTGGGCGCGCAGTTCCCCGCGCCCCTACGGGGCGCTCCCCAGGAAGCTCACGACTCCTTACGGACCTCCACCACCCGGAAGCGGTTGGCCACGAACGCCCCGTCGCACAGCGCGGAGTTGGCCGCCGGGTTGCCTCCCGACCCGTGGAAGTCCGAGAACGCGGCCGTCTGGTTGACGTACACCCCGCCCGTCAGGTTCAGCGAGAGCTGGGCCGCCTCGTCCAGGCAGGCCTCCCGCAGGGCCTCCTCGACATCCTCCGAGGTCGTGTACGCGCCGACGGTCATCGCGCCCTTCTCGCGGACGGTCCGGCGCAGCAGCTCCACCGCGTCGGCCGCCGAGTCGACCGCGACGGCGAACGAGACAGGGCCGAAGCACTCGCTCATGTAGGCGGCCTGGTCGTCCGGCTTGCCGCCGTCGAGCTTCACGATCACCGGCGTACGCACCACGGCGTCCGGGAACTCCGGGTTGTCGATCGCCCGGGAGGCGAGGGCGACTTCGCCGAGTCCGGCCGCGGCCTCCAGGCGGGCCTGCACGTCCGGGTTCACGATCGCGCCCAGCAGGGCGTTGGCGCGGGCGTCGTCCCCGAGGAGTGCGTCGACCGCCGTCGCGAGGTCGGCGACCACCTCGTCGTACGACTTGGGGCCATCCTCCGTACGGATGCCTGCGCGCGGGACGAGGAGGTTCTGCGGGGTCGTGCACATCTGGCCGCTGTAGAGGGACAAGGAGAAGGCGAGGTTCGACAGCATGCCCTTGTAGTTGTCGGTCGACTCCAGGACGACCGTGTTGACGCCGGCCTTCTCCGTGTAGACCTGCGCCTGGCGGGCGTTGGCCTCCAGCCAGTCGCCGAACGCCGTCGAGCCGGTGTAGTCGATGATGCGGATCTCGGGGCGGGTGGCCAGGGTTTTCGCGATGCCCTCGCCGGGGCGCTCGGCGGCCAGTGCCACCAGGTTCGGGTCGAAGCCCGCCCCGGTGAGCACCTCGCGGGCCACCTGGACGGTGAGCGCGAGCGGCAGTACCGCGCGCGGGTGGGGCTTCACCAGCACCGCGTTGCCCGTGGCCAGCGAGGCGAACAGGCCCGGATAGCCGTTCCACGTGGGGAAGGTGTTGCAGCCGATCAGCAGCGCGACGCCGCGCGGCACCGGGGTGAACTGCTTGGTCAGCGCGAGCGGGTCGCGCTTGCCCTGGGGCTTCGTCCACTCCGCCGTGTCGGGGGTGCGGACCTGCTCCACGTACGCGTACGCGACCGCTTCCAGGCCGCGGTCCTGGGCGTGCGGCCCGCCGGCCTGGAACGCCATCATGAAGGCCTGGCCGCTGGTGTGCATGACCGCGTGCGCGAACTCGTGCGTGCGGTCGCTGATCCGCTTGAGGATCTCCAGACACACCATCGCGCGGGTCTCCGCGCCCGCGTCGCGCCACGCGCGCTGTCCCACGCGCATGGCGGGCAGCAGGACGTCGACGTCCGCGTGCGGGTACGTGACGCCCAGCTCGGTCCCGTACGGCGAGACCTCGCCGCCCACCCAGTCGTCGGTGCCGGGCTGGCCGAGGTCGATGCGGCTCCCGAGGAGGGCGTCGAAGGCGGCCTTGCCCTCCGCCGTTCCCAGGCTGCCGTTCTCCCCGTACGCCTTGGGATGTTCGGCGTGCGGCGACCAGTACGCGCGCGTGCGCATCGCTTCCAGCGCCTGGTCGAGGGTGGACCGGTGCCTGGCGACGAGCTCGTGCGCGGTCAGTGCGGCGGCGGCCATGCGGAACCAACTCCTCGTTCAAGGACTTTCGCGGAAGCGGAAACAGCCGGACAGAGTTAGAGTAACCGAACGATCGGTCGGGACAAGGGGGTCCGCTGAACCTGTGGAAAACCCTGTGCGGGAGGATCGCGAGCATGACAGCACTCGACCTCGTCGGCCCCGTGGCCGTCGTCGGCACCGGCACCATGGGCCAGGGCATCGCCCAGGTCGCGCTCGTCGCGGGCCACCCCGTGCGGCTGTACGACACCGCGCCGGGCCGCGCCCGGGCGGCGGCCGAAGCGATCGGCGCCCGCCTCGACCGGCTCGTCGACAAGGGCAGGCTGACCGGCGCCGAGCGCGATGCCGCACGCGCCCGGCTGCGCCCCGCCGAGAGCCTCGCCGACCTCGCCGGCTCCGGCCTCGTCCTCGAAGCCGTCCTGGAGCGACTGGACGTCAAACAGGAGCTGTTGCGCGACCTTGAGGACATCGTCTCGGAGGACTGCCTGCTCGCCACCAACACCTCCTCCCTGTCGGTGACCGCGATCGGCGGCGCCCTGCGCAACCCCGGCCGTTTCGTCGGACTGCACTTCTTCAACCCCGCGCCGCTGCTGCCCCTCGTGGAGGTCGTCTCCGGGTTCGCGACCGACGTCTCGTCGGCCACGCGCGCGTACGAGCTGGCCCGCGCCTGGGGCAAGACCCCGGTCGCCTGCGCCGACACCCCGGGCTTCATCGTGAACCGCATCGCGCGGCCCTTCTACGCCGAGGCCTTCGCGGTCTACGAGGCCCAGGCCGCCGACCCGGCGACGATCGACGCGGTGCTGCGCGAGTCGGGCGGTTTCCGGATGGGCGCCTTCGAACTGACCGACCTCATCGGCCAGGACGTCAACGAGTCCGTCACGCGCTCCGTGTGGGAGGCCTTCTTCCAGGACGTGCGGTTCACGCCCTCGCTGGCCCAGCGGCGCCTCGTCGAGTCGGGCCGGCACGGCCGCAAGACCGGGCACGGCTGGTACGAGCACGGGGACGGGGCCGAGCGGCCCGAGCCGCACACCGCGGAGCGGGCCCAGCCGCCCGCGTACGTCGTCGTCGAGGGCGATCTGGGCCCCGCCTCCGAACTGGTCGCGCTGATCCGCGAGGCGGGCATCCAGGTCCGCGAGGACGAGGAGGACCACGGCACGCGGCTGGTGCTGCCGAGCGGCGGCCAGCTGGCCCTCGCGGACGGCCAGACCGCCGTCGAGTTCCGTGACGTCGTCTATTTCGACCTGGCGGTCGACTACCGCAGGGCGACCCGGATCGCCCTGTCCCACTCGCAGGACACCCAGACGCAGACCCTCGCCGAGGCCACCGGGCTCTTCCAGGCGCTCGGCAAGGACGTCAGCGTCATCGGGGACGTGCCCGGCCTGATCGTCGCCCGCACGGTGGCCCGCATCGTCGACCTGGCGCACGACGCCGTCGCCAAGGGAGTGGCCACCGAGGAGGACATCGACACGGCGATGCGCCAGGGCGTCAACTACCCGCTGGGCCCCTTCGAATGGAGCCGCAGGCTCGGCAGGAGCTGGGCCTACGACGTCCTGGACGACCTGCACATGCGTGACCCGTCAGGGCGTTACGCCCCGTCCCTCGCGCTCTACCGCCACGCGTACGCCTCGGAAAAGCGGGAGGGCACCCCATGACCACCGCCAAGCGCGACACCTACACGCCCGAGACACTGCTCACCGTGGCGGTGCGGGTCTTCAACGAGCGCGGCTACGACGGCACCTCCATGGAGCACCTCTCCAAGGCGGCCGGCATCTCCAAGTCGTCGATCTACCACCACGTCACCGGCAAGGAGGAACTGCTGCGCCGGGCCGTCAGCCGGGCGCTCGACGGCCTCTTCGGAATCCTCGGCGAGGAGCACGCGCGCGTGGGGCGTGCCGTGGAACGCCTGGAGTACGTCACCCGGCGCATGGTCGAGGTCCTCACCGCCGAACTGCCGTACGTGACCCTGCTGCTGCGCGTGCGCGGCAACACCGACACCGAGCGCTGGGCCCTGGAACGGCGCCGGGACTTCGACCACGAGGTGGCCGCGCTCCTGAAAGCGGCGGCGGCCGACGGCGACGTACGCGGTGACGTGGAGGTCCGGCTCGCGACCCGGCTGGTCTTCGGGATGATCAACTCGATCGTCGAGTGGTACCGCCCGGACGGGCGGGGCATGGGGGAGCGCGAGGTCGCGGACGCGGTGGTGCTGATGGTCTTCGGGGGACTCCGGGCGACGGGCTGAGCCGGGCGCGAGGCGGGCTGAGCCGGCGCGTCGACGGGTTCTTTCCGGGCCGCCCACCGCCGCAGAGCCACGTCACCCCTGCGGGCCCACGTCACCCCTGCGGCTCCAGGTCCTCCTCCTCGAACACCAGCAGCGTGCGGGTGCTGAGCACCTCGGGGATGGCCTGGAGCCGGGTGAGCACCAGCTCGCGCAGGGCCCTGTTGTCCGGTGTGTGCACCAGCAGCAGGACGTCGAAGTCGCCGCCCACCAGCGCGATGTGGGACGCCCCGGGGAGCACCCGGAGCTGCTCGCGCACGGTGCGCCAGGTGTTCTGCACGATCTTGAGCGTGATGTACGCCGAGGTGCCGTGCCCCGCGCGCTCGTGGTCGACACGGGCGCCGAAGCCGCGGATCACGCCGTCCTCGACGAGGCGGTTGATGCGCGCGTACGCGTTGGCCCGGGACACGTGGACCCGCTCGGCGACGGACCGTATCGAGGCGCGGCCGTCCGACTGGAGCATCTGCAGGATGTCCTGGTCGATGGAGTCGAGCGGACGCGGCGGCGGCAGGGTGGCCCCGGGGTCAGGGCCTGCGGCCATTTGTTCAGGTGCCATGTCCCCCCGCCTTCCTGTCATGGACGTACTGCGTCCATTTCAGGCTGTGCAGAACCGTTTGTCCACAGCCTGACGGTGCCTGTAGCCAAAATGTGCCGACGACCGAACAATCGGTAGGTGGGGCGCGCCGCTCACGACGGGCCTCTCGAAGCGACTTCCACGAGTCGAAGCGACTTCCACGAGGAGGTGCCGACATGACGGTCATGGAGCAGCGAGGCGCATACCGGCCGACGCCGCCGCCTGCCTGGCAGCCACGTACCGACCCCGCGCCGCTGCTGCCCGACGCGCTGCCCCACCGCGTCCTCGGCACCGCAGCGGCCGACCGGGCCGACCCGGACCTGCTGCGCCGGCTGTACGCGGAACTGGTGCGTGGCCGCCGTTACAACGCGCAGGCGACCGCCCTCACCAAGCAGGGCCGCCTCGCCGTCTACCCCTCCTCCACCGGCCAGGAGGCCTGCGAGGTCGCCGCCGCGCTCGTCCTCGAAGAGCGCGACTGGCTCTTCCCGAGCTACCGGGACACCCTTTCCGCCGTGGCCCGGGGCCTCGACCCCGTCCAGGCGCTGACCCTCCTGCGCGGCGACTGGCACACCGGCTACGACCCGAACGAGCACCGCGTCGCCCCCCTGTGCACGCCGCTCGCGACCCAGCTCCCGCACGCGGTGGGCCTCGCGCACGCCGCCCGCCTCAAGGGCGACGACGTGGTCGCGCTCGCGCTGGTCGGCGACGGCGGCACCAGCGAGGGCGACTTCCACGAGGCGCTGAACTTCGCCGCCGTCTGGCGGGCCCCGGTGGTCTTCCTGGTCCAGAACAACGGCTTCGCGATCTCGGTCCCGCTCGCCAAGCAGACCGCCGCCCCCTCACTGGCCCACAAGGCCGTCGGGTACGGAATGCCGGGCCGGCTGGTCGACGGGAACGACGCCGCCGCCGTGCACGAGGTCCTCGGCGAGGCGATCGCCCACGCGCGCGCGGGCGGCGGCCCGACGCTCGTGGAGGCGGTGACGTACCGCATGGAGGCCCACACGAACGCCGACGACGACAAGCGCTACCGCGCCGACGCGGAGGTCGAGGCCTGGCGTGCGCACGACCCGATCGCCCTCCTGGAGCGCGAGCTCACCGAGCGCGGGCTGCTCGACGAGGACGGCATACGTGCCGTGCGCGAGGACGCCGAGGCGATGGCCGCGGACCTGCGCGAGCGCATGAACCAGGACCCGGTGCTCGACCCCATGGACCTCTTCGCGCACGTCTACGCGCGACCCACGACGCAACTCCAGGAACAGGAGGCCCAGTTGCGGGCCGAGCTGGACGCCGAGATCCGCCACCACGAGGACGAGCCGGACCACCGGGACGAGCCGGACCACCGGGACGGGCCGGACCACCGGGACGGGCCGGAGGTAAACGCGCGATGACCACCGTCGCGGTGAAGCCGGCCACCATGGCCCAGGCCCTCGGCCGCGCCCTGCGCGACGCGCTGGCCGAGGACCCCACCGTCCATGTCATGGGTGAGGACGTCGGCGCCCTGGGCGGCGTCTTCCGGGTCACGGACGGGCTCGCGAAGGAGTTCGGCGAGGACCGGGTCACGGACACGGCGCTGGCCGAGGCGGGCATCCTCGGCACGGCGGTCGGCATGGCCATGTACGGGCTCAGGCCGGTCGTGGAGATGCAGTTCGACGCCTTCGCGTACCCCGCCTTCGAGCAGCTGATCTCGCACGTGGCGAAGATGCGCAACCGCACGCGCGGGGCGACACCGCTGCCCATCACCGTGCGCGTGCCCTACGGCGGCGGCATCGGCGGCGTGGAGCACCACAGCGACTCCTCCGAGGCGTACTACATGGCGACCCCGGGGCTGCACGTCGTCACGCCCGCGACGGTTGCTGACGCGTACGGCCTGCTGCGCGCCGCCATCGCCTCCGACGACCCGGTCGTCGTCCTGGAGCCCAAGCGCCTGTACTGGTCGAAGGACTCCTGGAACCCCGACGAGCCGCAGGCCGTGGAACCGATCGGCCGCGCGGTGGTCCGCCGCCGGGGCCGCAGCGCCACGCTCATCACGTACGGGCCGTCCGTGCCCGTCTGCCTGGAGGCCGCGGAGGCGGCCCGGGCCGAGGGCTGGGACCTCGAAGTCGTCGACCTGCGCTCCTTGGTCCCCTTCGACGACGAGACGGTCGCCGCGTCCGTGCGGCGCACCGGCCGGGCCGTCGTGGTGCACGAGTCGGGCGGCTTCGGCGGGCCCGGCGGGGAGATCGCCGCGCGCGTCACCGAGCGGTGCTTCCACCACCTGGAGGCGCCGGTGCTGCGCGTGGCCGGCTTCGACATCCCGTATCCGCCGCCGATGCTGGAGCGGCACCATCTGCCCGGCGTCGACCGCATCCTGGACGCGGTGGCCCGGCTGCAGTGGGAGGCACAGAGCTGATGGCCCAGGTCTTGGAGTTCAAGCTGCCCGACCTCGGTGAGGGGCTGACCGAGGCGGAGATCGTCCGCTGGCTCGTCCAGGTCGGTGACGTCGTCGCCGTCGACCAGCCCGTCGTCGAGGTCGAGACGGCCAAGGCGATGGTGGAGGTCCCCTGCCCGTACGGCGGCGTGGTCACGGCTCGCTACGGCGACGAGGGCACCGAACTGCCTGTCGGCTCCCCGCTGCTGACGGTCGCGGTGGGAACACCGGTTTCCGGGACGGAGACCACCGGCGCCGGGGCCCCCGGCGGTGGGAACGAGGGCGAGGGCTCCGGGAACGTGCTCGTGGGTTACGGCACCCAGGCGCCTCCGGCACGGCGCCGCAGGGTACGGCCGCCCGCAGCACCCGGTGCGGCTCCGGGCCCCGTACGGGAGGAACGACCGCTCGCGGCCGGGGCAGGGGCCGGGTCCGGAACCGTGAACGGGGTCGGGGCAGGCGTCGATGACGGGTATGGGCGCCGGGCCGACGGCCCCGTGGCGGTGATCTCACCGCTCGTGCGCCGGCTGGCCCGCCAGAACGGGCTCGACCTGCGGGAGCTGCCGGGTTCGGGACCCGACGGCCTGATCACGCGCGCGGACGTGGAGCACGCCGTGCGGGCCGGTGCGCCCGCTGCGGCCACCACGACAGCCACGACGCGTACAGCCACGACGCGTACGACCACCCGCGCGTCCGGCACGCGCGTCCCCCTCAAGGGCGTCCGCGGTGCCGTCGCCGACAAGCTCTCCCGGAGCCGGCGCGAGATCCCCGACGCGACCTGCTGGGTGGACGCCGACGCGACGGAACTGATGCACGCGCGCGTGCGGATGAACGAGGCCGGCGGGCCGAAGATCTCCCTCCTCGCGCTCCTCGCCCGTATCTGCACCGCCGCGCTGGCCCGGTTTCCCGAGCTCAACTCGACGGTCGACATGGACGCCCGCGAGATCGTCCGGCTCGACGAGGTGCACCTCGGGTTCGCCGCGCAGACCGAGCGCGGACTCGTCGTTCCGGTGGTGAAGGGCGCGCACACCCGGGACGCGGAGTCGCTGAGCGCGGAGTTCGCCCGGCTCACCGAGGCGGCCAGGACCGGGACGCTCACCCCGGCGGACCTCACCGGCGGCACCTTCACACTGAACAACTACGGGGTGTTCGGCGTCGACGGCTCGACCCCGATCATCAACCACCCCGAGGCCGCCATGCTCGGCGTCGGCCGGATCGTCCCCAAGCCCTGGGTGCACGAAGGCGACTTGGCGGTGCGGCAGGTCGTACAGCTCTCGCTCACCTTCGACCACCGGGTGTGCGACGGCGGAACGGCGGGCGGTTTCCTGCGCTATGTGGCGGACTGCGTGGAACAGCCGGCGGTGCTGCTGCGGACCGTGTGACCCCCCTCGGCCCGCAGGGCCCGTCACCACCCCCGTCCACATGCTGTGCACGGGGGTGGAAATGATCCACCGGGCACTCATACTCGTGGGGTGACCGCGTTCGATCCTCCCAGCGACGCCGTCGTGCTCGCCGGCGGCGCCGCCCGCCGCCTCGGCGGCGCGGACAAACCGGGCGTACGCGTCGGTGGCCGCGCGCTGCTCGACCGCGTCCTGGCCGCTTGCTCCGGCGCGGCCACCACCGTGGTCGTCGCGGAACCCCGGCCCACCTCGCGCCCCGTGCGATGGGCGCGCGAGGACCCTCCCGGCGGAGGTCCGCTCGCCGCGCTGGACGCCGGCCTGCGGCACACCACCGCCGAGTACGTCGTGGTGCTCTCCGCCGACCTGCCGTTCCTGGACCGGGAGACGGTACGACGGCTGCTGACCGGCCTTCACGGGACGGGCGGTGAGGGCGTGTTGCTCACCGACCCGGGCGGCCGTGACCAGCCCCTCGTGGCCGCGTACCGGCGTTCCGCGCTGCGGCGCGAGCTCGCCGCCCTGCGTGCCGAGCACGGCGAACTGACCGGGCTGCCGTTGCGACGGCTCATCGGCGCGCTCGAAGTGACCCGCATCACCGACCCCGTCGCGTCCTTCGACTGCGACACCTGGGACGACATCGCCGTCGCCCGGGCACGTATCAGGGAGCATGGGCACGTGTTGGATGAATGGATTACCGCAGTCAAGGACGAACTGGGCCTCGACCTGGACGTCGACACCGGCCTCCTGCTCGACCTGGCCCGCGACGCCGCCCACGGCGTGGCGCGTCCGGCGGCACCGCTGACGACGTTCCTCGTCGGATACGCGGCGGGCCGGGCCGAGGGCGGCCCCGAAGCGGTCGCGGAGGCCGCTCGCAAGGCGGCGGCACTGGCACTGCGCTGGGCAGCGGAGGCGGAGGCAGGGGCGGAGTCCGGGTCGGAGGCAGGGTCGGAAGCCGGCCCCGCCGGTGACGCCCGCCCGGACGCCGGATGACCGCCTCGGGGCCGTACGACGAGGTCGACTTCGGTGTCGAGGAGGCCCTCGCCCTGGTCAACGAAGCCGGTACCCCGGCGTCCGACGACCCCGGCACCCCCAAGACC
>NZ_LIPP01000198.1 GCF_001418335.1 Streptomyces aurantiacus | reverse complement strand
AGTGGAAGTATCATCCGGTATTAGACCCCGTTTCCAGGGCTTGTCCCAGAGTGAAGGGCAGATTGCCCACGTGTTACTCACCCGTTCGCCACTAATCCACCCCGAAAGGCTTCATCGTTCGACTTGCATGTGTTAAGCACGCCGCCAGCGTTCGTCCTGAGCCAGGATCAAACTCTCCGTGAATGTTCACCGGTAATCCGGTTCACACCATGAGAGCGGAACAGTCGACCGGAATAAGGAAGACTGTTCACAGCGTCCTCGCTGATGCGCCTACCGTGCTTGCGCCCGGCAGGACTTTTTCAAAGGAACCTCCACCCACCACGATGTGGTGGACGGGGTATCAACATATCTGGCGTTGATTTTTGGCACGCTGTTGAGTTCTCAAGGAACGGACGCTTCCTTCGTACTCACCCTCTCGGGCTTTCCTCCGGGCGCTTCCCTTCGGTCCTGCTGTTCTGCTTGTGTTGCTGTCTTACGTTTCCAACCTTACCAGATCCGTTTTCCGTTCCGTTTCCGGTCGGAATTCATTTCCGGTGGCCAGTTGGTAGGCCTTGCCTATTTGATTGCCTGGTGGCTCTCTTTCGGCGAGTCCGACTTTATCAGAAGTTTTCGACCGGCCTGACCGGCCGCTCAATTCCTGAATTATCGGGAGGTGCTCCACTGGAATCGAATTCCAGGGAGCTGACAGAGATTAACTGCCGCCGCCGAACTTGTCCAGCTCTAGGCAACTGTTCAAATCTACCTCCCCACTCATCCCGTGTCAACGGTTTTTGTGGGGCGAGGAGGAGACTAGCAGCCTGGCCGGTGCGCCTGCACATCAGGCCGCGGTCGGTACGGAGGCACTGCGCTCCGCCTCCTCGACGTCACCCGTCTCGCCGGCCCGCGCCGCGCGACCGCCAAGGACGTAGACGTAAGCGAGAAAGACCAGTTCGGCGGCTATGCCTATGCCGATGCGGGCCCAGGTCGGCAGGCCGGAGGGGGTGACGAAGCCTTCGATGGCGCCGGAGACGAAGAGGACGAGGGCGAGGCCTATCGCCATGCCCAGGGCGGCGCGGCCTTCCTCGGCGAGAGCCGCACGACGCGTGCGCGGGCCCGGATCGATGACCGTCCAGCCGAGCCGCAGTCCGGTGCCGGCTGCCACGAAGACGGCGGTCAGCTCCAGGAGGCCGTGCGGGAGGATCAGGCCGAGGAAGGTGTCGAGGCGGCCCGCCGAGGACATCAGGCCAAGGCCCATGCCCACGTTGAGCATGTTCTGGAAGAGGATCCAGATGACAGGCAGGCACAGGAAGGCGCCGAGAACCAGGCACATCGCCGCCGCCTGGGCGTTGTTCGTCCACACCTGGGCCGCGAAGGACGCCGCGGGGTGGCTGGAGTAGTACGTCTCGTACTGGCCGCCGGGGCGCGTGAGCTCCCGCAGCTCGCTGGGGGCCGCGATCGAGGACTGGACCTCGGGGTGCGTTCCGATCCACCACCCCAGGAGGACGGCGAACGCGGTGGACAGGAGCGCGGTCGGGACCCACCAGTGGCGTGACCGGTAGACCGCGGCCGGGAAGCCGTGCGTGAGGAAGCGGGTGACATCGCGCCAGGAGGCTCGGCGAGTCCCTGTCACAGCACTGCGCGCGCGGGCCACCAGTTGACTGAGACGGCCGGTGAGCTGGGGGTCCGGGGCACTGGACTGGATCAGGGAGAGATGCGTCGCCGTGCGTTGGTAGAGGGTGACCAGTTCGTCGGCCTCCGCGCCGGTGAGTCGGCGCCGGCGGCGGAGGAGTGCGTCGAGCCGGTCCCACTCTGCCCGGTGGGCGAACACGAAGACGTCGAGGTCCATCGGGTTGGCTGCTCCTCGGCTGCTGGTCGTGTGGTCAGCTTGTCGCACTGCGGCGCGTTGTGCCTCAGCTTGGCAGACTGGCTGTTCTCAGGGCAGTTCGGGGAAGGACGGCGGGGCATGAGTGAGCTTGTGACGGGCGAGGCGGTGGCGCTGGAGCTGCGCCCCGCGAAGTTGCCGAGCCGGGTACTGGCCGTGGTGCTGGACCTGGTCGTGGCGGTGGCCGCCTATGTCGCCGTGATGATTGCCCTGGTGCTGTCCACGGCCGGTCTCGACGCGGCGGCGCAGGCAGCCGTGTCGATCGCCGCGTTCCTTCTTCTGCTGGTCGGCGGGCCGATCGCGGTGGAGACCCTCAGTCACGGGCGCTCGCTGGGGAAGCTGGCGTTCGGGCTGCGGGTGGTGCGGGACGACGGCGGACCCATCCGGTTCCGGCACGCGCTGGTGCGCGGGGCGGTCGGTGTGGTCGAGATCCTGATGACGTTCGGGGTCGTGGCGTGCGTCGCGTCGCTCGTGTCGGCGCGGGGACGGCGGCTCGGTGACGTGTTCGCGGGAACCCTGGTCGTACGGGAACGCATACCCGCC
The DNA here is from genome assembly GCF_001418335.1 of Streptomyces aurantiacus. GTDB lineage: Bacteria > Actinomycetota > Actinomycetes > Streptomycetales > Streptomycetaceae > Streptomyces > Streptomyces aurantiacus. Next base: position 25,149 of record NZ_LIPP01000198.1, on the reverse strand, counting down.
GGCCGTACGTCCTTCGTTCCGCCTCCGCCGCCGTGGCTGTCGGGGCGGTTCTCACAACTTGATCTGTCCGGTGTTCCGGACGGGCTGTGGCTGGCCGTCCGGCAGTACCTGACGCGGATGCAGCAGCTGGACCCGCAGGTCGGCTGGGCGATGGCGGAGCGGCTCGCGGCCGATGTCGCCGAGCGCACCGGGGCGCCGGCGCCGCCCGGTGTTCCGCCGGCGGCGTTCCTGGCGGCCGTGATGCAGGAACGGCAGGCGCGGGAGGTGCGGCGGGCGGCCCCGGTCCAGCATCCGGTTCAGCGCCCGTTCGAGCGGCCGGTTCAGGCGGCGGCGCCCTATCCCTCGGCGCCTGTGGCTCCCCCCGCGCATGCACCGGCGAGTACACCGGCCCCGCCCGTCGTCCGGGAGACCGGCGCTGAGCGCCCCGCCACCGGGTTCGCCCCGCCCGCCTGATCCCCGGCCCCGCCCGGTCCTGCCCGGCGCCGTCGTCAGGTGAAGACCGACGGCGGTGATTCGAGGTCTTCCAGCTCGATGCCGGGGGCGGAGAGCACCACGTCGCCGGAGATGTGCACGGTGTGCTGCTCACCGGTGTCCAGGGCTGTGACCTGGTATTCCTCCACGGCCAGGGGGCCGTTGTCAGTGGCGTGTGCTTCTCTCGTGAGCAGGGCCCAGGACTGGTCGAGGGTGCGCGGGGCGAGGACCGGGTCCGTGAAGGCGACGAGGCGTACACGCGTGGCGGAGGCATCGGGGGTGAGGCGCAGCAGGCGTGCGGTGGCGATGAGGAAGCCGGGGGACGAGCCGGTGAAGGCGTGGGCGCGGACATTGCCTTCGGTGGCGTGATCTCCGGTGGGGTCGGTGCGGACCCAGGTGACGCCGTCGAGGGCGGCGGCGCGGACCTGCCAGCCCGACGCGTGGAGTTCCAGGCGGATGGGGCGGCCGCGGTCGTCGAGGGCGAGGTCGACGGAACCGGCGGCTGTACCGGCTCGGGGGGCGCCCCCGGGCGTCGTGGACGCCGTGCCTGAGGGGGTGGTCAGTTGGGAGACGTAGCGCCAGCCGGAGGGTCCTGGCGCGCAGTGGAACCGTTCTTCGGCGAGGGGGGTGTGGTCGTGCGGGTCATGGAGCGAATATCGGCCGCGGGGCATGGTGGCTCGGGTCCTCGTATGGGGCAGGCCCCCGCCGGTGAGAGCGAGGGCCTGCCGGTAACCGTCCGGTGAGCGCTGGGCTCAGTAGCGGTAGTGGTCCGACTTGTACGGGCCCTCGACCTCGACACCGATGTACGAGGCCTGCTCGGGGCGGAGCGTCGTCAGCTTCACGCCGAGTGCGTCGAGGTGGAGGCGGGCGACCTTCTCGTCGAGGTGCTTGGGCAGCACGTAGACGTCGGTCGGGTACTCCTCGGGCTTGGTGAACAGCTCGATCTGGGCCAGCGTCTGGTCCGCGAACGAGTTGGACATCACGAACGACGGGTGGCCGGTCGCGTTGCCCAGGTTCAGCAGGCGGCCCTCGGAGAGGACGATGAGCACCTTGCCGTCGGGGAACCGCCAGGTGTGGACCTGCGGCTTGACCTCGTCCTTGACGATGCCCGGGATCTGCGCGAGGCCGGCCATGTCGATCTCGTTGTCGAAGTGGCCGATGTTGCCCACGATCGCCTGGTGCTTCATCTTGGCCATGTCCGAGGCCATGATGATGTCCTTGTTGCCGGTCGTGGTGACGAAGATGTCGGCCTTGTCGACGACCTCGTCGAGGGTCGTGACCTGGAAGCCGTCCATCGCCGCCTGCAGTGCGCAGATCGGGTCGATCTCGGTGATGATCACGCGGGCGCCCTGACCGCGCAGGGACTCCGCGCAGCCCTTGCCCACGTCGCCGTAGCCGAAGACGACGGCGGTCTTGCCGCCGATCAGGACGTCGGTGGCGCGGTTGATGCCGTCGATCAGGGAGTGGCGGCAGCCGTACTTGTTGTCGAACTTCGACTTGGTGACGGCGTCGTTCACGTTGATCGCCGGGAACAGGAGGGTGCCGTCGCGGTGCATCTCGTAGAGACGGTGGACGCCGGTCGTGGTCTCCTCGGTCACGCCGCGGATCTCCGAGGCGAGCTGGGTCCACTTCCGCGAGCCGTTGGAGATCGTCCGGTTGAGGACCTCAAGGACGACGCGGTGCTCTTCGTTCTCGGCGGTGTCGACGGACGGGGCCTTGCCGTCCTTCTCGTACTCGACGCCCTTGTGGACGAGCATGGTGGCGTCGCCGCCGTCGTCCAGGATCATGTTCGGACCGCCGGAGGGGGTGTTCGGCCAGGTCAGCGCCTGCTCCGTGCACCACCAGTACTCCTCCAGGGTCTCGCCCTTCCAGGCGAAGACCGGGATGCCCTGGGGGTTGTCGGGCGTGCCGTTCGGGCCGACCGCGATGGCGGCCGCTGCGTGGTCCTGGGTGGAGAAGATGTTGCAGGACACCCAGCGGACCTCGGCGCCCAGGGCGACCAAGGTCTCGATCAGGACGGCGGTCTGCACGGTCATGTGCAGCGAGCCCATGATCCGGGCGCCGGCCAGCGGCTGGGTGGCGGCGAACTCCCTGCGGATCGACATCAGGCCGGGCATCTCGTGCTCGGCGAGGGTGATCTCCTTGCGGCCGAAGTCGGCCAGGGAAAGGTCGGCGACCTTGAAGTCCTGTCGGTTGGCGACAGTGGTCATGCGAGCTGCTCCTCGGGTTGGGACGAGGTCGGATTCGGCTGGTCTGCGCGGCGGCGGGCACGGTGAGCGCCCCACGGGCACACGAATGCCCGGTGCCTTGCGCAACGCAGTCCGTCGGAGGCCCTCTCTCCCTCGGCCGACCCCTTGGGGCCGCCCGACCGCCATCAGCAGCGACGTCTGGCTCGGTTACGAATCTACACCGATCGGAGCAGTGGGCCCCAGCCCGCCTGCGAACAGTTCAAGCAGATTTCGAGGGTCCGGCAGACCGGGACGAGAGGTGCCAGGCCCGGGCAACCTCGGGCAACAGGGACCGGAGGTCAGTGTTCGGCGGTCGGTACGGGGCCGCCCGGTGAGGCCTCCCGGTCCGCGCCCTTGGTGGCGTCGGACTCGTTGTAGATGTCGGGTTCGAGGTAGATCACGCGGGCGATCGGGACGGCTTCGCGGATGCGGGACTCGGCGGCGTTGATCGCCGAGGCGACCTCGGCGGCCGTGTCGTCGTGCTGGACCGCGATCTTGGCGGCGACCAGCAGTTCCTCGGGGCCGAGGTGGAGCGTGCGCATGTGGATGATGCCGGTGACCGTGTCGCCGTCGACGATCGCGGCCTCGATCTTCTCGACCGCTTCGATGCCGGCGGACTCGCCCAGGAGCAGCGACTTGGTCTCGACGGCCAGGATGATCGCGATGATGATGAGCAGGATGCCGATGCAGAGGGTGCCGATGCCGTCCCAGACGCCGTCGCCCGTGGCCAGTGCCAGGCTCACACCGCCGAGGGCGAGGACGAGGCCGACCAGTGCGCCCAGGTCCTCAAGGAGGACGACCGGCAGCTCGGGGGCCTTGGCGTGGCGTACGAAGTCCTTCCAGGACTGCTTGCCGCGCGTGTGGTTGGACTCCTTGATGGCCGTCCGGAAGGAGAAGGACTCGGCGATGATCGCGAAGACGAGGACGCCCACCGGCCAGTACCAGTGCTCGATCTCGTGCGGGTGCTTGATCTTCTCGTAGCCCTCGTAGATGGCGAACATGCCGCCGACGGAGAAGAGGACGATCGAGACGAGGAAGGCGTAGATATAGCGCTCGCGGCCGTAGCCGAAGGGGTGTTGCGGGGTCGCCTCGCGTGTGGCCTTCTTGCCACCGAGGAGCAGCAGGCCCTGGTTGCCGGAGTCGGCGAGCGAGTGCACGGACTCGGCGAGCATCGACGACGAACCGCTGAAGAGGAACGCCACGAACTTCGCTACCGCGATCGCGAGGTTGGCGGCGAGTGCCGCCACGATCGCCTTGGTGCCGCCTGACGCGCTCATGTGTTCCCGACGTCCCTTCGTCTGTCACTCGGCTGCCGCCCGGCCGCTGTCAGGCCGCTGTCACGCTGCCTGGCGCCGGGCGCGCTTTGCCTGCCCTTTGCGGTGGGCCATTGTTGCAGCCCGGGTCCGCCATGGGGCGCCAGGCCGTCACTGTGATTCCCTCAGAGCTCTCTCAGGGCTCACTCAGACGACGACCGTGGCCCGGAAAACCGTCCCGCTCCCGGACACTTCGACCTTTTCGCCCGCCGGTACGAAGACGGAACCGCCGGGAGCGAGCGTGCTGGCGGGACTGGTGGTGGGCTCAGGGTCGCCCGTCCGTACGGAGCCCGCCGTGCAGAGCAGGATCTGCGGGGTGCGGCAGGTGAGGTCGTGGGCGGGGCCGCCCTCCGGGAGGACGTACCGGGAGAGGCGGAACTCGTCGATGGGGGTCTCGTAGACCTCCTCGCCGTCGGGGGACGCCTCGGGGCGCAGTACGCCCGGGTCGCCCGCCTCGAAGCGGACGATGCGCAGGAGTTCGGGGACGTCGACGTGCTTGGGCGTCAGTCCGCAGCGCAGCACGTTGTCGGAGTTGGCCATGATCTCGACGCCGAGGCCGTTCAGATACGCGTGCGGCACTCCGGCGCCGAGGAACAGGGCCTCGCCGGGCTGCAGTCGGACGTGATTGAGGAGCATCGCGGCGACGACACCGGGGTCGCCCGGGTAGTGGTGGGCGATACCGGCGTACGGGGTGTGGGCGCCGCCGAGCCGGGCGCAGGCCGCGGCGGCCTCGGTGACCGTGGTGGCCATCAGCTCGGGGTCCGCGGTCAGTACGGCGGTCAGTACCTCGCGCAGCGCGGAATCTTCGGGGCGGGCGTGCAGCAGATCGACGTACGGCTTCAGGGAGTCGACATCGAGGGCCGAGAGCAGCTCGGCGGCCTCCAGCGGGGCGCGGAATCCGCACAGGCCGTCGAACTCCGTGAGCGCGCAGATCAGTTCGGGCTTGTGGTTGGCGTCCTTGTAGTTGCGGTGCGGTGCGTCGATCGGGACGCCGCGGCGCTCCTCGTCCGCGTACCCCTCCTTGGCCTGGGCGAGGTCGGGGTGCACCTGGAGGGAGAGGGGCGCGCCCGCGGCGAGGATCTTCAGCAGGAACGGGAGGCGCGGGCCGAACCTGGCGACCGCCTCGGTGCCCAGCTCGCGCTCGGGGGCCGCGTCGATCACCTCTGTGAGGGGGCCGCGGGGGGTGCGTGAGGGTGCGCCCGGGTGGGCGCCCATCCACATCTCGGCCTGCGGCTCGCCGGTCGGCTGCGTGCCGAGGAGCCGCGGGATGGCCGTCGTGGAGCCCCAGGCGTAGGGGCGGACGGTGTTGTCGAGGCGGTCCATGGTGTGTCTTCTTCTCCGTGCGTCCGTGCGTGCCCTGGTCAGCCTCTGTACGGGCGGATCAGGCCGTCGAGGCGAGTGCCAGGTAAACGGCGGTGAAATCCGTGATGGCGATCAGTTCGGCGAGGGTTTCCAGGTCGCCGCCCTCCTCCGGTTCCAGTTCGCTGATCGCCGTGTCATGGCTGAAGGCCAGCTCGCGGGCGGCGGGGGCGGCGGTGCGGCCTCCGGCCGGGCGGTCGCGCAGCAGGACCACGCGCGCGTGGATGACCTGTGCCTCCTCGACCCGGTCGCGGAAGAAGTCGTCGGGGTCCGCGCTCGCCGCCAGCGCGCCCGCGAGGAGAACGCTGTGCGCGGCCAGCGCCTCGGGCAGCTCGGCGGTGAGTGCGGGCCGCCCGGCGAGTTCGGCCAGGGCGGCGACGAAGCGGCGGCCCGCGGGGCCCGCGGAGTCGCCCTCGGTCCAGATCACCGGGAGCGCCTCGGAGAGTTCGGCGGCGAGCGTCTTGGCCGGATTGCTGTACGTCGCGATGGCGGGGCCGCAGCGCTCGGCCACCCGGTCGAGCCGGTCGGCGACCTTCTGCAGGGTCTCGGGCGGAGCGGACAGCAGGCCGGTGCGGTCGAGCAGCGCGAGCAGCGGGGTGAGCAGCGCCCACAGCGAGCCGGGGGCCGAGGCGGTGGCGGGGGCCTGCGGTTCGTAGGGCGCGGTCGCCATCGGGACGGTGAGTCCGTGGGCTCCGGCGACCGCGTCGGTCAGCGGGCTGCCGGACGGGCTGACGGCGACGACGGTGAGCCCGCGCCGGTAGGCCTGCTCGACGAGGAGCGAGAGGCCGGGCTCGCTGCCGTCGGGCGTGGCGATCAGGAGCAGGTCGACGGGGCCGGCCCAGCCGGGGAGTTCCCAGAGCAGGGCGCCCGCCGCGGGGGCCACGCCGCGGGGCGTGAGCCGGGTGACGGGGCAGGCGGCGCCGGCGAGCGAGCCGAGCAGGTCGGCGACGCAGGTGGCGGCGAGTCCGGGGCCCGCGGTCAGGATGGCGCGGGGGCGGCCGTCGGGCTTGAGCTCGGCGATCCCGGCCTCGTTGGCGTGCCGGACGGCGGTGCGTACGCGGGCGCCCGCCTCGGCGGCGCCGCGGAGCAGGTCCCGCCGGTCCGCGCGGGCCAGCGCCTCCTGGTCGTCGAGGAGTGTTTCGTCGAACATGGTGGGCAGCCTCCGGACACCGGGCGAGGGTCGCTTCTACGTGTCTACGTGTCTACGTCAACTCGGTGGGGTCCTACGCGGGGCGGCGGGCCTCGTCGACGAGGAGGACCGGGATGCCGTCCCGGACGGGGTAGGCCAGGCCGCAGTCCTGGCCGGTGCAGACCAGCTCGGTCTCCTGCTCCTTGAGGGGGGCGTGGCAGGCCGGGCAGGCGAGGATCTCCAGAAGGCCGGCTTCTAGCGGCATGTCAGGTCCCTTCGGGGGCGGAGCTGGGATGTGGCCTGGTCAGGGTACCGCTGTGGAGGGCTGGGCGCGGGGGGTGTTCGCCCCCGCCGCCCCTACCCTTCCCGTCACTACTGGGGGCTGCCGCCCCCAGACCCCCGCTATCGCGCTGAACGCGCTCGTCCTCAAACGCCGGACGGGCTGAAAGACACAACGCAGGGCGCACAGCGGGCTGAAAGGCAGGGGCGCAGCCCCGCCGTTCAGGGGCGCGGGGAACTGCGCGACCAGCCCCCACCCACCCGCAGCCGACACACCCGCACCCGCATCCACTAAAGCGTGTCAGCTTCTGATGATCGTCAGTACCTCGTCGCGGACCCTTGCCATCGTTGATTCGTCGCGGGCCTCCGCGTTCAGGCGCAGGAGCGGTTCCGTGTTGGAGGGGCGGACGTTGAACCACCAGTCGGCGGCGGTGACGGTGAGCCCGTCCAGTTCGTCGAGGGTGATGCCCTCCTGGCCCTCGTACGCCGTCCTGATCGCGGTGAGGCGGGCCGTCTGGTCGTCGACCGTGGAGTTGATCTCGCCGGAGCCTGCGTAGCGGTCGTACTGGGCGACGAGGGCCGAGAGCGTGCCCTCCTGGCCGCCGAGGGCGGCGAGGACGTGCAGGGCGGCCAGCATGCCCGTGTCGGCGTTCCAGAAGTCCTTGAAGTAGTAGTGCGCGGAGTGCTCACCGCCGAAGATCGCGCCGGCGGTGGCCATCTCCGCCTTGATGAAGGAGTGGCCCACGCGGGTGCGTACCGGCGTGCCGCCGTTCTCGCGGACGACCTCCGGGACCGACCAGGAGGTGATCAGGTTGTGGATGACCGTGCCCTTGCCGCCGTGCCTGGCCAGCTCGCGGGCGGCGACCAGGGCCGTGATCGCGGACGGGGAGACCGGCTCGCCGCGCTCGTCGACGACGAAGCAGCGGTCGGCGTCGCCGTCGAAGGCGATGCCGAGGTCGGCGGACTCCTCGGGGACGCGCTTCTGGAGGTCGACGATGTTCGCCGGGTCGAGCGGGTTCGCCTCGTGGTTCGGGAACGTGCCGTCCAGTTCGAAGTACATCGGGACGAGTTCCAGGGGCAGGCCCGCGAAGACGGTCGGGACGGTGTGCCCGCCCATGCCGTTGCCCGCGTCCACCACGACCTTCAGGGGGCGGATCGACGTCAGGTCGACCAGCCCGCGCAGGTGCGCCGCGTAGTCCTCCAGCGAGTCCCGCTGGGTGACCGTGCCCGGTGACGTGCCCGGTGTCGCGCCCGGTATCCCTTTCGGCGACGGGGCTTCCGAGTCGAGCCAGGACTCGACGAGCTCGCGGATCTCGGTGAGGCCGGTGTCCTGGCCTACGGGGGCCGCGCCCGCCCGGCACATCTTGATGCCGTTGTACCGGGCCGGGTTGTGCGAGGCCGTGAACATCGCGCCCGGGAGGTCGAAGGCCCCCGACGCGTAGTACAGCTGGTCCGTCGAGCACAGTCCGATCTCGGTCACGTCGACGCCGCGCGCCGCCGCCCCACGTGCGAAGGCCCGCGACAGACCGGGCGACGAGGGGCGCATGTCGTGCCCGGTGACGATCGCCTCCGCGCCCGTCACCTGTACGAAGGCCGCACCGAACAACTCGGCCATCGGCTCGTCCCACTGGTCCGGGACCACCCCGCGTACGTCGTACGCCTTAACGAGCTGCGACAGATCAGCGGTCACGGCCAACCTTCCTGGAGTCCTCAAGGGTGACCCAAACTACCCGCACGGACTGACAGTGGGCCGAGCGGGACCTGACCGGGCACATGGGGACATCTCACACGGACTCCCGCGTCGACCGGCGCGGACCTCTGCGTCGACCTCGCGTCGACTTCACGTCGGCCTACGGAAGCATCCATTCCAGGACGGGTGAGCTCTGTCCGACGACGATCAGGCACATGACCAGCAGGAGGCCGAGGCTCCACGGGAGCACCTTGCGCAGCAGGTCCCCCTCGCGGCCCGCGAGCCCGACCGCCGCGCAGGCGATGGTGAGGTTCTGCGGCGAGATCATCTTGCCCAGGACTCCGCCCGAGCTGTTGGCCGCCGCGAGGAGTTCCGGGGAGAGGCCCGACTGCCTCGCCGCGGTCACCTGGAGGGCGCCGAAGAGCGCGTTCGCCGAGGTGTCCGATCCGGAGACCGCCACACCGAACCAGCCGAGAACGGGTGCCAGGAAGGCGAGTCCCGCGCCGGCCGCCGCCACGAAGTGGCCGATCGTGGCCGCCTGTCCGGACAGGTTCATGACGTAGGCGAGCGCCAGGACGGAGGTGACGGTGAGGATCGCGAACCGCAACTCGTGGACGGTGGCCGCCCATTCCTTGAGCGCCACGCGCGCGTGCACCCCTAGTACGACCGCCGTGCACACCCCGGCGAGCAGCACCAGCGTGCCTCCGGTGGACACGATCGGCCAGGTGAAGACGTTGCCGCCGACCGGGTCGCCGTCCGGGTTCACGACGTTGAGGAAGGGCCAGTCGAAGACGCGGGTCGTCTTCGCCAACTGGTCCTTCAACGGCGGGATCTGGGCCACGGAGAAGATCACGACGATCAGCAGGTACGGGGCGTACGCGCGCAGCACTTCGCGGCGCGGGTCCTCCTTGTCCAGGTCGTCGCTGCGTACGCCGGTCAGGACCGCGGCCCGCACGGGTTCGGCGACCGGCCTGCGCGCGTGCGGCACCGCCATCAGCGCGGCCGCTCCGGCCAGGGCGGCCCCGATGTCGGCGAGTTGGGGAGAGACGTAGTTGGACGCGGCGAACTGGGCGACGGCGAAGGCTACTCCGCATGCCGCCGCCGGCACCCAGGTCTCCCGCAGGCCGCGTCGCCCGTCCACCAGGAAGACGAGCACCAGGGGCACCACCAGGGCGAGCAGCGGCGTCTGCCGGCCCACCACCGAGGCGACGGTGTCCAGTGGCAGGTCGGTGACCTGGGCCAACGTCACGACCGGTGTACCCATCGCGCCGAAGGCGACCGGCGCGGTGTTGGCGACGAGCGCGACCACCGCGGCGCGGACGGGATCGAAGCCGAGCGCGACGAGCATCACCGAGCAGATCGCGACGGGCGCGCCGAAGCCCGCGAGGGCTTCCAGGAGCGCGCCGAAGCAGAATCCGACGACGAGCGCCTGGATGCGCGGGTCGTCGGAGAGCCGTCCGAAGGAGCGGCGCAGGATGTCGAAGTGCCGGGTGTGGACCGTCATCCGGTACACCCAGAGGGCGTTGACGACGATCCACAGGATGGGGAAGAGACCGAACACCGCTCCCTGGGCGGCGCTGGAGAGCGTCTGGCCGACCGGCATGCCGTACGGGAGCCAGGCGACCAGAGCCGCGGCCGCGAGGCCGATGAGGCCGGCCAGGTGGGCCTTCATGCGGACCCCGCCGAGCAGGACGAGGACGATGACGAGGGGCAGGGTCGCGACGAGCGCGGAGAGGCCGAGCGAGTCGGCCACGGGCTCAAGTTCCTGGACGTACACGGAGCCTCCCCCGATTCCGCTGTGCGGAAATCAATTTCTCATCAGCCGGGGAAAATGGTCGTGTCCGCGACAAGCGCGCGTCAATGGTCGTGCGCCACTCAATGAAACGCGCACCGAACGCACACAGGAGTACGGGACGAAGTCCCGTACGGTGAAGCGGCTTTGCGGACGTCCGGCTCAGGAGTCCGGTGAGCGCAGGACCCGCAGGTGGCCGCGGCGGGCGACCTCCATCGGGTCCGCGGCGCGGGCGTTGCCGCCACCCGCCTGTGCGGCACGCTCCTGCGGGCGGGCCGCCTCGCGGACCGCGTTGGCGAGCGCTTCCAGGTCGTCACCGCTGGGGCGGGAGGGAGCGGAGCCGTCGGCGAGCCTGACGACCTCCCAGCCGCGCGGGGCGGTGAGGCGCTCGGAGTGCTCGGCGCACAGGTCGTAGCAGTGGGGTTCGGCGTAGGTGGCGAGCGGGCCGAGGACCGCGGTCGAGTCGGCGTAGACGTACGTCAGCGTCGCTACGGCGGGACGGCCGCAAGCGGTGCGCGAACAGCGACGTACAGGGCTCACGATGTTGGACGGTACCGCACTCCTGAACGGACCGCGACGACGCTCCCCCCGGTCACTCCACCGTGTCGCCGCACGATGCCCTGTGACTCCCGTCCCGAGGGGTCTCCGGCGGGCCTCTTTGACCTGCGCGTACGGGTGTTGACGAGATGCCGGGCAGGCCGGGAAGTGATCGGGAGTCGGCGCGAACTCTGTCAATTACCGTGACTTCTGTGACCCCGGAGGTTACGAAAACAAGCCCGCGCCTGGCCGGAATGATCACCCCGAGACATGCCGGAGACATGTCGCCGGCTCCTGGCGGGGACCCGTTCCGGGTGCGGGCGGGGACAGGGCGCGGGGACTACGCTTCGTGAGTGATGGACAACCCCGTACCGCCCCGTCCCGCCGAACCCAGGCCCCGCCGTCGTGATCGACACGGGCGAGGTATGCGTGGACCGGTGGCGCCACCGCAGGTGCCCCTCTCGGCCAGTCGCTCCGAGGTGTTCGCGGATCTGGTGCAGGACTCCGTGGAGCGGCTGGAGCGACGGTGGCCGCAGCTCTCCGACATCGAGTTCGTGGTGCTGGAGGTGCCCCGGTTCGATCCGGCCGGTGACGAGGGCTGGGGCGACGAGGCGGTGCCGCTGGGCGGCACGACTCCCGCGCACGCGGACCGGCCCGCCCGGGTCATCGTCTACCGGCGCCCCGTCGAGATCCGCACCAAGGGCCGCGACGAGCGGGCCGCACTGGTGCACGAGGTCGTGGTGGAGCAGGTCGCCGAGGTGCTGGGGCTGACCCCGGAGACCGTCGATCCCCGGTACGGGGAGGACTGACCCCGTACCGAGGAGGGCCCTGGGGAGGACTACTTCTGCAGCACCGAGAGGTCCTGCTCCGCGACCGGGACCTTCACCGTCCCCCGGTCGTCCGGGAGGGTCTGCACGGTGAACATCGGTACGCCGTCCTCGGCCGCTTCGAGCATGCGCGACGCGTGGACGGGGCCGCCGGACAACGGCTCCACCGTCAGCGCGTACGTGCCCTTGAGGCCGCTGGGCACGGGCGCCTGAACGTTCTGCGTGGTGCCGCCCTTGATCGTGTACGTCTTCGAGACGGCCGTACCGCCGCCGCTGCCCGCGGAGGCCGTGACCTTGACCTTCGCACCGCGTCCTGGGGCGACCAGGGACAGCGTGGAGCCCTTGGAACGGTTGTCGGCGGCCGTCGCACGCGCGCCGACCGGACCCGTGGCCGGGATGAACGCCGTCTCCTGCGCGTCGCCCTTGCCGCGTACGACCCGCAGGGCGGCCACCACGGGGGTGGACCTGCCGGTCGGCGTCAGCAGCAGGGAGCCCGCCTCGCCGCGCGTGACGTCGCCGAGGTCGACGGCGGCCGTCATGCCTGCCTTCACATGCAGCGTCTCGTGCCCGGCGGGAGTGATCGTCCCGGTCGGCGAGGCGAGCCGCACCTTCAGATCGGCGTCGGCCTCGCCGGGCACGAAGGCGACCAGGCGTACGGAGGTGGCGTCCTTCGGGATGCCCGGCAGGACGAGACTGCCCGCCGGAGCGGCGGATGCGGTGAGCCAGTCCCCGCCGAGCGTGTCGTCGAGAGACTGGACGGCGGCGGCCACCCGGCCGCTGCGGACCGTGACGTGCACGGTGAGGTCGGTCTGCGGCTCGTCGATGAGCGTCGACAGGAGCACCGCCTCGCTGGAGTGCGCCGGGATCTTGACGCCCTCGCCGACCGCCGACTTGAGGGCCCCGTCCTTGCCGTACAGCTCGATGTCGGCGACGGCGGCGGAGTCGTCGGGGTTGGTCAGGTGCACGTAGTCCGTGCGCTCCTTGGCGGTGCCGGCGCCCGGGAACCAGAAGTCCGTGTCCGGGGCCGAGCAGGCGAGGCCGAGCAGGCCGCGGCCGTCGCCCGCCTCGACCTCCGTGGTCTGCTGGACGGCCCAGCCGGGGGCGAACCTGCCCTCGGCCGTACCGACGAGCGCGGGCGACTCGGCGCCGGACGCCTCGCCGGTGACCGGCTTCCCGGGCTCCTTCGGCGTCAGGACGGGCTTCTCCTTCCCGTCCTTCCCGTCTTTCCCGCTGCCCTTCTTGCCGTCCTTCTTGTCGTCCTTCTCGGCGTCGGCCGACTGCTCGCCCGCGGCCACCAGTTCGGCCTTGCCGCCGGTACCGGTGTCCTTGGTGACGGGCGTGAAGGACGTGTACGCGGTCTCGGCGATGTCCGAGGTGCTCGGAGCCGGGCACAGCAGGCTGGTGCGCTCCACGGGCAGCTGGGCGGCCGCCTTCGCCGTGGTCCCGCCGGAGGCCCCCGGCTCGGACATCGAGGCGAAGCCGGTGACGGCGACGAGCGCGGCCACGCCTGCGATCAGGGGCACGGTGGTGCGGTTCACTGCTGACTCCCGTCGGGGCGCTCACTGTCGGTGCCGTGCGGCGGTCGCTGCGCTTGCTGTTGCTGCTGTTGCTGCTGTTGCTGCGACGGGTCGTACTGCGGGTCGTAGCCCTGGCTCTGGTCGTACGTCTGCGACGGGTCGTATGCCGCGTTTCCCGTGCCGTACTCCGTGTACGGGTCGTACTGGCCCGCTGGGTACTGGCCGGCCTGGTACTGATCCGGCTGGTACGAGCCCGGCTGAAACTGATCCGGCTGCTGGTACTGCTGCTGCTCGTAGGTGCCCGCCGGGTACTGGGAGGCCTCCTGGTACTGCTCGCCGCCGTAGGTGCCGTACTCGGCGTCCGCGTACGCCGTCGCGTCCCACTCTCCGTAGTTCTGCTGCTGCGGGACCGGGGCGACCACGGGGGCCTCCTCCGGCGGGACCGGAGCGTCGGGCGGGACCGGAGCGTCGGGCGGGAACGAGTCGGGCTGTTCTGCCTGCTCGGCCTCCGCCTGGGCGCGCAGCCGGCGGGCCCTGCGGCCCTCGCCCGAGGCGGACTCGACGGGCACGGCCGCCTCCGCCACCTCCTCCTCGGGCAGGTCGTCGTCGACGTCACGGCGCCGCCCCGGCAGCGCGAGCACCACGAGCACGACGGCGAGCAGCCCCTGCGCCCACAGCCAGCCGGTGTGGCCCAGCGGTGCCTCGAAGGTGACGTCCAGCCGGCCGCCGGTGGCGGGCAGTTCGAAGCCCTGCGCCCAGCCGTCGACCGTGGTTCTGGTGAGCGGCTTCCCGTCGAGGGTGGCCGTCCAGCCCTCGTCGGCGGTGTCCGCGAGGCGCAGGACGCGGCCCTCGGCACCGGTGGGGATCTCGGTGTGCAGCTCGACGGGACCCGCGGCGATGGGCTGCGGGTCGCCGGACTCGGGAACGACGGCCGCGCGCGCGACCTGCCGGTCGACGCGCCACAGGGCGCTGCCGTCCTGCTGGCTCAGCCGGCTCAGGCCCGGTGTGGCGTCCAGGACGCGGCTGACCTCGCGGGGCGCGCCGTCGCGCACCAGGACGTACCGCACGGCGAAGCCGCCGAGCTGGTCGGCCTGGTCGGCGCCGGAGCCCGCCACGAGGTTGGCGACGACCTTGTCGAGCGTCTTGTTCCCGCCGTCCGCCGCGGCCAGTTCGGCGTCGCCGAGGCGGACGCCGGAGCCGCGGACGAGGGTGTAGCCGACCCGGGCCGCCGAGTCGCTGTCGAGGACGAGCGTGCGGGCCTGGTCGCGGGTGCCGCTCTCCTCGGCGACGAACGCGGGCACCTGGACGGGATCGCGCCGCTCCAGCGGCCCGTCGGCGCCGCGGATCATCCAGCCCGCGGCGATGAGCAGCGGCCCGGCGGCCGAGGCGAAGGCGATGAGCACGGCGACCGGCTGACGCCAGCCGAAGCTCTGCTCGGCCACGCGCGAGCGTGCCCCGTCGGCACCGAGCGCGGCGGCGGCGAGGAACGCGAGGCCGTAGACGAGCGTGGCGGGCCCTGCCCAGGGGGAGCCGTTGGAGAGCGCGGCGAAGACGAGCGCGACCAGCGCGGCGGTCCAGGCGGTCCAGACCGCCAACTGCCGCTCGCCGCGCATCAGCGCGGCCACGGCGGCGCACACGACACCGATGAGTATCAGCCCGCTGACCGTCCCCGGTCCGCCCGGTCCCGCGCCCAGCAGGTCGAGAGCGGAGGCCGCCCCCGACTCGTACTCCATACCGGCCTCCTGGAAGAAGCCGAACGGGAGCAGGGTGAGCGACCAGGGGGCGAGGACCAGCAGCGGGGTGCCGAGCTGGGCCAGGAAACGCGGCACGTAGGCGACGATGCCGCGCCGTCGCACGACCGCCAGAGCGACGCCGAGCACCAGCGCGATGGGCCACACGATCGGCGTGAACGCGGTGGCGAGGGTCAGCAGGAGCGCGTACGCCCAGGTGGCCCGCCAGCTGCCGCGGCCCGTCTCCGAGGCGAGGCCGCTCGCCGCGATGCCCGCGCGCGCGATGAGCGGCAGCAGGACGGCGAGGACGGCGGTGCCGATGCGGCCGCCCGCGAGGGCGCCGGTGGTGGCGGGCAGGAAGGCGTACGCGACGGACGCCCAGGCGCGCAGCAGGCGCGACTGGACGAGCGGCCGGGAGACGAAGTAGGCGGCGAAGCCGGCCAGCGGTACCGAACCGACCAGCAGGACGGTGACCGCGAGCCCCGCGGATCCGAACAGCACGCTCGCGAGCATCGCGACGAGCGCCAGATAGGGCGGTGCGGACTGGGTGCCGCCGGCGCCGACCGGGTGCCAGCCGTCCAGATAGCGCGCCCACAGTTCGGAGGAGTCGGTGGGGGCGGGCAGCAGCGCGCCGCCCGCGAGGGCACCGCCGCCGATGAGGTCACGGCAGGCGATGAGGGAGAAGAAGAGGAGTACGACGAAGACCATCGGCCCGGGCTTGCGGGCGACGCGCTTGAGGCGGGCGAACTGCTCGACCTGGAGGAAGTCGGCGTCGTCGTCGCCCGGTCCCGACTCGACGGCGCTGCCGTGCCGCCCGGCCGCGTTCAGCTCGGGGTCGGAGCGGCCCATGAGGTTGCCCGCGGCCTGTTCGACGGTGGCCCGGACCGTGGCGCCGGGGGGCGGGAACAGGGCGCGCAGCTCGTCCTTGTCGACCTGGGGGGTGCCTCGCCCACGCCGGCCCGCGATGATGCGCTCGGGGCGCAGGAGTGTCCCGAGGAGGCCGCGGATCTCGTCGACCGCCTGTCCGGGGACCTTGCCGACGAGGTACGCGACGGTGCGCACCAGCGTGCCCAGTACGAGCCGCACGAGGACCCAGGGAAGGGCGGCGGTGCGGGTGTTGACGAGGAGGGTGTAGGCGGCGCCCGCCTTGTCGACCTTGTGCGGGGAGGCGGAGGTGCGGCCCACGCAGTCGACGGTGCGGCGCTCGCGGGAGGACGCCTCGGCGTGCCGTACGACCGCTTCGGGGGCGATCAGGACGCGGTGTCCGGCCAACTGGGCGCGCCAGCACAGGTCGATGTCGTCGCGCATCAGGGGCAGCCTGCGGTCGAAGCCGCCGAGCTCCTCGTAGACGTCGCGGCGGATCAGCATGCCGGCGGTGGACACGGCCAGTACGGGCTGTACGTGGTCGTGCTGGCCCTGGTCCTGCTCGCGCCGGTCGAGGCCGGTCCAGCGGCGGCCGCTGTTGGCGATGGTGACGCCGACTTCGAGGAGCTGTCTGCGGTCGTACCAGCCGCGGAGCTTGGGGCCGATGACCGCGACGTCCTTGCCGAGCTCCCGTTCGTTCTCCACGACGCGCAGCAGCTGGGCCAGGGCGTCGGGTTCCGGGGCGCAGTCGTCGTGCAGGAGCCACAGCCACTGTTCGGGCTCGCCGTGCGGCAGTTCCGGCAGGTCGTAGTTGTCGTCGCGCCAGGTGCGGGTGACGGGGTCCCAGCCGCTGGGGCGCTTCAGGTACGGCAGGTCGTCCGGGGTCAGCACGCCCGCGGTGCGGACGGCCTCCTCGACAGCCTGGCCGAAGCCCGTGCGCCGGGCGAGGTGCAGCACCCGGTCGGCGCCGAGGGCGTCGGTGACCAGCTGGGCGGAGTCGTCCCCGCTGCCGGTGTCGGCCGCCACGGCGTTCTGTACGGGGCGTTCCTGGCCGAGCAGCCCGGCGAGGGCGTCGGGCAGCCAGCGGGCGCCGTCGTGCGAGACGAGCACGGCGGTGACCACGTGTCTCGGGAACTCGGGCGAGTGACCGGGCGCGGACGCTGCCGGGCCGGCCTGGTCGAACGCTGCAGCGGCAGTGTCGTACTGACCTGCCGAATGGCTGTGCACGGACATCGAGGTACGGGCCCCGGTTCGCTGGACTGCGGTGGACGCCTGAGCCCTCGGGGGACCACGGGGCGTCCCGGACGGAGGCCCACACTAACTGCTGGACAACAGCGCGGCCCGCCGCCTGTGGACAACCCACGCGCGACAGGCCGTTCGGTACCGTTCTTTGCGGTTCATTGCCGTTCGTTACGTATCACTACGTAAGGGGTACGCCGTTCGATCGGAGCACGACCGCATGTGATCAGGTCGCGATCGAGCCACGATCAGACGGCGGCCTTTTTCAAACGGCGCCGCTCGCGCTCGGACAGACCGCCCCAGATGCCGAAGCGCTCGTCGTTGGCGAGGGCGTATTCGAGGCATTCCGAGCGGACCTCACAGGCGAGGCAGACCTTCTTCGCCTCGCGGGTCGAGCCGCCCTTCTCGGGGAAGAAGGACTCGGGGTCGGTCTGCGCGCAGAGCGCCCGCTCCTGCCAGCCGAGCTCCTCTTCGGCCTCGTCGACCAGCAGTTCCTGAAACAGCTCGGTCATGTGCGCCCCTCGTCCGTCTCGCGTCCCCGTGATGCTGCCGCTACCGATTCCGGCTGAACGACACGAGTGAAATTACAAGTGCGCCGCTACGGGCCAGTCAAGCCAAGATCTGCTATTGGGCCCCTTATTCACTCTGCGGAACCAAGGCTTTGCGGAAAGTGTTCAAATCGGGATAAACCCCGACAGCCGAAAGGGGCCCGGCGGGGTCCGGCTCCGCACAGGACTTGTACAGAGGAAGACGCCCAGAAGTTCGTTCTCGTTCCGACACGATCGACGAAGCGAACCTGATCACATCAGGACCACCGGGATCGCCCAGGATTCACCCCAGGGTTCACCCAGCGATCACCCAGGAATCACGGTGTCGCGCCGGGGTCCGAGCGCGCGGTTGTGCGCCATGTGTCCCGGCAACCCGCTGCACAAACCTTTCGCCTTCCAGGTGGCCCGGATGAGGTGAAAGATCGCCCACATTTGGGACAGCGAGTTGACAGTGCGGGTGTGAACCGGTGTGCTGGTGGGCATGCTCGCGAACTCGGCACTCACCTCGACCCGCACCGCCGGGTCCCTCGGTGCTGCCCACGCTCGCTGTAGCTGTTGCTGTCGCAGCTGTTGAGCTCACCGCGCTCCCGCTGCCGCCGAGTCCACCGAGACCGGCCGCTGGTCCCACTCCGCCCGCACCAGGGCACGTCTCACGTCTCACACCTCACGCCCGCGATCCGGGCGGCCGGTACGTGACATCCACGTGACACCCCAGACTTCCAGCACTCTCATCCGCCGAGGAATCCACCGCACTCCATGAACAGCGACAGCGACCTCCAGATCGCCGGCGACATCCTCGAAGTACCGCACCTCCTCCAGGCACCGCGCGAGCATCCGGCCACCGTGGCCGAGTTCGCCGGCCTCGCCCGCTCCGTCGCCGCCGACCGCTCCCAGTGGGAACACCTCGTCCGCTTCGACGCGGCCTCCCGCTGGTACCACCGGCTGCGTACCGGACCCGGCTACGAGGTGTGGCTGCTGTCCTGGGTCCCCGGGCAGGGCAGCGGACTGCACGACCACGGCCCCTCCTCCGGCGTACTCACCGTCCTCGACGGCGCACTGACCGAGCACGCCGGGCGGAGCACGCGCGCCTTGGGCGCGGGCGCCCAGCGTGTGTTCGCGCCCGGTTACGCGCACGAGGTCGTCAACGACTCGCTCGAACCGGCCGTGAGCCTGCACGTGTACTACCCCGGGTTGACGGAGATGCCGATGCTTTCCCGGGGGACGCCCAACGCCCGGTGCTCGGTGGCCGGGGTGGCCGAGGTGGCCGAGGTCTCGTAACCGGCTGACACGTTGTCGTAGCCGCCTGCAAGACTGCATGCCATGCGCATTGTGGTTCTGGCAGGCGGCATCGGCGGTGCCCGGTTCCTGCGCGGTCTTCAGCAGGCCGCGTCGGACGCGGACATCACCGTCATCGGGAACACCGGGGACGACATCCACCTCTTCGGGCTGAAGGTCTGCCCGGACCTCGACACGGTGATGTACACGCTCGGCGGGGGTATAAACGAGGAGCAGGGCTGGGGGCGGGCCGACGAGACGTTCCACCTCAAGGAGGAGCTGACCGCGTACGGCGCGGGGCCCTCCTGGTTCGGTCTGGGCGACCGGGACTTCGCGACGCACATCGTGCGTACGCAGATGCTGAGCGCCGGATATCCGCTCAGCGCCGTCACGGAAGCACTGTGCGACCGGTGGAAGCCGGGCGTCCGTCTGATCCCCATGTCCGACGACCGTGTCGAGACCCATGTGGCCGTCGAGGTGGACGGCGAGCGCAAGGCCGTGCACTTCCAGGAGTACTGGGTGCGGCTGCGGGCCTCCGTGGACGCGCACGCCGTGGTGCCCGTGGGAGCCGATCAGGCCAAGCCGGCGCCCGGGGTGCTGGAGGCCATCGCCTCCGCCGACGTCATCCTCTTCCCGCCGTCCAACCCCGTCGTGTCCATCGGCACGATCCTCGCCGTGCCGGGCATCCGGGAGGCGATCGCCGAGGCCGGGGTGCCGGTGGTCGGCCTCTCCCCCATCGTCGGGGACGCGCCCGTGCGCGGCATGGCCGACAAAGTCCTCGCGGCCGTCGGCGTCGAGTCCACCGCGGCGGCGGTCGCCGAGCACTACGGCTCAGGGCTGCTCGACGGGTGGCTGGTCGACACGGTGGACGCCGCGGTGGTGGAGCGGGTCGCCGAGGCGGGCATCCGGTGCCGTGCCGTCCCCCTGATGATGAACGACCTCGACGCGACGGCCGAGATGGCCCGCGAGGCACTGACGCTGGCGGAGGAGGTGCGGGGCGCTTGAGCAGCGACGAAATGCCACCCGGCTACCGGGTGTGGGCGCTGACCGGACTTCCCGAAGTACGGCCGGGGGACGACCTCGCCAAGCTGATTGCCGAGGCCGCTGCCGGTACCGGGACCGATGGGGGTTTCGGGGCCGGGCTCGTGGACGGGGACGTGTTGCTGGTCACCTCGAAGATCGTGTCCAAGGCGGAGGGGCGCGTCGTCGAGGCGGTGGACCGGGAGGCCGCCATCGACGCCGAGACCGTACGGGTCGTGGCCCGGCGCGGGCCGCTGCGGATCGTGGAGAACCGGCAGGGGCTCGTGATGGCCGCCGCCGGGGTCGACGCCTCGAACACACCCGCCGGGACCGTGCTGCTGCTGCCCGAGGACCCCGACGCCTCGGCGCGCACGATCCGGGACGGCCTGCGGGACGCGCTCGGTGTCGAGGTCGGAGTCGTCGTCACGGACACGTTCGGGCGGCCCTGGCGGACCGGGCTCACCGATGTCGCCATCGGGGCCGCCGGCGTGCGTGTGCTCGACGATCTGCGGGGCGGCACGGACGCGCACGGCAATCCCCTCGCCGCCACCGTCGTCGCCACCGCCGACGAACTCGCCGCCGCCGGCGACCTGGTCAAGGGCAAGGCCGCCGGGCTGCCGGTCGCTGTCGTACGCGGGCTGTCCCACGTGGTGGGCACGGACGGCGGCACCGACGGCACGGACGACGGGACCCGGGGCCTGGTCAGGGGCGCCCGCGACGACATGTTCCGGCTCGGCACCTCCGAGGCCGTACGGGAGGCCGTCACCCAGCGGCGTACCGTACGGGCCTTCACCGACGAGCCGGTCGACCCGGGTGCCGTACGGCGTGCGGTGGCCGCCGCGGTGACCGCGCCGGCCCCGCACCACACGACGCCGTGGCGCTTCGTCCTCCTGGAGACGGCCGAGTCGCGTACGCGACTGCTGGACGCCATGCGGGACGCGTGGATCGCCGACCTGGAGCGGGACGGGAAGAGTACGGAGTCCATCGCCAAGCGGGTGCGCCGCGGGGACGTGCTGCGCACGGCTCCGTACCTCGTCGTGCCGTGTCTCGTCATGGACGGGTGCCACACGTACGGCGACGCCCGGCGCGACGGGGCCGAGCGGGAGATGTTCGTGGTCGCCACCGGCGCCGGTGTGCAGAACTTCCTGGTCGCGCTCGCCGGGGAGCGGCTCGGGTCCGCGTGGGTGTCGTCGACGATGTTCTGCCGGGACGTCGTCCGGGAGGTGCTCGCGCTGCCGGAGGGCTGGGATCCCATGGGCGCCGTCGCCGTCGGGCACGCGGCCGAGGAGCCGAAGGCGCGGCCCGCGCGGGATGCGGGGGCGTTCATCGAGGTGCGTTGACCCGGCCTGGTCCGGTCCGGCCCACCTCAGCCCGGTCTCGTTCGGGGCCGGTCTCGTTCGGGCCTACCCTCGTATGGCCTCCTCCTCAGTACTTTCAGACCTCACCGACCTCACCGACCTCTCCAGGACCTTCTCCTTGGCCGGACGCTTCGAACAGCGGCCCACGCGTACGACCGTGCGCGGCGGGCATGTCGTCGTGCCCGCGCCCCGGGCGGCGGCGGCCGGTGCCGGCGGGCGGACCCGGAGCTGGGCGCCGCCCTGGCCGCTCGATCTGCGGCTCGTGCTCGGGCCGTTGCGGCGGGGCCCCGCCGATCCCACCTTCCGCGCGACTCCCGACGGGTGCGTGTGGCGGGCCAGCCTCACACCCGTCGGGCCCGGCACCCTGCGGGTGTCCGCGCGCGGCGGCGTCGTACACGGGGAGGCGTGGGGGCCCGGGGCCGAGTGGCTGCTCGACCGGCTCCCCCGGATGCTCGGCGAGTCGGACGACCCCGAGGTTTTCGAGCCCCGACACCGGCTGGTCGCGATGGCTCGGCATCGGCGGCCCGGGCTGCGGCTGATCCGTACCGGGCTGGTGCTGGAGTCGTTGATTCCGTCGATCCTGGAGCAGAAGGTCACGACCGACGAGGCCTATCGGGCCTGGCGGGCGCTCGTACGGAAGTACGGCGTGCCCGCGCCCGGGCCCGTGGGCGGGGACATGTTCGTCATGCCGGAGCCGCGGGTCTGGTCGCTGATTCCCTCGTGGGAGTGGCACCGGGCCGGGGTCGACAACAAGCGGGCGTCGACGATCCTGCGGGTCGTACGGGTGGCCCGGCGGATGGAGGAGGCCGTGGCGCTCGACGCGGCGGCGGCGCAGCGGCGGCTTGAGGTGGTGTCCGGGGTCGGGCCGTGGACCTCGGCGGAGACCGTGCAGCGCAGTCATGGGGCGGCGGATGCGGTGACAGTCGGGGACCTGCACCTTCCCGGGATCGTCGGGTATGCGCTGGCGGGGGACCGGGACGCGGACGACTCCGTGATGCTGGAGTTGCTGGAGCCGTATGCGGGGCAGCGGCATCGGGCCGCTCGGCTCATTCTGTTGAGCGGGCGTACGCCGCCTCGGCGGCATCCGAAGATGCCTCGTGGGGATATTGGGCGGTTGTGAGCTGCGCTCGGCTCTCGGCGCTCGGCTCTCGGCTTTGAGTGGCGGGGCTTTTTTCGCCCCCGCCGCCCCTTCCCTCCCCCAAGCTCTCGGCTTCGCTCGACCAGGGGGGACCCCCATCGTCCCTTCTGAGGGCTGCGCCCCCAGACCCCCGCTGTCGCGCTGAACGCGCTCGTCCTCGAACGCCGGACGGGCTGAAGACAACAAACGCCGGACGGGCTACTGGTTTGCTACTGGTCTGACGAGAAACGCAGTGATGCCTGGGGGATTCGGGCGTCGCACCATATGCGTGCGCCCTCGCGGAGTTCGTTGTCCGGGCCCACCGTCGCTCCGTCGCCGACGACCACGCCGGTGAGGATCGAGCGGGCGCCCACCCGGGCGCGGGCGCCGACCAGGGAGTCCGTGATGACCGCGCCCGGCTCCACGACGGCGTCCGCCAGTATCGCGCTGCCGGAGATGCGGGCCCCCTCGCCCACGGTCGCGCCGCTGCCTACGACCGTGCCGCCGGTCAGTTTGGCGTCGGAGGCGACCGATGCCGTCGGCAGGACCAGCCGGTCGCCGCAGCGGCCCGGGACCGCCGGGGACGGCGCCCTGCCCAGGACCAGGTCGGCGGAGCCGCGCACGAAGGCCTGGGGAGTGCCCAGGTCCAGCCAGTACGTGGAGTCGACCATGCCCTGGAGGTGCGCCCCGGACGCCAGGAGGTCCGGGAACGTTTCCCGTTCGACCGAGACGGGACGGCCTGCCGGGATCGAGTCGATGACCGAGCGGCGGAAGACGTACGCGCCCGCGTTGATCTGGTCGGTGACGATCTCCTCGGGGGTCTGGGGCTTCTCCAGGAACGCCTGCACGCGGCCCGAGTCGTCGGTCGGGACCAGGCCGTACGCCCGCGGGTCCGGCACACGCGTCAGGTGCAGCGAGACATCCGCGCCCGAGGACCGGTGGGTGGCGACCAGGGCCGGGATGTCCAGGCCGGTCAGAATGTCCCCGTTGAAGATCAGTACGGGCTCGTCGGGGGACGATCTCAGCCGGGAGGCCACGTTCCGGATGGCACCGCCGGTGCCGAGTGGTTCCTCCTCGGTGACGTACTCGATGTGGAGCCCCAGCGACGAGCCGTCGCCGAAGTAGGGCTCGAAGACCTCGGCCAGGTAGGACGTGGCGAGCACTATGTGCTCGACGCCCGCCGCTCTCGCCCGCGCCAGCTGGTGCGTGAGGAACGGGACCCCGGCCGCCGGAACCATCGGTTTCGGCGTGTGCACCGTGAGAGGGCGCAGCCGGGTGCCTTTGCCGCCGACCAGGAGGATCGCTTCTGTCACCTGTCGTCTCTGCTTCCTGATGGGGCCGGTCGAACCTTGTTTCGACCGGCCGGTGTATGCAGACCGTCTCGATGGCTGTGGGGCGCCTCTGGAGGGTGGTTGGCCGTGGGGGCCGCCGGGGCCGGGCGACCCGGCGTGCGGGCCTCGCCGTTCCCGCCGAGCGGACCTCATCGTCCCTGGTAGCGGGCCGAATCGGCACGGGCCTTGCCGAGCTTCGCGTAAAGCCGGCTGCCCGGGCATTCGGTCGCGAATCCGTCCCGGTGCCCGGAGATTACATTGAGTCGTACGTTCTTGCCTTTTTGGTAGAGATTTCCGCCTCCCGACTTGAGGTAGGTCTTGCCGCGGGGGTTCGCTCCGTAGAGGCCGAGCTTCCATGCCGTGAGCCGGGCGACGGCCGTCACCGTGGCGGCGGGTGGGTTGGCGGTGCCGAAACTTCCGAGGACGGCGATCCCCGTGCTGTTGCTGTTGAAACCGCGCGTGTGTGCGCCCATGACCGGCTTGGCCACGCCGCCGGCCCGGCCCTCGTAGATGTTGCCGCACTTGTCGATGAGGAAGTTGTAGCCGATGTCGCGCCAGCCGCTGCTCTTCACGTGGTAGCGGTAGATACTGCGGATGACTGAAGGGGCTTGCGCACAGCTGTAGTTGTTGCCCGAGGCGCTGTGGTGGACGAAGGCGGCCTTCACGGTCTTCGTGTAGCTGAAGTCCGGCTCGCGCAGCCCCTCGTCGGCGCCCCAGCCCCGGCGGGTGACGATGCGTGGACGCGCGCCGATGTACGGCTTCGCGCGTTGGGCCGCCGCCGCCGCGTCGGCCTTGTCTGCCGCTTCTTTCTCACCGGCCGCTTCCTTCTCGCCGACCGTGTCCTTCGTGCCCGCCGGGTCCGTCGTACCGGGCGTACTCGTCGGGTCCGTCGCGTCCGTGGCGTCCGTCGCGTCCGTCGGACCAGGTGGGTCCGTTCCCTCGCCACGGGTCGCGAGCAGGTCGGCCCGGGTCTCCTCCTCGCTCAGGGCCGCGATCTCGGTGGCGCCGAGCGGCGCCAGGTCGGCGTTGACGGCGGAGGACGCCGCCGACCCCGCGGACTCGGCGGTCAGGGCGTTGGCGGGTGAGGCGTCCGGTTCGGGGCCCTGGAGCGGGGGTTCGGCGCCGGGGTCGACCAGTTCGACGCGCATGCCCTTGGGGAGGGGCTCGGCGACGACGGCTCTTCCGTCGGCACCGGCCGCCCTGCCGTCCGCCTGCCCCTGGACCCTGACCTCCACGCCGTCCGAGTCCCCCACCCACAGGGGCGCCGTGGAACCCCGTACCCGGCCGGAGGCACGCTCCGTGGTGTCCGGGTCGGCCGCGTGCTCGTGGTTGTGGGTGTCCACGTCCTGCCAGGCGGACCACTTGGTGGTGCCGGCGGCGCGGGTACGGACCTGGACCCGGCCGTGGAGTTCGCTCTCCGGGTCGTCCCAGACGATCCCCACGAGGGAGAAGCGCCGCACGTCCCGCCGGGCGAGCCCCTGGGCCGGGGCCGCCGCGGGGGGCAGGGTGCGGTCGCCCGAGGGGG